>DATIFV010000188.1:0-13488 GCA_035455085.1 Candidatus Methylomirabilota bacterium | reverse complement strand
GGGCACCGTCGCCTGCTCCGCGAAGCCGCCGTCCACGTCGATGCCGACCGCCACGCGCGCGAGGCAGAGATTGCGGTTGCCCTCCCGGCAGAGGGCACAGACCCCGCAGGAGTAGTTGGGCTCCACCGCCACCGCCTGCCCCACCGAGATGTTGCCGACCGCCGAGCCCACCGCGGTCACCGTGCCCACGAACTCGTGCCCCATGACCAGCGGGTAGCGCACCGGCCGCTCCCCGGTCCAGATGCGATAGTCGGTCCCGCACAGGCCGGCCGCGCTGACCCGGATCACCGCGTCGGTCGGACCCGGCGTGGGCGCGGGCACCGACGCGAGCGCGAGGGAGCGCGGCCCGCGAAGCACGGCGGCGATCATGCCGAGATCATAGCACCGGCCGATTTGGCGGCCGCGCGCTTCCCCCGCCTCTGCTTCCATAGTAGGCTGCGGACGTGGACGGCCGCGGCGCTTCCGGATCCCGCCGTCCGCCGCGCCAGCGGCGTCTCGCCGCGCTCGCCCTCGTCGCGGCGGTGGCCCTGGCGGTGGCGGCCTATCCCCTCCGTGCACGCTGGTGGGGCGGGCTCGTCCTGGCCGTCGCGGAGGCCGGGATCGTGGGTGGCCTCGCCGACTGGTTCGCGGTCACCGCGCTCTTCCGCCGCCCGCTGGGGCTGCCGATCCCTCACACCGCCATCATCCCGGCCAACTGGGAGCTCATGGCCCGCCGCGTGGGCACCATGGTGGGTGATCGCGTGCTCACCAAGGAGTACGTCATCCGCGAGATCGAAGGCTTCGACATCGCCGGGCTGCTCGCGCGGGCCGCGGAGCGGGTCAAGTCGGCCGATCTCGAGGCGGTGGTCCGCGCGGTCGCGCGCTGGGTCGCCGCGCAGGCCACGCCGACCGCCACCGGAGAGGCCACGCTCTGGCTCGTGCGCCTGGTCCGGGCCAACCCGTTCGCGCCCCTGCTCGCCACCGGCATCGAGATCGCCCGCCGGCAGGGCTGGGATCAGCGGGCGATCGAGGCGGTGGCGGCGGCGCTGATCGACGCGCTCGAGCGCCCGGACTTCCGCGCCGCGGTCGGCGATCTGGTCGACGAGGTGCTGGCCGGCTACCGGGCCCGGATCGGGGTGTACCCGCGGATGCTGCTGGGGCTCGCGCACACCTTCGGGCTGATCGACCGGGAGCGGCTGGTCGGGGCGCTGCACCAGGCGCTCAGGAAGATCGCGGCGGACCCGGACGACCCCCTCCGCCGGCGGCTCGGCGAGACGCTGGCCGCGCTGCCCGCCCGCCTCCGCACCGACCGGGCCCTCGCCGCCCGCGTCGAGGAGGCCAAGGAGGCGCTGCTGGAGAGCCCGGCGCTGCTCCGCCTCCTCGACGACGCGGCGGCCGGGCTCCGCCGGGCCGTGATGGCGGACCTGGCCGCCGAGCCCTCCGAGCTGGTGGACTGGATCACCGCGCGGCTCGAGGGCGCGCGTCGGGAGCTGGCGGAGGACGCCGAGATCCAGCGCTCGCTCGATCGCTGGCTGAAGGCGCGGCTCACCGAGACGGTGGGCCGCTACCACGACCGCATCGCGCGCTTCATCGAGCGGGGTGTGCGCGCGCTCGGCCCCGAGGGCGCGGTGCGGCTCATCGAGGAGCACGCGGGCGACGATCTGCAGTACATCCGGGTCAACGGGACGGTGGTCGGCGGCCTCGCGGGCGGAGGGCTCTACGCGATCCACCTGCTGCTCGGGCTGCTCTGAGGCCTGCCCCGCCGCCATGAGGCTCGCAGTGACGGTGCACACGCGCCGCGGCCCCGTGCGCGGCGTCGCCGAGAGCGGCCTCACGGTGTTCCGGGGGCTGCCCTTCGCGCGCCCGCCGGTCGGCCCGCGCCGCTTCCGACCCCCCGAGCCGCCCGAGCCCTGGACCGACATCCGGGATGCGACGCGCTTCGGCCCCTCGGCGGCCCAGAACGGAGCGCTGGTGGGTCCGCTGATGAGCCTCGGGATCGATCGTACCGGCGAGGACTGCCTCTATCTCAACGTCTGGACACCGCGGGCGGACCGCGGGCGCCGCCCGGTCCTCGTGTGGATCCACGGGGGCGCCTTCATCCTCGGCTCGGGCTCCCAGACGCTCTACGACGGCTCGACCCTGGCCCGGCGCGGCGACGTGGTCGTGGTCACCCTCAACTACCGGCTCGGGGTGCTGGGCTTCCTGCGCACCCGGGACCGCTTCGGCCAGCGGCTGCCCGCGACCGGCAACGAGGGACTGCTCGACCAGATCGCGGCGCTCGAGTGGGTGCGGGACGAGATCGAGGCGTTCGGCGGCGATCCGGGAAACGTCACGATCTTCGGCGAGTCCGCGGGCGCCATGAGCTGCGCCACCCTGCTCGGGCTGCCCCGCGCCCGTGGTCTCTTCCAGCGGGCGATCCTCCAGTCGGGAGCCGCGAACTTCCTCTGGCCCCGGGACGTCGCGTCGCGGCTCGCCGACGAGCTGCTCGCCGACCTCGGCATCACCTCTCCCGACGACCTCCACGCCGCCGCGCCGGCGCGCCTGCTCGCCGCCCAGCGGCGACTGTTCATGGATCTGATGCTGGGCGAGCAGCACGTGCTGGGCGCGCTCTCGCCGACCGGACAGCGGGTGGCCGGGGCCCTCTTCCTCGGCCTCACCCTGGCCCGCCGGCGGCTCGGGGCGGGCGTGGCACCGCTGTCCCGCGGCCTGGCCCGCATGCTCCGCCGGCGGCGCGGGTGCGGGGGGACGCCCCCGCCCAGACCGGCCGAGCTGCGGACGCTGCGCACGCGGGGCCTGCCCTTCCAGCCGGTGGTCGACGGCGACGTGGTCCCGCGTGACCCGCTCGCCGCGATCCGCGACGGCGCGGCCCGGGACGTCCCGCTGCTCGTCGGCACCAACCTGGACGAGGCCCGGCTCTTCGCGCCGCTCGACCCGGAAGCCGCCACGCTCGACGAGGCGGCGCTGCTGGGCCGGTGCGAGGAGGCGATCCCCGGCGGCCCGGACGCGGCCCGACGGGCGGTCGCGCTCTATCGCGGGGCCCGGGCTGCGCGCGGCGAGAGCACCGAGCCGGGCGACCTGTGGTTCGCCATCGAGTCCGACCGGACCATGCGATACCCCGCGATGCGGCTGGCCGCCCTGCAGGCCGCGCACCAGCCGGCGACCTACGCCTACCTCTTCACGTGGCCCTCCCCCGCGATGGGCGGGCTCTTCGGCTCCTGCCACGCCCTCGAGCTGCCGTTCGTGTTCGGCACCCTCGAGCATCCCCTGCTCCGTCCGTTCACCGGCAGGGGCCCGGAGGCCCGCGCGCTCGCCGCGCGGATCCAGGACGCCTGGATCGGCTTCGCGCGCACGGGCCGGCCGGGGCACGTGGGCCTGGGCGAGTGGCCGGCCTACGACGCGGCGGCGCGACGGACCATGGTCCTGGACCGCCGCTGCCGGGTGGAGGCGGCCCCGCGCGAGGCAGAGCGCGCCCTCTGGGACGCTCTCGACGACACGATCGCCGGCACCTCCACGTAGATCGCGCGCGATTCCGCGACCACCGGGCCGTCGGCCAGCCGCGCGGTCGCGCGCGTGTCGAACACGCGCCCGCGCCGGGCCACGAGGCGCGCCTCGAACCGAAGGGGGCGCCCGAGGGGAGCCGGGGCGCGGTAGTCCACCTCGATCCGCGCGGTCACCGCCAGGACCACCCCGCTCACCACCGCCAGCCGGTAGTGCAGGCAGTCGAAGATCGCCGCGAGCAGGCCGCCCGACATGAGCCCCTCGAACCCCTGGTGCGCGGGCCGGGGCGTGAACGACGTCACGACCGCGTCCCCTCGCCGCCGGAACCGCACCCGCAGGCCGCCGCGGCGCCGCGGGCCGCAGATCACGCACCGGTCCAGGGGGGCCGGGTGCAGGGCCGGACGGCTCCCGCCCCGCGGCCCGGTCTCAGGCCGCGGAGTGCCCGCCATCCAGGAACAGGATCTGGCCGGTCATGAAGTCGGAGGCGGCCGAGGCCAGGTAGACCGCGAGGGGGCCGATCTCCTCGAGGCGCCCGGTGCGCCGCAGAGGCACGTCGCGAAGCAGCCGCTCGCGGGTGCGCTCGTCCGCGAACGCGGCCGCGTTCATGTCGGTGACGAACCAGCCCGGGGCGAGCGCGTTGACCTGGATGTTGTGGCGCGCCCACTCGACGGCCAGCGCGCGCGTGAAGCCGGCCACCCCGCTCTTGGAGGCCGAGTAGGCGGTGTAGCCGGGCAGGCCCGCGGTGGCGAGGATCGACGAGAGGTTGATGACCTTGCCCGCCTTCTGCGCGAGCAGATGTGCGGCAACGGCCCGGCAGCCGTTGAACGCGCCGACCAGGTTGACCTCGAGGGAAGCCCGGAAGTCCTCCGTGGACATCTGGGCCAGCGGGGCCACCCGGGCGATCCCCGAGTTGTTGACGAGCACGTGCAGCGCGCCCAGCTCCGCGAGCGTGCGGCCCACCAGGGCCTCCACCTGCGGGTAGGCGGTGACGTCCGTCTCCACCACGAGGGCCCGGCGGCCGGCCGCGGTGACGAGCCGCGCGGTCTCCTCGAGGTCGGCCCGAGCCCGCGCGGCCACCGCGACGTCCGCCCCCGCCTCCGCGAGGGCTACCGCGATCGCGCGCCCCAGCCCGCGGCTCGCGCCGGTCACGATCGCCACGCGCCCGTCCAGCCGCAGCGCGGCCGCGAGCGCGCTAGCGGTAGAGGGAATCGAGCAGCTCCCGGTGCTTGTCGGTGATCACCTTGCGCTTGACCTTGAGGGTCGGGGTCAGCAGCCCGCTCTCCACCGTGAAGTCGGCCGGGAGGATCGAGAACTTCTTGATCCGCGCGTAGGACTGCAGCTCCCGGTTGCGCTCCTCCACGATGCGCGACACACGCTCGACCACCTTCGGGTGCTTGGCGAGCGAGGCCGGCTCGGTGTCGAGAATGCCCTGCTCCCGGGCGAACTTGGCCAGCTCCTCCGGGTTCAAGGTGATCAGGGCCACCGGGTACGGCCGCTTGTCGCCGTGCACCATCGCCTGGCTGATGAACGGATCCCCCTTGAGCAGGTTCTCGATGTTCTGGGGCGCGATGTTCATGCCGCCCGCGGTCACGATGAGATCCTTCTTGCGGTCGGTGATGTAGAGGAAGCCGTCTCCGTCGAGCCGGCCGATGTCCCCGGTGGCGAACCAGCCGTCGGGCAGGAACACCTCCGCGGTGGCTTCCGGCTTCTTGAAGTAGCCCTTGGCGATGTTGGCTCCCCGCCCCAGGATCTCGCCGTCGGGCGCGATCTTGATCTCGACGCCGGGCTGCGCCTGCCCGACCGAGCCGAACTTGAAGTTGTCCAGACGGTTGAACGTGAGCGACGGGCAGGTCTCGGTGAGACCGTAACCCTCCAGGATCAGGATGCCGGCCGCGTGGAAGAACTCGGCGATCTCCTTCGAGAGCGGGGCCCCGCCCGAGACCGCGAAGCGGAGGCGGCCGCCGAGGGCCGCGTGCAGCTTCGAGAAGACCAGCTTGTGGGCGAGGCGGTGCTTGAAGGCAAGCCCGGGCGGCACCGGCCGCCGGGCCTGCTGTAGCTTCGAGACCTCCCGCCCCACCCCGACCGCCCAGCGGAAGATCTTCCGCTTGAGGGGCGAGCCGGCCTCCGCCTTCGCGATCACCCCCGCGTACACCTTCTCGAACACGCGCGGGACGCTGCAGATGAAGTGGGGCCTCACCTCGGGCAGGTTGTCGCGGAGCTTGTCGATGTTCTCCGCGAAGGCGGTGGTGAGGCCCCGGTGCACCCCGATGAACGACTCGAGCCGCGCGAACGAGTGCGCGAGCGGCAGGAACAGGAGGTGAGTGTCTCCGTCCTGGATCCCGGCCATCTTGGCCGCCGACTCGAGAGTGGCTACGTGGTTGCCGTGCGTCTGGACCACCCCCTTGGGCGGTCCGGTGGTCCCCGAGGTGTACACGATGGTCGCGATGTCTTCCGGCTGCACCTCGGCCACGCGCGCCGCGAGGTCGCTCTTGAGGCGGTCCAGGTTGTCGCGACCCAGCCGGCGCAGCCCCTCCCAGGTCATCATCTGCGCCGAGAGCTCGCCCTCGTAGCCCTGGATCACCACGATCTGCTCGAGCCCGTCCATCTTGCCCTGCACCTCCAGGACCTTGGCGAGCTGGGCCGGGTCCTCGACGAACAGGGTCTTCACGCCCGCGTCGTTGACGATGTACTGGATGAGGTCGGGCGGGTACGTCGGATAGATGGGAATGGTCCGGCCGCCGACCGAGAAGATCGCGAAGTCGGCCTGCACCCATTCCGCCCGGCTCGCGGCGAGGATCGCGACCGCGTCGCCCTTCTTCCGCCCCAGCGCGAGCAGGCCGGTGGCCAGCTCGCGCACGGTTTCCCCGACCTCGCGCCAGCGGCGCGTCTTCCAGGCCCCGCCCTCCTTGGACTGCTGGGCCGGCCGGTCGGCGTCCTGCTCCACGCGGTGCCAGAACATGCTCGCCAGCGTCACGTTGGTCATGATCGCCTCCTCACGCCTGTGTGCGGAGCTCCTTGCGCAGGATCTTGCCGACGGGGCTCTTGGGCAGCGAGTCCACGAAGCGGATCTGCTTGGGGCACTTGAACCGGGCCAGGCGGCTCTCGCAGAACGCCCCGATCTCCTCCGCGGACGCCCGCTGGCCGGCCTTCAGCACCACGAAGGCGAGCACGTCCTCGCCCATCAACGGATCCTTCATGCCGACCACCGCCGCCTCCGCCACCTTGGGGTGGGCGTAGAGTGCCTCCTCGACCTCGCGCGGATAGATGTTGAATCCCCCGCGGATGATCAGGTCCTTCTTGCGCTCGACGATGAAGAGAAAGCCGTCCTCGTCGAGCCGGCCCATGTCCCCGGTGTGGAGCCACCCGCCGCGAACCGTTCGCGCCGTCTCCTCGGGATTGTGGTAGTAGCCGACCATGACGTTCGGGCCCTTGACGCAGACCTCGCCCACCTCCCCGACCGGGAGCGGGCGATCCAGGTCGTCCTGGACCGCGATCGTCACGCCGGGGATGGCCTGGCCCACCGAGCCGAGCCGGCGGGGCCCCGACAGCCGGTGGGCCGACACCACCGGCGAGGCCTCGGTGAGGCCGTAGCCCTCGAGGATCTTGCCCCCGAACTTCTCCTCGAACGGGGCCACGATCTCGACGGGCAGCGGGGCCGCCCCCGAACCCCAGACGCGCATCGAGCGCGTGTCGAACCGCCCGGCGTCCGGGTAGTTCAGGAGGTAGACCAGCATGGTGGGCACCGCGGACATCGAGACCGCCCGGAAGTCGTGGATGGTCTGCAGCACCGCCTCGGGATGGAACCACCGCAGCAGCACCGCCCGGGTGCCCAGGATGTGCCCCGCGTTCATCACGGTGAGGCCGTAGGAGTGCGACAGGGGGAGCACCGCCACCGCCCAGTCCTCTCGGTCGAGCTCGTGCAGGGAGGCGGCGGCGCGGGCGTTGGACTCCAGGTTGGCGTGCGACAGCGCGACCCCTTTCGGCACCCCGGTGGTCCCGGAGGTGTAGAGGATCACCGCCAGGTCGTCCGGCCTCCGGTCCACCGCCGCGAACGTCTCCGTCTCGCCCGCCGTCTCGTCGTGCAGCGAGCGCGTCCGCCCGTCGCCCCCGCCGTCCACGAGCAGGACGTGATGCAGGGTCGGCAAGGTCCCGAGCCGGCCCTCCACCTTCCACAGCATGTCGCTGGAGGTGATCACGACCTTGGCCTCCGAGTCGGCCAGGATGTGGGCCACCTCCTTGTCCCCCAGCAGGAAGATGATCGGCACGATCACCGCCCCGCACCTGAGGATCGCGCCGTAGCTCTGGATCACCTCGGGGCAGTTGGGGAGCATCACCACCACGCGGTCCCCCGCCGCCACCCCCAGGCGTCGGAGCGCGTGCGCCAGGCGGCAGGCACTCCGCTGCTGGTCGCGGTTCGTATACTCCCGCCCCTCGAAGGAGAGGGCGAGGTACTCCCCGTACTTGTCGAGGCTCTGCTCGGCCAGGCGTGCCAGCGTCATGTTTTTCGATGGGTTAGGAGGGTCCGAGCACCGAGGACACTCCTATATCACGGCCGGGATGACGCGACGCGATAAAACGCTTGACCCGTCATTACGCGATGCGTTATGCTCCATCCCGGTAGCCCGAACGACCCGAGCACAAGGAGCGAGCCATGACGACGAATCCCCTGGAGCCCAATGCCCTGTTCACCCACCTGAGCGGCCGAGCGGTCGAGGCGTTCTCCCTGTGGGCCGACGCCAGCCAGAAGGTCCTGCGTGACCTGGTGGACCTGTCCGCCAGCACCGCGAAGGAGGGCGTGCGGCTGTACGCCGAGATCCAGTCCTCCACGCTCGAGGCGGTGAAGGAGGGGCAGGCGTACACGCTGCGCCGCCAGGGCGAGCTGCCCGAGGCCCCGCGCGATCCGCTCGCCTTCTACCAGAAAGCGGTCCTGGAGTCGGTGGAGAGCGCACAGCGGACCTTCAAGCTCTTCGAGGGCACCGCCCAGGCGGTGACCCGGTCGGCGGAGCGGCTGCACGTCACCGCCGAGCACACCGGCCGCGAGATCCAGGCCACCTTCACCCAGCTCGCCGGAAAGGTGCAGGCGCTCTACAGCCCGCTCGCGTAGCCCGGCCCGGCCGCGGGGGTCCGCCCCGCGGCCGCGGCTACTTCTCGCGCTTCTTCTCGAGCCGCTCCTCGAGCGTGCGCAGCTGCTCGCGCAGCACCAACACCTCCTCGCGGAGCGCGTCGGCCTCGGCGGGCTCGGAGCGCTTCTCGGTCTTGGCGCCCTCGGCGGCCGGGGTGGCGGTCCAGCCCGCGCGCGAGGCCCACTCCCGCAGCACCCGGTCGGCCTCGCGCTGGCTGGTCATGAGCCCCTCCAGGCTCGTGCGCAGGGACTTCTGCACGAAGTCCTGCCAGGCCTCGCCGTGCTTGATGAGCTGGTGCAGGAACGCGGTGGGCAGCGTCGCGCGGTGGTTGCGCTCGCTCTCGAGAATGATCTGGGCGAGGGTGACCGCGGTGAGATCCTCGCCGGTCGAGACATCGACCACCGAGATCTCCCGGCCGGCCCGGATCAGCTCCTCGAGCTCCTCGAGTGTGACGTAGCGGCTCTCCTGCGTATCGTAGAGCTTGCGGTTGGAGTAGCGCTTGATCACGTACGCCATGGCAAAAATCAGTCTAGCACCGGGTCCGGACCCCCACAAGGCGGGCGGCCGCCCGCGTGCCGGATCTACCGCGCGACGGACCGGGACGAGGGGATGGGCGCGGCCATCGCGAGCGCGGAGAGGCCGAGCATGCCGCAGATCGCCGCGCCCTGGGCGATCCAGGCCAGCGGCGGCAGGGTCCAGAGGGCGAGGACACCCATCGAATCGCCGGGGCGCGTGTAATGAACCGGCGTGCGCGAGGGCATCACCAGCGCCTCGCCGGTGAGCACGTCCTCCGCGCGCTGGTTGGTGCAGACGGTGCGCAGCCGGACCCGGTTCTTCTCGCGATTGATCTCGATCACCTCGACGCGGGCCGAGATCCAGTCGCCCGCCTTCACCGGCTTCAGGAACTTGAGCTCCTGCGAGAGGTAGATCGCGCCGGGGCCGGGCAGGCGCGTCCCGATGACCGCCGAGATGAGGCCGGCGGTCCAGATCCCCGGGGCGATCGGCTCCTTGAACACGGTCGAGGCCGCGTACTCGCGATCCGAGTGCACCGGGTTGTAGTCGCCGACCGCGTCCACGAACTCGGCGATGTCGGCGTCGGTGACGCGGCGGGTGAGCTGGGCGCTGTCCCCGATCACGATCGAATCGATCGTGACGCCGATCATGCGCGCTCCGTCCGCGGGGAGCCCGCGTCGCCTAGGCGCCGGAGGACCCGGTCCACCTTGTCCTCGAGCGCGTCGATCTTCTCCTCGACCTGCGCCACGTGGCGCGCCAGCGCGGTGACCTGGGCCCGAGAGGGCACGCCGAGACCGGCGAGCCCGACCTCGATCTGCTGCTCCGCCGCCTTCTTGACGGGACCCGAGACGTTCAGGAAGCCCTCGAGCTGCTTGCCCATGAGCTGGGCGAAGGCGTCGGTGCCCATCGCCTGCTCCAGCACCCGGGACCAGGCCGCGATCCACTGGTCGAGGAACTGCTTCCACTGGGCCATGAGATCGGGCGAGGGCGTGGTTCCCTGGGTCATGACCTTCGACCAGGCGGCCATCCCCTGGTCCATGAAGGGACGCCAGAAGGCCTGCGGGTCCATCGCCGAGGCCGGCGCCTGGCCCTGCCCCATCATGCGGAGCCAGGCCTGGGTGCCCTCCTCCACCTGGCGCTTCCACATGTCGAGCAGCTGCTGACTGGGATTATCGGCCATGACGGCTCTCCTCGGCCCCCGCCCGCCGTTACGAGCGCGCGGCCAGCCAGGACGCCACCTTCGGCCAGCAGTGCACCGAGGCGCCGCGTCCGGCGATCAGCGAGATGTGGCCTCCGGGCAGCTCCACGTACTCCTTGTCGGCCGTGCTCACCACATCCATCAGCGGCTTCACGCAGGCGGGAGGCGCGATGTTGTCCTCCTTGGCTCCGACCGCGAGCACCGGGCAGCGGATCTCCCGCAAGTCCACCCGGTGGCCCCCCATCACGAGCTCGCCCTTGATCAGCTTGTTCTGCTGATAGAAGTCACGCACCCACTGGCGGAAGAACTCGCCCGGGAACGGGAGATACTCGTTCGCCCACTTGTTCAGGGCGTTGAAGCCGGCCACGTAGTCCGGATTCCACAGGTTCCACCAGAGGTTCAGGTTGGTGCTCAGATCCATGGTCGGCTTGAGGAGCTTGAAGCCCATCTTGACCATCTCGGCGGGGATGCTGCCGAGGGTGTCCACGTACTTGTCGACGTCGAACACGCCGGGGGCGAGCCACTTGCCGAAGAGGCCCACGTGGGCGAAGTCGATCGGACCGGCCATGTCGATGTAGTTCTTCAGCGGAAATTCCGGATGAGTAGTCACGAAGCAGGCCGACAGCGGGGCGCCCATGCAGTAGCCGAGCACCGACATCTCGGAGGCGCCGGAGGACTCGAGCGCCTTGCGGGCCAGGCGCGGGAGGATCTTGCTGACCGCGTGCTCGACGCTCAGCCCGTTGTCCTCCTCGCCGAACACTCCCCAGTCGACCAGGTAGAAGTCGAAGCCGAGCGCGGTCATGTGCTCGACGAACGAGCCCTTCGGCATCAGGTCGAAGATGTACGGGCGGCTGATCCCGAGGTTCGGGACGAAGAGGAGCGGGGTCCGGATGGTGCGCCGGGACTCGTACCGCCAGAGCCTCGACTTGTTGGTGCGGTAGATCTCCTGACGGGGAGTGGCGCCGATCTTCGGCTCCTTGGGGTTCATCACCATCTCGCTCCAGTGCTTCATGCGGAGGAGGTTCCGGTTGGCCTCCTCGCGCATGCGCGCCAGCAGCTCCGGCGACATCGCCGGCATCTCCCCCATCATCGTGAAGAGCTCGTCCTTCATACCTCGATCCTAGCTCTTTCTAACGCCTCGCGTCAATCGTCACCGAGGGCCCGCGCAAGCCGTTGCATGCAGGCGGCCCGGCAGGGGCCGTCCGGGTCCTCCTCCGAGCACTACACCTGGAACAGGCTGCCCACCTTCATGGCGAGCCCCATGTCGCCCTTGAGCTTGAGCTTGCCGGACATGAAGGCCATCTGTCCGGAGAGCTTGCCCCCGGTCATGTCCAGCCAGTCCTGCGAGGACATGGTCAGGGTCAGGTTCGGGCTCGGCGCGGCTCCCGCGCTGACGTTGCAGGCGCCGTCCTTGATGACGGCGTTCCACGTCCCGCCCTGCTCCCCGGTGATGTCGTACTGGATCACCGCGTTCACCCCGGCGGCCTTGTCGGCACGGAACCGGGAGGCCATGTTGTCGAAGGTCTCCTTGACTGTCGGCATGGCGCGTCTCCTTCGCTGGGACTCGACGTTAGAACGTGAAGAGGTCCATGCCCCCGGTGACGGTCAGCACGGCCCCCGTGATGTAGCGCGCGCGCTCCGAGCACAGGAATGCGATCGCGCTGGCGATGTCCTCGGGCTGCCCCTCCCGCTGCATGGCCACCCGCTTGACCATGCGCTCGTACAACGGCGACAGATTCGCGTTCGGCCCCACGATGCCGGGCGCGATCACGTTGGAGGTCACATTGTACCGCGCTCCTTCGAGCGCGACCGACTTGGCGAACCCGATCACTCCCATCTTGCTGGTGGAGTAGGCGGTCTGGCCGAAGCCGCCCATGAGCCCCGCGATCGAGGCCATGCAGATGACGCGCCCCCACCGGCGCTCGCGCATGCCCGGGAAGACCGCCTTGGTGACGTTGTAGGTGCCGGTCAGATTGATGCGGAGGTTGAGGTCCCAGTCGTCGTCCGCGGTGTCCTTGAGCTGGCCCATCGTGTAGATCCAGCCCGCGTTGTTGACGCAGATGTCGATCGGCCCCACCTCGGCCTCGGCACGGGCGAGCGTGGCGCGGAGCGCTCCCCGGTCCGTGATGTCGGCGCCGTAGCCGCGCGCGACTCCCCCCGCCGCGGTGATCTCCCGGGCCGTCTCCACCGCCCCTTCCTCGTTCAGGTCCAGGACGATCACCCGGCAACCCTCGGCGGCCAGGGTCAGGCAATCCTGCTTGCCGAGGCTCCGCGCCCCGCCCGTGATGAGCGCGGTCTTGCCCGCGATGCCGAGGTCCACCGCTAGCGGCCCTTGAAGTCGGCGGGACGCTTCTGGAAGAAGGCCTGGATGCCCTCGGCCGCGTCGTCGGTGCGCAGCGACTGCAGGAACGCGCGCACCTCGACCTCGATCGCGGTGTCGATCGGCGCGTGGAGGCCGTCGTCGACCGCTTCGATGATGAGCCGGGTCGCGACCGGGGGCCGCTTGGCGAGCTCGCGGGCCAGGGCCTTGGCGTCGCTCAGGGTCTCGCCTTCCTTGGAGAGGCGGTTCACCAGCCCGAGGCGGTGGCACTCCTGGGCCGGCACCTGGGTGCCGAGGATCAGGTGCTCCAGCGCCAGGCCCCGTCCGATGAGCCGCGGGTAGCGCTGGGTACCCCCGAAGCCGGGAATGATCCCGAGGTTCGACTCGGTCTGCCCCATCCGCGCGGTCTCCTTCAAGATCCGGATGTGGCAGCCCATCGCGATCTCGCAGCCGCCGCCCAGCGCGTGGCCGTTGATGGCGGCCACCACCGGCTTGGGGAAGCGCTCGATCCGCCGCACCACGCTGTTGCCGAAGCGGATGAAGGCGCCCACGTCGGCCCCCTGGAAGGCCGAGCCCAGGTCCGCCCCCGCGCAGAAGATCTTGTCGCCCGCGCCGGTGATGATCACCGCACGCACGCCGTCGTCGCCTTCCAGCTCGGCCAGCGCCGCGTTGAGCTCACGCACGAGCGTCTCGCTGATCGCGTTGGCGGGGGGCCGGTTCAGGGTGATGATCGCGAAGCGCTCCTCGCGGGTCAGGATCAGGGTCTCGTACGCCATCGGACGGGTCTCCTCTTCGGCGGGGGGCTAGCCGCGGGCCGCCACACCCCGCAGGAACAGATCGGCCACCGCGGGCGCGGT
>DATIFV010000187.1:0-13043 GCA_035455085.1 Candidatus Methylomirabilota bacterium | reverse complement strand
GGCCTCGAGCAGGAGCACCTCGGCGCGGCCGACGCCCTCGCGGCGAAGGCGCGCGGCGAGGGCGAAGGCCACCTCGACCCCGCCCGCGCCGGCTCCGACCACGACGCCGCGAAAGGTCGCGCGGCCGCGCGCGGCGGCGAGGAGCCCGTCCATCCGGCGAACGAGCTCGCCGATCGGGCGGGTGGGGACGGCGTGCTCGCGGACCCCGGGCACGTCGAGGCCGGCCACCGTCGAGCCGACGTCGAAGGACACGGTGTCGTAGGCGATCGGCGGGCGGTGCTCGAGGGCCAGGCGGCGCGCCGTGGTGTCGAGCCCGTTCGCGGCGGCGACGATGCAGCGGGCGCCCGCGCGGCGGGCCAGCGGCCGCACGTCGATCTCGAGCGCCTCGCGGGGGTACTGCCCGGCCACGAAGCCGGGCACCATGCCGGAGTACACCGCGACCGGGCGATCGACCACGAGCGTGAGCCGGACGCCCGCGACCGGGGCCATGGCCCAGCGCCCGAGGACCTGGATGTGGGCGTGGCCGCCGCCCACGAGGACGAGATCGTGGCGGACCTCGCTCGGAGCCGGCGGCTGCATCGCGGGAGACCCGCCTCTCGCGCCGGCTACTTGCGGCCCGGGGCCTCGGCCTCACCCCGGCCCTCTCCCTCCCGGGAGGGAGAGGGAGCCGGCGGGCGCTTCCCCGCTCTCGCCGTGAGGGGAGAGGACAGGGTGAGAGGCGATCCCGAAGCCGCCGGGCCCGTCATGACCGGTCGGGGCTAGGTCCTGGCGGCGCCGCGCGCGATGGCCAGCGCGATCCGCTCCGGGCTGAGCGGCAGCTCGGTGAGCCGCGCCCCGGTCGCGTCCTGCAGGGCATTGGCGATGGCGGCGGGGGCCGGCACGATGGGCGGCTCGCCCACCCCGCGGGCGCCGAACGGGCCGGCGGGCGAGGGCACCTCGACGATGATGGTCTCCAGGCTGGGCAGGTCCGCCGCGGTCAGCTTGCGGTAGTCGAGCAGGCTCGGGTTGGTGAGCCGCCCCGTGTCGTCGAACTGGAGCCCCTCGGTGAGCGCCATGCCGAGGCTCTGGACCGCGCCGCCCTGCATCTGGCCCTCGACCCCGATCGGGTTGATGGCCTTGCCCACGTCCTGGACCACCACGAAGTCGTGGATGGTTACCTCGCCGGTGTCGGGGTCCACCTCGAGCCGGGCGAGCTGGGCCGCGAAGCCAGGGGCCTGCTGGCTGAACGCCGGGTTGGCGCGGCCGAGCACCGGCGGGGTCTTCGACATGTAGAGGTTGCCCTTCTTGCCGATGGCGGCCAGGGTGATGCCCTTGTCGGGCATGCCGCGCACCACCACCTTGCCGTCCACCAGCTCCAGGTCGTGGACCGAGGCCTCCAGCTCCTTGGCCGCGATCTCGAACGTCTGCCGGCGGGCGTCCTCCGCCGCCTGGAGCACCGCGGCGCCGACCGTGTAGATGGTCTTGCTGCCCGCGCTGAGGCCGGTGACCGGGGCGGTGTCGGTATCCCCGGTGGTGATGCGCACGAGGTCGGTGTCCACCCCGTAGGTCGAGGCCGCGATCTGGGCCAGCGCGATGTTGGTGCCCGCGATGTCCACCTGCCCGGTGAGCACCGCGAGCGAGCCGTCCGGGTTCAGGCGGACCGTGGCGCCGGTCGGCTGCAGCCCCCCGAGCCAGCCGCCCAGGGCCAGGCCCACGCCCCGCCGCTTGCCGTTGCCGCCCGCGGCCACCCATTGCTTGCGCGACTTCCAGTGCGGATGCTCGGCGATCCGGGCGAGCACCTGCTTGGCCCCGTTGCTCTGCCAGGGCTGGCCGTTCACCATCTGGTCGCCTTCCTGGATCAGGTGGCGCATGCGGAACTCGACGGGATCGAGGTCGAGGTCGCGCGCGATCTGCTCCATCTGCGACTCGATCGCGAAGATGGTCTGCGGCGCCACCGGGGCGCGGTAGGCGGCCACGCTCGGCTTGTGGGTCAGCACCTCGAAGCCGCGGAGGTCGAAGGCGGGCCACTTGTACATGCTGCCGAGGAAGACCGCGCTCACCGCGAGCACCGCGCCGGAGAAGGCGCCGGAGTCGATGACGGTCTCGGCGTCGATGGCCACGAGGGTGCCGTCGCGCTTGACGCCGGTCTTGAGCTTGATGATGACCTGGGGCGCGGGCATGCCCGCCTCGAGCTCCTCCCGACGCGTCATGACGTAGCGCACCGGGCGCCCGGTGACCTTGGCCAGGACCGCGGTGATGGGCTCGCAGAGCGCACGGATCTTGCCGCCGAAGCCGCCGCCGCACTCCACCGGGATGACCCGGATCCGGTTCTCGGGGATGCCGAGCACGTCCGCGACCTCGGAGCGCGTGTTGAACGAGCCCTGCGTGCTGGCCCAGAGCGTGAGGTGGCCGGTGCTGTCCCACTCCGCCAGCACCGCGTGCGGCTCGAGGTACCCCTGGTGGACCATGGGCACGCGATAGGTGTGCTCGAGCACGACATCCGACTCCGCGAAGCCCTTCGCGACGTCGCCGCGGGTCACGCGCGAGGTCTGCGACACGTTGACGGCCTTCGTCGGCGTCTCGCTCTTCGCCATCGCCACGGCGGAGTGCGCGAGCGCCTCGCTGGTGTCGGCTTCCGTGCCGGCATCCGCCACCGGTGGCGCGCCCGGCTGCATCGACTCGAGCGGGTCCACCGCCGCGGGCAGCACCTGGTACTCCACCTCGATGAGGTCGAGCGCTTCCTCGGCGATGGCCGGCTCGTCGGCCGCGACCGCCGCCACCGGCTGCCCGGCGAAGACCACGCGGTCGATGGCCAGCACGGCGTGCGCGCGCGTCGGCGCCTTGCGCTTCAGCTCGGGAATGTCGGCGGCGGTGAGGACGGCGCGGACGCCGGGCAGCGCCCGGGCCGCGCGGGTGTCGATCGAGACGATCTTCGCGTGGGCGTGCGGGCTGCGCAGCAGCTTGGCGTGCAGCAGGCCCTTGGGCTTGATGTCGCCCACGTACTGCACCCGCCCGGTGACCTTCTCCGGGCCGTCCGGCCGCGGGATCGCCACCCCGACTCCCTTGATGTCGCGCGTGGTCTTCATCGTGCTCATCGAGCGCTCCCCTGCGAGGCGAGGGTGTCCGCCGCCTCGCTGATCGCGGTCACCATCCTGGTGTAGCCGGTGCAGCGGCAGAGATTGCCGGCGATGCCGTAGCGGATCTCCTCCTCGGAGGGCCGCGGATTCTCCTCGAGAAGGGCCGCGGCCGCCATCAGCACGCCCGGGATGCAGAAGCCGCACTGGGGCACACCGTGCCGGACGAAGGCGTCCTGCAAAGGGTGCAGCGTGTCCCCGGTGCCGAGGCCCTCGATGGTGCGGACCTGGCGCCCGCGGGCCTGCATCGCCAGCATCAGGCAGCTCGCGACGACCTTACCGTCCACGTGGACGGTGCAGGCCCCGCAGTCGCCGGTGCCGCAGCCTTCCTTCGGGCCGGTGAGGCCCAGGTCCTCGCGCAGGGCGTCGAGGAGGGTCGCATAAGGCTGGACGAGGACCTCCACCGGCTCGCCGTTCACGGTGCAGCTCAGGACCTGTTTGGCCACGGGATGTGCCTCCGGATCAGGCGCCCGCGCGCTGGAGCGCGGTCGCGAGCGTGCGACGGGTGAGGACTCGGACCAGGTGCCGGCGGAACTCGGCGGAGCCCCGCTGGTCGCTGATCGGGTTGGCCGCCTCGATCGCCAGGGTCGCGGCCCGCTCGATGGCCGCTGGGGTCACCGCCTGGCCCTCCAGCGACCGCTCCGCCGCGACGGCGCGGACCGGGGTGGGCGCCACCGACGCGAGCGCGATGCGCGCCTTGGTGCAGCGGCCGTCGGCCAGGGTGAGCTGGGAGGCCACCCCTACCACCGCGATGTCGAGCTCGCGCCGCGGCGTGTGCCGCAGGTACTGGCCGCCGCTGTGCGCGCCCGGCGGCGGGACGATCAGCTCGACCAGCAGCTCGTCCGGCGCCAGCACCGTCTTGCGCACCCCGGTGAAGAAGTCCGCGATCGGCACCCGGCGCTCCCCGCGCGGCCCCGCCACCACCATTTGGGCCTCGAGCGCCAGGAGCGGCGGGGCCATGTCGGCGGACGGGGCCGCGTTGCAGAGGTTGCCGCCGATGGTGGCCAGGTTGCGCACCTGGAGCGATCCCACGAGGGCCGCGCTCTCCGCGATCGCGAGATACGCCCCGCGCGCGGCCGGGCTCACCTCGAGCTCGCGCGCGGTGACCCCGGCGCCGATGCGGAGCCCGGTGCCGTTGACGATCTGCCGCACGCGGGCGATCCCGGAGAGGTCCACGACCAGGGCGGGCTTCAGCACGCCGTTCTTCATCTGGGGCAGGAGGTCGGTGCCGCCCGCCACCGGCCTAGCCCGGCCGCCGTGCTGGGCGAGGATCTTCAGGCAGTCGTCGAGGCTCTGAGGCAGAGCGAGTTCGAATCGTCGCATCGTAGTCTCCCGGGTTGGATGGCGGCGCCCGACATCATACACCCACTCCGCCGGAGGCCGTTGACTATGCTCGGTCGAGCCTGTATGCTCGCGAGAGCATGATTGGTGCGAGTGCCCTCGCCCGGCTGGCCGCGACGCTCGGCGTCCTGCTGCTGCTCGGCGCGTCCGCGATCGCGCAGCCGAGCGTCGTCATCCTCTCCACCACCACCAGCACCCAGGACTCCGGGCTCCTCGACGTGCTGGTGCCGATGTTCGAGAAGAAGACCGGCCTCACCGTGAAGACCATCTCGGTCGGCACCGGCCAGGCCCTCGCCCTCGCGGCCCGGGGCGAGGCCGACGTGACGCTCGCGCACGCGCCGGCGCTCGAGAGGAAGTACGTGGCCGAGGGCAGGATGGCCAACCGCCGCCTCGTCATGTACAACGACTTCGTCCTCGTCGGTCCCGCCGACGACCCCGCGAGGATCAAGGGGATGCCGAAGGCTCTCGACGCCTTCAAGCGCATCGCGGAGAGCCGGTCGCGCTTCGTATCCCGTGGTGACAAGTCCGGCACCCATGCCCTCGAGCTGGCCCTCTGGAAGCAGGCGGGGATCGAGCCGAAGGGCGCCTGGTACATCGAGTCCGGACAGGGCATGGGGCAGACCCTCGGCATCGCCAACGATCGCCGCGCCTACGCCCTGACCGATCGGGCGACGGTTCTCGCGTTCCAGAAGCGGGTGGACCTTCCGATCCTGGTCGAGCGGGACCGGCCGCTGCTCAACATCTACTCGGTGATGGAGGTCAACCCCGCCAACGGCCCGCGCGTGAACGCCCGCGGCGGCAAGGCGTTCGCGGACTTCATGCTCGACCCCGACACGCAGGCGGTGATCAAGGCCTTCGGCGTGGACAAGTACGGCCAGCCGCTCTTCGTGCCGGTCGCGGGCAAGAAGGACGAGGACCTCTAGCATGACCGGCTTGCCGCTCCCTCTCCCCCGCGAAGGGGAGAGGGCAGGGTGAGGGGGCGGGGTCTCCGCGGTGGGGCTGATCGGGGAGGGGCTCCTCGAGGCGCTCCGCCGGCTCACGACCGGCGATCCCGAGGTCTGGCAGATCACGTGGCTGTCGCTGCAGGTCTCCGCGACGGCGACGCTCGTGTCGCTCCTGGCCGGCATCCCCGCCGGGGCCGCCCTCGCGCTGTCCCGGTTCCCGGGCCGTGCCTTCCTGGTCAGCCTCGTCAATACCGGCATGGGGCTGCCCCCGGTGGTGGTCGGGCTCTTCGTCACGATCCTGCTCTGGCGCAACGGCGCGCTCGGTTTCCTCGAGCTGCTCTACACGCCCGCCGCGATGGTGATCGGTCAGTTCGTGATCGCGGCCCCGATCGTCACCGGGCTCACCCTGGCCGCGGTGCAGCAGGTGCCGGAGGGGTTCCGGCTGCAGATGCTCGGCCTCGGAGCCTCGCGGCTCCAGATGACCTGGGTGCTGCTGAAGGAAGCCCGGCTGCCGATGCTGGCCGCGGTGATGGCCGGCTTCGGCGGGGTGATCTCCGAGGTGGGCGCGTCCATGATGCTCGGCGGCAACATCAGGGGCTCGACCCGCGTGCTCACCACCGCCACCGTGCTCGAGACCGGCAAGGGCAACTTCGACGTCGCGATCGCGCTGTCGGTGATCCTGCTGCTGATCACCTTCCTGGTGAACTGGGCGCTGAGCCTCATCCAGCAACGCCGGCCGGGCTGATCGTGCGTCCGGGCGGGCCGGCCGGGGTACGATAGGGCGGGCCGGGAGGGCCCCATGGGCATGCTCCGATCGCTCGTGCTCGCGATCTCGCTCCTGCTGGGCGCGGTCGCCGCCGCGGAGGCCTGGTCGCTGACGGTGTCGGCGGCGATCAGCATGAAGGACGCGGTGACCGAGATCGGCCGGGGTTTCGCGGCGGGCCGGCCCGGGGTGACGGTGCTCTACAACTGGGGGTCCTCCGGCGAGCTGCAGAAGCAGATCGAGGCCGGGGCCCCGGTGGACGTGTTCATCTCGGCGGCGCAGCTGCAGATGGACGAGCTCGACAGACGCGGGCTCATCGTGCCGGGTGGCCGCCGCGTCTTCGCCCGGAACGTGCTCACCGTGGTCAAGCCGGCCGATTCGCGCGTCGACATCGCCAAGGCGGAGGACCTGGCGGCGGCCCGAATCACCCGCATCGTGGTGGGCAATCCGAGAACGGTGCCCGCCGGGCAGTACGCCGAGGAGAGTCTCCGTGCTCTCGGGCTCTGGGATCGGGTGCGGGGCAAGCTGATCTTCGCGGAGAACGTGCGCCAGGCGCTGGACTACGTGGCGCGGGGCGAGGTCGATGCGGGCTTCGTCTACACTACCGACGCGGCGGTCCGCGGCGGGGCGGTGAAGGAGGCGTTCCGCCCCGCCGAGGACAGCTACCGGCCCATCGTGTACCCCGCCGCCGTGGTGGCCGCGACCCGGCAGCCCGGGCTCGCCCAGGCGTTCGTGGAGCGGCTCGTGAGCCGCGAGGGGCAGGCGGTGCTCGCCCGGTTCGGCTTCCAGCCGTCCCCGGTGGGCGTCCGATAG
Organism: Candidatus Methylomirabilota bacterium; assembly: GCA_035455085.1. Taxonomy (GTDB): domain Bacteria; phylum Methylomirabilota; class Methylomirabilia; order Rokubacteriales; family CSP1-6; genus CAMLFJ01. The sequence goes on along the minus strand of DATIFV010000187.1, from coordinate 6,069 downwards.
GGCCGCGGCGCCCGCCCGATCGTTCACGGACGGGCCCGGCCCGCGTTCCGGTCGCGGGAGCATCCGGCCGTGGCATACTACCGGGGCATCGCGCCGACCCATGATGAGCCCGGACAATCTCACCGCCCTCCGGCTGTCCCTGCAGGTCGCGGTGGCGGCCACCGCCCTCAACGCCCTGGTGGGGATTCCCATCGCCTACCTGCTGGCGCGCCGCCGGTTCTGGGGCAAGAGCCTGCTGGATCTGGCGGTGATGCTGCCGCTGGTCCTGCCGCCGACCGTGGTGGGTTACTACCTGATCGTGCTGCTGGGCCGGCGCGGCGTGCTGGGGGCGCCGCTCTACGAGCTGTCGGGCTTCACGGTGGCCTTCACGTGGTACGCGGCGGTGATCGCGGCCACCGTGATGGCGCTGCCGCTGCTGGTCCGCACCGCGCGGGCGGCCATCGAGTCGGTGGACCGGGACCTGGAGCGCGCCGCGTACACCCTCGGCCGCTCCGAGCTGCGCACCGTGCTCGAGGTCACGCTGCCCCTGGCCCGCAACGGCATCCTGGCCGGGCTCGTGCTCGCCTTCGCGCGGGCCCTCGGCGAGTTCGGGGCGACCCTGATGCTGGCCGGTAACATCCCCGGGCGCACCGCCACCGTCCCGCTCTCGATCTACACCGCGGTGCAGACCGGCGAGAGCGCCGAGGCCCTCGGGCTCGTGGTGGCGCTCACCGCGCTCTCCTGCCTCGTGCTGGTCGCGGCCAATCGCCTGGGAGCGCGCCCGGCGTGACGACCCGGCTGGAGGTGAGCCTCCGCAAGACGCTCCCGGGCGGGTTCGCGCTCGACGTCGAGTGGAGCGCGGGGGACGGGGTCGCGGTCCTCTTCGGCCCGTCCGGCGCGGGCAAGACCCTCACCCTGCAGTGCCTGGCCGGCCTCGTCCGGCCCGACGCCGGGCGCATCGTGGTCAACAGCCAGGTGCTCTTCGACGCGGTCGCCGGCATCGACCTGCCGCCCCAGCGGCGGCGCGTGGGCTACGTGTTCCAGGGGTACGCGCTGTTTCCGCATCTCTCCGTGCGCGATAACGTGGGCTTCGGGCTCCGCGACCGCAGCCGCGCCGAGCGCGCGCGCAAAGTGGGCGAGGTGCTGGAGCGGCTGTCCATCGAGCCCTACGCGGACCGCTTCCCCCGCGAGCTCTCGGGCGGACAGCGGCAGCGGGTGGCGCTCGGGCGCGCGCTGGCCACCGATCCCGCGCTGGTCCTGCTCGACGAGCCGCTGTCCGCGCTCGACCTGCCGCTGCGCCAGGCGCTGCGTGACGAGCTCCGGAGCGTCCTCGCCGGCTGGGGCACCGCCGCGGTGCTGGTCACCCACGACCTCACCGAGGCCTACCGGCTCGGCGACCGGATCGTGGTCTACGAGGACGGCCGCGTGATCCAGGCGGCCCCGCGCGCGGAGCTGCTCTCGCAGCCGTCCTCGCGCAGCGTGGCCCGCATCATGGGGCTGCGCAACCTGCTCCAGGGCGTCACCCTCAAGGCCACGCCCGATCGCATCCAGTTCCGGTGGCGCGGGCAGACCCTCGAGGCGGTGAACTCGCCGACCCGCTCGTACCTGCCGCCGCCGGACAGCCCGCTGGCCTTCTTCATCCGCCCCGAGTACGTCCGCTTGATCCGCAAGGACCGCGAGGGGATGGACGCCGCGCATCACATGAACCTGATGACGGGCACGATCGTCCGGGAAGTGGACTTCGGGACCGCGTGGACCCTCTACTTCCGGCTCGACGAGCCCGGGCCCCCGGCCCAGGGCGACTACGACCTGGAGGTCGAGGTGCCGCGCCTGGTGTACGAGATCCTCGAGATCGACCGCGATCGGCACTGGCGGTTCTCGCTGCATCGCGGCTCGATCCACGTCCTGCCCTCGGCATGACCCGGCTGCCGGTCGTCGCGCTGCACGGGGTGCAGGTCTCGCGCGGGGGGAGAACCGTTCTGGAGATCCCCGAGCTGGCGGTGGACCCGGGCCGGGTGCTCGCGGTCATCGGTCCCAACGGGGCAGGCAAGTCCACGCTGCTGCGGGTGATGGGCCTGCTCGAGCCGCCCACCGCGGGGACCGTGCGCTTCCAGGGCGAGCGCGTGAGCCCGGCCGACGGCCTCGCGGTGCGGCGCCGCATGGCCAGCGTCTTCCAGGAGCCCCTCCTGGCCGACGCGACCGTCCTCGACAACGCGGCCCTCGGCCTGCGTTTCCGCGGGGTGGAGCGAGGCCGTGCCGCCGTTCGGGCGGAGGCCTGGCTCGCCCGGCTCGGCATCGCGCACCTGGCCTCCCGGCAGGCCCGCACGCTCTCCGGCGGCGAGGCCCAGCGGACCGCACTGGCCCGGGCCCTCGTGCTCGAGCCCGACCTGCTCCTGCTCGACGAGCCCTTCTCGGCGCTGGACCCCCCCACCCGCGAGGCGCTGCTCGACGACGTCGGCCGGATCCTCCGGCAGGAGCGCGCCACCGCCGTGCTGGTCACCCACGACCGTGCCGAGGCGATGATCCTCGGAGACCGGGTCGGCGTCCTGATGGGCGGCCGTCTCGTCCAGGTGGACGAGGCGGCCCAGGTCTTCCGGGCCCCCCTGTCGGAGGAGGTGGCCCGGTTCGTGGGGGTGGAGACCATCTTCGACGGGCAGGTCGTCGAGTGGGCCGGGGACCTGGCGCTCGTCGACGTCGGCGGACAGCTGGTCGAGATCGCCCAGCGGGCCGAGCCGGGGGAGCGGGTGCGCCTCTGCGTGAGGCCCGAGGAGGTCACGCTCTTTCCCGGCGGCCCGAAGCCCGGCGGCACGCGGGAGTTCAACCGGCTCGGCGGCCGGGTGCAGCGGCTCATCCCGAGCGGTCCACATGTGCGTGTGATCATTGACTGCGGCTTCCCGCTGGTCGCCCTCGTGACGCGGCGCTCCGTGGAGGAGATGGGCTTCGCCGCGGGCAGCCCGGTGACCGCGCACTTCAAGGCGAGCGCGCCTCATCTGCTGCGGCATGCCAAGCCTTGACAGTCCGAAGAGGCGGGGAGTATAACGCGGGTACCGACGCTGCTCGGGGCAAGGGTCAACCGCCTCGCAAGGAGGTCCGCATGCCCGACACGGAAGCCATCATCGAGCGACTCACCGCCGAGAACCACGATTTCCGGGCGCTCCGCGAGGAGCATCAGCGCTACGAGACCGAGCTTTCCACACTGAACGCCCGCGGCTTCCTCTCCCCCGATCAGCAGTGGCGTGTGAGCGAGCTGAAGAAGCTCAAGCTCATCGCGAAGGACCGGATGGAGGCCCTCCTCCGGCACGCGCGCGCCGCGACCCACGCCTGAGTCGGGTTCCTCACCCGACCGATGTCCCCGCCCCGGGAGATGCCGGGCTTTCGCGGTCTCTCCCACCTGACCCCGGCGGGTGAGGCTCGGATGGTGGACGTCTCCGCCAAGGCGGAGACCGTCCGGGAGGCGGCGGCCCGGGTCACCCTCAAGATGAAGGCGGCGACCCTGGCCGCGGTGCGCGCGGGCCAGCTCGCCAAGGGCGACGTGCTCGGAGTGGCCCGGACCGCGGGGATCCTGGCGGCCAAGCGGACGCCGGATCTCATCCCCCTCTGCCATCCGCTGCGGATCACCGGAGTGGACGTCGAGTTCGCCCTCGACTCGCGCCGGTCCACCATCACGGTGCACGCGCGGGTGCGGACGGTCGACAAGACCGGGGTCGAGATGGAGGCCCTGACCGCGGCCGCGGTGGCCGGCCTCACCGTGTACGATATGGTCAAGGCCGTCGACCGTGGCGTGGTCCTCACCGACCTCTGCCTCGTCGAGAAATCCGGCGGCAAATCGGGTACGTGGAAGCGCCGGCGCTCATGACCACCGCGATCATCTACTCCGACGAGTGGCGCCAGTTCGACTACGGGCCGGAGCACCCGCTCCGCATGGAGCGGCTCGGCCTCACCTGGCGGCTCATGGAGGCCTACCGCCTGACCACGCTGCCCCGCGCCAAGGTGCTGGCGCCGGAGCCCGCCGAGCTGGAGGAGATCGCGCGCTTCCACTCCCGCGAGTACATCGAGATCCTCCGGGCGGTCAGCGCGGGGGACTGGGTCCCCCACGCCGCCCGCTACGGGCTCGGCCCGGGTGACAACCCGATCTTCCCGGGGCTCTGGGAGGCGGCGGTGCTCTGCGCCGGCGGCTCGCTGCTGGCGGCCCGGCTCGTGGCCGACGGAGAGGCCGGCCGCGCCTTCCACTTCGCGGGCGGCCTGCACCATGCCATGCCCGGGCGCGCCTCGGGCTTCTGCTACGTCAACGACGCGGTGCTCGCGATCCTCCGCCTGCGCGCGCGGGGCTTCCGGGTGGCCTACGTGGACATCGACGCCCACCACGGCGACGGCGTGCAGTTCGCCTTCTACGACGACCCGAACGTGCTCACCGTCTCCACCCACGAGCGCGGCGATCGCCTCTTCCCCGGCACCGGCTTCGTGGTGGAGATGGGCGAGGGGGCCGGGCTCGGCTACTCGGTGAACCTGCCGCTGCAGCCCTTCACCGACGACGCGGTCTATCACGAGGCCTTCGAGGCGGTGGTCCCGCCGCTGGTCGCCGCGTTCCGTCCGGACGCCCTCGTCCTCCAGCTCGGGATCGACTCCCACCGTACCGACCCCCTCACCCACCTGAGCCTCACCGTGCAGGGCTTCACCCGCGCGGTGAAGCGGCTCCTGCCGCTGGCTCCGCGGGTCGTCGCCCTGGGCGGCGGGGGCTACGACCTGGCCAACGTGGCCCGGGCCTGGACGGCGGCGTGGGCGGCCATGAACGACGTGGAGCTGGCCCCCGCCCTGCCCGCCGAGAGCCATCGGGACATGCAGCGGCTCGGGCTGCGGACCCTGTCCCTGGACGATCCGGCCGAGGCGCTGGCCCCCGACACCCGCCACTCGGCCGAGGAGTACGCGCGCCGGCAAGTGGGGGAAATCCAGAACCGAATTTTCCCCCTCCACGGGCTGTAGAATCGAGGGGTGGACAGGACCTCGGAGCCCTCGGTGGAGGCGCCTGCCCCGGCGGGCGCGGCCGGATTCGCGGCGCCCCCGGAGCAGGCCGCCATCCGGGTGCCCCTGAAGGTCAAGCTCAGCCTCCTCATCACCGCCCTCGTGGTCCTGGCGGTCGCCCTGGTCGGCTTCTTCCTGCTCCGCCAGCAGCAGCACAGCATGACCGCGGAGATGACCAAGCGCGGGCTCACCATCGCCGAGAACTTCGCGGCGGGGGCCAAGACCCCGCTGCTCACCAACGACGAGCTGACGCTCGGCGTGCTGGTGACCGACGCCATGAAGGATCCGGACGTGGCCTACGTGATCGTGGCCGACCACGACGGCAAGGTCCTGGCCCACTCCGACCCGCGCGCGGTGAAGGGCACGGTGGAGCGGCCGAAGGGGCTCGAGCCGCTCAAGGACCGGCTGCTGATCCAGACCTACAAGACGCCCCAGGGGGGCCGCATCATCGACTTCGCGGTGCCGCTGGTGTACAGCTCGGTCCCGGTGGGCGCGCTCTACCTGGGCTTCAGCGAGGAGGCCATCACCAGCGCGCTCGCGAGCGCGCGCAACCAGGCGCTGCTGATCACGCTGATCATGGTCCTGGCCGGCCTCGGCGGCGCGGTGGGGCTGGCCGCGCTGCTCTCCCGCCCGATCTTCCGGCTCGTGCAGGGCACCCGGGCGATCGCGGCCGGCAACCTGAACATCACGCTGCCGGTCGCCTCGCGGGACGAGCTGGGCGCGCTCACCGACTCCTTCAACCGCATGGCGCGGAGCCTGCGCGAGAAGGAGATGATCAAGCGCGCCTTCACCCGCTACGTGGCGCGCGAGGTGGTGGAGGAAATCCTGAAGGATCCGGAGAACCTGGTGCTCTCCGGTGAGCGCCGCCAGGTGACCGTGCTGTTCTGCGACGTGCGCGGGTTCACGCCCATGTCGGAGCGGCTCGCCCCCGAGGAGGTCGTCCTGCTCCTCAACGACTTCTACAACCTCATGATCGAGACCACCTTCAAGCACGACGGCACCCTCGACAAGTTCCTGGGCGACGCGGTGATGGCGGTCTTCGGCGCCCCCCTCGCCCATCCCGATCACTCG
>DATIFV010000186.1:0-13472 GCA_035455085.1 Candidatus Methylomirabilota bacterium | reverse complement strand
GTCCGTGCGCGAGAGCGCGAGCCGGCGGTAGGCGGGAGCGCGCGTGGAGATGATGTGCCGGAGCCCGCCCGCCAGCGCGGCCAGGAGCTTGATCTCGTCGCGCGAGAGCGGCTCGGCGAGGAGGTCCCGGGTCCGGATGGGGCGGCCCGTGAGGTGCAGCATCTCGAGGGCGCGGCGGGAACTCGCGCCGCCGGCCCGGATGAAGACGTGGATCGCGGTCACGTCGTGCGCGCTCCCTCACCGCTCGTCAGGAGCCGCTCGATCTCCCGCCGCCGGAAATCGAAGATGTCGTCGAGCCGGTGCCGGATGAAGAGCCGGTCGAGGGCGACGCCGAGGGGCCCGAGGGGCGGCTCGTACACCAGGAAGTCCTCGATGACGGTCCCGCCGTTCTCACGGGAGAAGCGATGACGGTGATCCCACAGCCGGTAGGGCCCGATGACCTGCTCGTCACGGAACGAGAAGGGCGGATCATACTCGCTGATGCGCGAGCGCCAGTGGACGGGCAGGCCCGCGATCCGCACCCGGTAGTCGATGATGAGGCCGCGACGCATCGGAATCGGGGCGGGGGTCAGGATGCGGAAGCGGAGCCACGCGGGCGTGATACGGGGCAGGTTCTCCGGCCGCTCGAAGAACTCGAAGGTCTCGTGAAGCCCACGCGGTACCCACTGGCGACGGTGGACGGTGTAGACGGGCCGGGCGATCACGATCCGGCCTCCCGGCTGTCCCGCCCGCCGATCTCGAGCGTCCGCCCGCGGGCCTCCGGGACGGTCAGGCAATCCACCGGATAGCGCAGGACGTCGTCCAGCGGGAGGCGGCCGCCGATGTAGCCGGTCGCTCCGGTGACCAGGACTCTCGCTCGGTCTCGAGTCGGCATGGGGCACAGCATAATCGTTCAAAACAACCAAGTCAAGCAGCTCAGTTTATGTTGTCTTGGCGGGGGAATATGGTGTCCTATTAGTTCATAACGACCATGGAACGGAAGAAGGTGTTCAGTCCGGCCGAGCTCGCTCCGATCGTGGGCGTGAGCGAGTCCACCCTGAAGCGCTGGATCGATGCCGGCCATCTGCGGGCCGAGAAGACGCCCGGGGGGCACCGGAAGGTTGCCGTCGCCGACCTGCTTGCGTTCCTCCGATCGCGCGGCCGACCGGTGCCGAGCCTCGAAGGCCTCGCAGTCCTGGCGGGACAGCTCCAGGCCCCGGAGACGGACGTGAGCCCCGACACGCTGGCGAGGCTGCTCGTGCGCGGGGACGGACCTGTCGTGCGGGAGACGATCCTGGGCCAGTTCAGGGCGGGGCAACCCCTCGACGCGATCCTCGATCGGCTCCTTGCGCCCGCGATGGCCGAGGTGGGCACGCAGTGGGAGCGCGGCAAGGTGGACGTGTACGAGGAGCACGTCGCGACGCTCCGTGCATGGAGCGTCCTCAACGAGCTGCGCGGGCTGCTACCGGTCCCTCCCGACTCCGCGCCGCTGGCGCTGGGCGGGGCCCCCGAGGGTGACCCCTATCTGCTGCCCGCCATGATGGCCGAGCTGACGCTGGCGGAGCTGGGCTGGCGAACCGTCAATCTGGGGCCCAACACGCCGATCGCATCCTTCCGGCACGCTATCGATCGGTACGCTCCGCGCCTCGTCTGGATCTCGATTACCTCGCTGTCCCCCCGGCCGGCGTTCTTCGAAGGGTATCCACCGCTGTTCGACGCCGCGGAGTCGCGCGGTATCCGCGTAGCGCTCGGTGGGCAGGGCCTGACCGCCAAGCTGCAGGATCGGCTGGTGGCCAGCGCGTTCGGCACGCGTCTCGCCCATCTGAAAGCCTTCGCCCGCACCCTCGCGGGCTGAGACGGAGACTCGCGAGAACGAACGTTGTAGCCGGTATCTATCTCATATCTTCCTGAAATATAACATTTTATGTGGAATCACAGATTGCGCTTGTACTGAACGTTTTAACCGTTTATGCTTGCGGGTGTCACACAAACCCGAACCGGCCCGAGAGCCGACAGGAGGATTCAGAATGGGACTGCTCGCTCATGCAACCAGAGTCGTGACGTCGCTCTTCGCCGTGGCTGCGCTGGTGGCGGCCTCGCCGCTGCCCGCGCGGACCCAGCAGATGGACCTCGTGGACACCGCGGTCTCCGCGGGTAGCTTCAACACCCTGGCCAAGGCGCTGACCGAGGCCGGGCTGATCGAGACCCTGAAGGGCGAGGGGCCGTTCACGGTATTCGCCCCGACGGATGAGGCCTTCGCGAAGCTGCCTCCGGGGACGCTCGAGGGCCTGCTGAAGGACAAGGCCAAGCTCCAGGCCGTGCTGACGTACCACGTGGTGCCGGGCAACGTGCTGGCGGCCGACGTAGCGAGGCTCAGCGCGGTTAGGACCGTGCAGGGCCAGGATCTGCGGATCTCGACCGCCGACGGGGTCAGGGTCAACCAGGCCAAGGTCGTCAAGACCGACATCACGGCCAGCAACGGCGTCATCCACGTGATCGACGCGGTCGTCCTGCCGAACTAATTAGCTCCCACCAGGCCGGCCCGGGGTCCCTGCCCGGGCCGGCCCTTCCACGGAAGCCTCCATGGGTCCCCTCGACACGGCGATGAAGCTGTGGCTCCTCGCCGCCTTCATCTCCTTCTGCTTCTCGGTCGTTCTCTGGTTCTTCGTCAACAAGGACTACGGGGTCTTCGTCGGCCTCTGGGTCCCGTCGATCCTGTCTCTGGCCGCGGCGCTGCGGAGGGGGCGATGACCCTCGAGATGCTGATCGGCGCAGTCGGGATCGTCGTGGCCGCGATCACCTTTGTCGCCGGCATGCTCGCCTTCAGCGCGCTCGACCGGGCCGGCGTCGAGGAGGGTTCCGCCCGGCGGGGTGAACCGGCCGGACCCACCTCGAGCGGCGTGCGCTGAGCGGGCCCAGGCTGGTGCAACCCGTGCGCGGGGAGGTGCCGGGCTGGCTGTGGCTCGCGGCCGCGATCGGCGGCCTGGCGGCGGCCGCCGGTCTCGCCCGCAGCCGGATCGAAGAGGCCGCGGTGGCCATCGTCGGGCTCGTCGTGTTCGCGCTCGTCCTGGTCTCGGTGCTCTCGCAGGTGCTACCGCGCCGCTCCGCCCGGCCGGGCGGAGCGCCGACGGCTCGCGCCATCGACGCGCCACTGGCGCTGCTTCTCCTCGCCGCGTTCATCGCGTTCTGCGGCTCGGTGGTCATGTGGTTCCTCGTCGACAGGAGCCACGGCATCTTCGTCGGGCTCTGGGTGCCGTCGGTCCTCTCGATTGCGATCCTGACGCTGCTGATCTGGCGGGCTCACCGGAGCCGGTGACGCCTGCCGTCAGGCCGGCGCCTCCCGGTCGAGCTTCGCGCACACCCGGGCCGCCGCCGCGGCGCGGTGCAGCCGATCCCGCGCCACGGGGCACGAATCGGCCGGCGCCTGCGCGACGTTCCGGTTCGATCCGCAGGACGCGCTCTTGATCGTGTTCGAGGACGACAGCGAGGCGCGGGCCCAGGAAGACCTGACACCCGGCGCTGCACGATCCGGCGGCGGCCTCACCGCTCGTGCAATGATGGCGCCGGGGGCAGGCGGGGGGCTCCGCCTGGGATCAGTCACAGACGTACTGCGGGGCGTAGCCGGTCCACGTCACGGTGTGGCCCCACTCGTCCGTGTTCCAGAACTGCGCCGGGTACCAGTACGCGATCCGGCACCTGCGCGCCTCCGGTGGCGCGGGGTTCCGATGGAACCAGGGCATGCCTGGCATGTACTGGTGCTTGATGAACCACCACGGCAGGCCCTGGGCGTTCGCGACGGTCGGTGCGGGCGCGCTGATCTGGGCCACCGCCATCGAGCCCTGACCGGCCACCGCCACCAGCACTATGGCGGCCACGACGAGCTTTCTCATGGGCTCCCTCCTGCGACAATGGGCGGGGAGTCTAGGCGAAGCGGGCGACCCTGTCAACCGGGAGCGCGGACAGCCGGTCGCTCCGGAGCCAAGACCGGCGAGCTACCGCCAGCCGCGGCGGCCGTTCTCCGCGAGCTTGCTGCCAGCGGTGACCTGCGCTCCGACGCTGCGCAGGAACATGACCGCCATGCTGTCCGGATCCACGCGCCACACGACCGCGGCGACGTCCAGGGCGGGCCCGTCGGGCGGCTGGAGCTGCACCTCGACGGGCGTGCCGGGCTGAATCTCCCCACGAGGTCTGAGCCGCGCGCCGTTGGCGCTCAGGTCGATGGTGTGGCACCGGAGTCGGCGGTCCCCGGTCTTGACCCACGCCGTCCAGCAGACGGCCCTGCGGGAGTGGAGGCGGCGGCTGCGCTGTCGGATGTCCATGATGGCTGGAAGCGGAGCAAGCGGCGGGCCAGCTCGCTGTCGCGCGTAGAGCCGCCGGATCGCGGGTTTGCGAGACGACCCCCCGACCGCTCCGCTTCCCACCATGGTCACCAGCAGGCGCAATCTGGGTAACGAAGGGGACGGTTGACAGCACCGCCGGGGGCGGCGCAGCATCGGGCCCACGCAAGATCTGCCAAGGAGACGACGCATGAGCAAGACACGCCCAGACTGGGATCAGGAGATAGCCGGTCGCGAGAGCGACCTGATCGCGCTTCGACGCGACTTCCACCGCCATCCCGAGCTGAGTCACCAGGAGCGCCGCACCGCGGAAGTGATCGCGGAGCGCCTGCACGCGGCGAAGCTCGAGGTGCGGACCGGAGTGGGCGGGACAGGAGTGGTGGGCGTGCTCCACGGCGATCGGCCGGGGCGTACCATCGCCTGGCGGGCCGACATCGACGCCCTGCCGCTCAGCGAGCTGCTGGAGGCGCCCTTCGCCTCCGGCACACCGGGCGTGATGCACGCGTGCGGACACGACGGGCACACCGCCATCGCGATTACCATGGCCGATATCATGGCCGCGCGGCGCGTCGAGCTCGCAGGGACCGCGGTCTTCCTCTTCCAGCCCGCCGAGGAGGTGCTGGGTGGCGCGCGCCCGATGATCGAGGCGGGCGCGCTCGACCGGCCGCGCGTGGACGAGGTCTACGGGCTGCACCTGACCACGCTGCAGCAGGTCGGCCAGGTCCAGGTCCGGCCGGGCCCGGCCATGGCCTCCGCCGACGCCTTCACCGTCGACGTGCGCGGCGCCGGCGGTCACGGTGCGATGCCGCACCTGTCGATCGATCCGATCACGGCCGCCGCGAACATCCTGCTCGGCATGCAGGCCCTCGTGTCGCGCGAGGTCCCCGCGCAGGAGACCGCGGTGCTCACCGTCGGGCAGATCGTGGCCGGCACCAAGGGCAACATCATCCCGGACCGGGCGACCATGCGCGGCACGATCCGGGCCTTCGAGCCGTCTGTGCGCGATCAGCTCGTCGCCCGGCTCGGCGCCTTCGCCGCCGACATTGCGCGGGCCTACCGCGCCGAGGCCACCCTGCGCTTCGACGGGGGCTCGTGCCCGGCCGTGGTCAACCATCCGGAGGAGACCGAGCTGGTGCGGCGGTGCGCGGCCGACGAGGTGGGCGCCGGCGCGGTGACCGAGGGCCGCGTGGTCATGGCCAGCGACGACATGAGCCTCTTCCTGCGCGAGCGGCCGGGCTGCTACTTCCGGGTCGGCATCGGTCCCGCCGCCGGTCCGGCCCGGCCGCACCACGCGCCGGAGTTCGAGATGAACGAGGCGGGCCTGCCGGTGGGGCTGCGGGTCGGGCTGGCGGTGATGCGCGCCGCGCTGGCCCGCTGAGGCCGGGCCGGATGGGCCGGCTCAGCGGGAAGGTGGCCGCCATCACCGGCGGGGCCTCGGGCATCGGGGAGGCCACCGCGCGCCGCTTCGCCGAGGAGGGCGCGCACGTCGCGATCGCGGACTTCGAGGCGGCGCGGGGCCGCATGGTCGCCGAGGACATCCGGGCCGGGGGCGCCCGCGCGATCTTCGTGGAGACCCGCACCGAGCGGGAGGCCGAGTGCGCCCGGTTCGTCCGGGCCGCTCACGACGAGCTGGGCCGGCTCGACGTCCTCGTCAACAACGCCGGCATGCGGCTCTACCAGACGGTGGTGGAGGCCACCGAGGAGAGCTGGGACGCGATCCTCGCGGTGAACGTCAAGGGCTACGCCTTCTGCGCGAAGGCGGCGATCCCCCTGATGCGCTCCGCGGGCGGGGGCAGCATCGTCAACGTCGCCTCCATCCGCGCGGTAGTCGCGGGGGGCAACATGGCGCAGTACGACACCACCAAGGCCGCGGTGGCCGGGCTCACGCGCGCGATGGCGCTCGATCACGCCGGCGAGGGGATCCGGGTGAACGCGGTCTGCCCGGGTCCGATCTTCACGCGCTTCCACGAGCGGCGGGCCGCCGCGGCCGGCAAGTCCGCCGAGCAGTTCAGGGCCGAGTTCGGCCGCGGCACCATGCTCAAGCGCGCGGGGACGCCGGGCGAGGTGGCGGCCTGCATCCTCTTCCTGGCCTCGGACGACGCCTCCTACGTGACCGGCACGTCGCTCTTCGTCGACGGCGGGCACGTCGCGATCTGAGCGGCCGCGCGCTTCAGTTCGCGCCAGGCCCGCCCCCGGCGGGCGGCGACGCCACCACCGCGGCGGGCTCGGAGGTGTCCCACGCGCGCAGCGCCTCCAGGCTGGCCCCCTGCACGCGGGCGCTCGACGGATCCTCTCCGCGGACGACCTGCGCGATGCGGGTGAAGAGCCGCTCGCCTGCGCGTGCCTCGCCCCGCACCTCCTCGCGGTACGCGGTGAACCCGAGGTAGCGTCCCGCGACCCGCACTGTGAAGGGGCCGGTGCCGGTGCCGGTCAGGATCAGGGTGTAGGGACCCGCGTGGCCGCCGGGGACCTCCACGATCCAGCGCCGCCCGCGGCCCTGGGTCAGCGAGCCGAAGACCTGGTTCACCTCCACGTCGGGGGCGAGGAAGCCTGCGGCCCGGCTGCCGTCCGGCATGCGCAGGAGCGGCACCACCGGCCCGGTGGTCTGGACCTCGAGCATGCTTGCGGCGGGGACGAAGGGCTCGGCAGTCACCGGCACGCCGATGCGCGCTCGCGCTCGCTGGCCGGCCACGAGCACCACGCTGTCTTGCCCGCGGTGATCACTCAGCCAGAGCATGCCCCGGCGCGTCCAGCACACGAAGCTGCCGGCGGCGTGCTCGGCGCCGATCAGGCCGTCGTGAGCCGTCGCCGCGTAATCGTTGGACTCGAGCGTCAGCGTCGAGCGGCTCCCCGCCGCCTGGACCACGCGAGCCCAGACGCGCCCGGCGTGGATCAGCATGCGGATGCCGACGGTTCTCGCTCCGGCGGGGGGGACCTGCTTCACCGTCACCTCGGATCCTGGGAGCAGGGCGACCGTGCTCCCGTTCAGAAACGTGATGAGTGCAGCGCCGTTCTCGCCGGTGCGGACGCGGTCTCCCTCGGCCAGGTTCATGCCGCTGACCCCCACCTCCGGGGCGCCCGCGTCGGCCGCGAGGCGCTCCACCGGCGGCGCGAGCACGCTGAGGGTCGCGGTCACCGCGCCCTGCGCGGTCGCGGCGGCCGGGGCGATCAGGGGGACGATCAGGGCCATCACCGCCAAGCTCGGGCTGTGCCACCTCATGCGCGCACCTCCTGGGCTCGAGGAGCCCGGCTCGAGGGACCGAGGAAGACGCAGCAAGGGCCGCGCCAGGCGGCTCCGCCGCCCAAGTAACGGTCACGCTTGACGGCGCGCGCGGTCGTCGGGCAGGACGCCCGACGAGCGGGGGGCACTCCGCCCGCGCGCGGGCCGGGTTAGGGGCGGCGCACCTCGCGGACCGATCCGGGCACCCCGGTGCTGCCGGTGTTGAGCCCGGCCTTGCGGAGCAGCGGGCTGCCGGCGTCGTGACCGAAGAGGTCCGGCCCCTGCGCGGTGAGGCCGCCGTCCACCACGATGACCTGGCCGGTGATGAAGCGGGACTCCTCCCCGGCGAGGAAGAGTGCGGCGTCCGCGATGTGCTGGGGCAGGCCCGGCTCGGGCCACGGCTGCTTGGCCCGCATCAGACGCTCCCAGGCCTCTTCCCGCCCGCCGGTCGCCAGCGGCGTCCTGATCATGCCTGGCGCGATCGCGTTGATCCGGATGCGATGCGCGGCCAGCTCGGTGGACACCGAGCGGGTCAGGTTGACCACCGCGGCCTTCGCGGCGGAGTACCCGTGCGGGCCGCCCCCGCCGCCCAGACCCGCGATCGACGCGGTGTTGATGATGCTGCCACCGCGACCCTGGGCCTTCATGCGCGCCGCGGCGTGCTTGATGCCGAGGAAGACCGAGCGGACCAGCGCGGCGAAGGTGAAGTCCCACTCCTCGACGGTAGTCTCGCCGATGGGGCCGAAGGCGCCGCCGACCCCGGCATTGTTGAAGATGCAGTCGAGCCCCTGGAAGCGATCGACGGCCAGCGCGACGAGGCCCGCCACGTCGCGCTCAGCCGAGACGTCTCCGCGCAGCGGGACCAGCCGCGCGGCGTGGCCCTGCGCGCGGGCGAGGGCCAGGGTCTCCGCGAGGCCTGCCTCGTTCAGATCGCCGATCACCACGCGGGCGCCCTCCCGCAGGAAGGTCAGTGCGGTCGCGCGCCCGATGCCGCTCCCGCCTCCGGTGACGACCGCCACCCTGCCGTCGAGCCGCCCGCTCATCGGCCGGTCCCGCTACGCGCGCGGCTTCACCCAGGTCTCGGACCAGGCCAGGGTGGCGCTGCTGCCCTGCCGATCCCCGCGCATCTCCGGCCACACCTGGCCGGTGGTGGCCACCTTGCCGTTGATCTCGAGCTGCGCGCCGCGCGCCGGGAAGAAGGTGCTGAACACACCGATCGGCCGATCATTGAAGCCGGGCGGCGCGTGGAGCACGAAAGGCTCGATGCAGTCGTACCAGGTGAGGGTGACCCGCGCGTCGGCGGCCATCACGGTCTCGGTGGCGCTCGACCAGGGGCCGCCCTGCCGCTCGAAGCGCCCGCCGATCACCGGGATCGACGTGTCGGCGAAGGCCGGGAACAGCAGGGTCTCGATCGACCGCTGCAGCCAGCGCGCCACCGCGATGTTGTCGCTGTAGATGCGGACCCGGCCGTCGGTGAGGGTGGACTGCAAGAACAGCGCGTGCCCGGCGCCGGCGGGGCACCACAGCACCCGCCAGTGGCTGGCGCGGTCGGACAGGGTCTTGCCGCCGTCGGGACTCAGGCGGATGAAGGAGTTCTCGCCGGTCATCATGACCTGGTTCGGATCGACTGGCGGCATCGGTGGTCTCCCTTCCCAGCGGGTGTCCGCGGCCGATCCCGACGCGATCGCGCGGGCCCGCCGGCGGCCCGTCGAAGATACGGGCGAACCGCGGCGGGGGCAAGAGGGGACACGAGAGGGACCACGCGCCGCACGTCCGGGGACCGCCCCGCGTGCCTAGTCCGTCGGCTCGTCGCTGTGGGTCACCCGGTTGCCGCCGCGGTGAACCGCCCGCTCGAGGAGGCCGAGGGCCCGTTCCAGGAGCGCCACCTCGTCCTGCCCGTCGCGCGGGAACGAGACCTTCCCGACGCTCACGGTGAGCCGCTGCGGCCGGCCTTCGGGCCGTTCGCGGAAGGCCACCTGCTCGATATCGGACCGGATCCGCTCGGCCACGCGCAGGGCGTCGTCGCCGGTGGTGTGCAGCAGGATGACCGCGATGGCCGACGACAGCTGTCCCACCAAATCGGTGCCGCGCACGAACTCCGGGATCTTGTGCGAGATCGCCCGCTCGATCTCTTCCGAGGTGCGCCGGTCGGCCCCGGGCCCGTCCGGGCGCAGCAGGCAGACCGAGAAGAAATCCTGATAGCGCGTGGCCCGCGCGGCCTCGCGGCTCACCAGGAGGCGGAAGGCCTCCTCGTGGAAGACTCCGGCCCGGCCATCCGTGAGCTTGCCCAAGGTCCCCTCCTCGCCTCGATTCTGTCACGCAGACCGCCGTCGCCCTGCATGGTCAGATGCGCCCCGCGGGGGGGCCGGCTTGGCGCCCTGCGGGCGGTGTGGGATAGTGCCGCCACGTCGAGGACCCGAGGAGGCGATGGAGATCGAGCGGTTCGTGGTGGACGTGCCCGGGGCGAGCCTCGCCGATCTGCACGAGCGGCTCGGGCGCACGCGGTGGCCCGACGAGGTGGAGAGCGCGGGCTGGGAGTACGGGATCCCCCTGGCCTACATGCGCGATCTGGTCGAGCACTGGCGGACCGGCTTCGACTGGCGGGCGGCGGAGCGCGCGATGAACGCGCTGCCGCACTTCCGCGCCCGGGTCGGCGGGGTCGGCATCCACCTGATCCACCAGCGCGGCCGCGGGCCCGCGCCGATGCCTCTGCTCATCACCCATGGCTGGCCCAGCTCGTTCGTGGAGATGCTCGCACTCATCCCGCTCCTCGCCGACCCGGGGGCCCACGGCGGTGATCCCGCGGACGCCTTCGACGTGATCGTGCCGTCGGTGCCCGGCTTCGGCTTCTCCGACCGGCCCGGGCGCGGGATGACGCGCAGCCGGGTGGCCGCACTCTGGGCCGGGCTCATGGAGGGCCTCGGCTATGCGCGGTACGGGGCCCACGGCAACGACATCGGCGCGGTGATCACCGGCTGGCTGGCCGCCGATCACCCCGAGCGGCTCATCGCGCTCCACACCCTGATGCCGACCTTCCCGCCGCCGGTGATCGGCGCGGACGCCCGGCCCCTCAGCCCCGCCGAGGAGGCCTTCGCGCGGCTTCAGGAGCGGTGGCGGCAGGAGGAGGGCGGCTACAGCCTGATCCAGGAGACCCGCCCCCAGACCCTGGCCTACGGGCTCCACGACTCGCCGGCGGGGCTCGCGGCCTGGATCGTGGAGAAGTGGCTCGCGTGGACGGGCGAGCCCGGGGAGGTGGCCCGGCGCTTCGACCGGGACCTGCTGCTCGCCAACGTCATGCTCTACTGGGTGACCGGGACCGCCAACGCGGCCAACCGCTCGTACCTCGAGCGGGCCCGCGAGACGCGGCGCATCGCCTCGCGCATCTCGGTGCCCACCGGCGTGGCCCTCACCGGCGAGCCCATCCAGCGCCCCCCGCGCGAGCGGGCCGAGCGGAGCTTCGCCGACATCCGGCGCTGGGTGGACCTGCCCCGCGGCGGGCATTTCGCGGCCGCGGAGGCACCGGCGGCGCTCGCCGAGGAGCTGCGCGCCTTCTTTCGGCCGTTCCGCAGCCACGGCCGAGTGTGAGATAGTGCTGCGCCGGGAGGCCGACACGATGAGCCCACACGCCCTCTACCTGGTCTGCATGGACGTGGCCCACGATCTCGAGCCGACGTTCAACGAGGTCTACGACAAGGAGCACCTGCCGCTGCTCGCCGGGGTGCCCGGCGTGGTGCGCGCCTCGCGCTACCGCAACCCCTCGCCGACCGATCCGCGGTACATCGCGGCCTACGAGCTCGAGAGCCCGGCGGTGCTCCAGGGCCCCGCGTGGCGGGCGGCCGGCGAGGCGGGCCGCTGGCCCGGGGAGATCCGGCCCCACACCATGAACCGCCACCTCGCGACCTACGAGTGGGTCGGGTGCAGCCCGGCGCTCTCCTACCGGACGCCGTACATCTTCTGGGTGATGATGGACGTCGAGCCGCACCGCGAGACGCTGTTCAACGAGCTCTACGACCGCGAGCACGTCCCGCTGCTGCTGAAGCTGCCCGGCTGCGTCAACGTGGTGCGGTACCGGACCGCCACCCCCGGCGAGCCGCGCTACCTGGCCGCCTACGAGGTCGAGCGCGCCGACCTGCCGATGTCCAAGCTCTGGAACGACACCTCCGACATCGGCCGCTGGAAGCCCGAGGTGCGGCCCTACACGCACAACAAGCGGTACATCGTGAGCGAGCGCATCTGATGCCCACCGACATCGCCCTGACCTCGCTGGCCCTGCCGCTCCCCGAGTTCCCCGCGCTCGCCCGGGAGGCGGAGCGGCGGGGCTACCGCACCGCCTGGGTGGGCGAAGCCTCGGGCGCGGAAGCGATCGTGCTGTCGACCCTGATCGCCACCCACACCCAGACCCTGCGGATCGCCAACGGGGTGATCCCGGTGCAGACCCGCACGCCGATCGTCTACGGGCAGGCCGCGGCGACCCTTGGGCACCTGGCCCCCGGCCGCTTCGCGCTCGGCCTCGGGCTCTCCAGCGAGATCATCGTGGGCCAGTGGCACGGGCTGCCGTTCACGCCGTCCATCCAGCAGATGCGCGAGGCGGTGCAGGTCATCCGGATGACCACGGCGGGAGAGCGCGTGAACTTCGAGGGCAAGTTCTACCGGCTCAAGAACTTCCGCCTCGCGATTCCCGCGCCGTCGCCCGCGCCGCGCATCTACCTGGCCGCGCTCGGCCCCCGCATGTGCGAGCTGGCCGGCGAGGTGGCGGACGGGGTGCTGCTGAACTGGATCCCGCCGTCGGCGGTGCCCGCGTCGATGCGCCACGTGGAGGCGGGGGCCAGGCGCGCCGGCCGCAGCCCGGCCGACGTGGAGGTGGCGGTGTACGTGCGCACGTGCGTCACCGACGAGCGGGAGCCGGTGCGCGAGGCGCTGGCCCGCGACATCACCGGCTACGCCATCGTGAGCGTCTACGCCCGGTTCTTCCAGGAGTGCGGCTTCGCGGAGGAGGTGGAGGCGGTCAATCGGGCCTGGAAGGCGGGAGACCGGGCGGGGGCGGTCAAGGGGATCTCGGAGCGGGTGCTCGACGGCCTCGGAGCGGTCGGCTCCCCCGAGGCCTGCCGCGAGCAACTCGCGGCGTTCGCGCGGGCCGGGGCCACCCCGGTGGTGCTGCCGTTCGCGCCCCCCGGCCCCGCCGCGCGCGCGTCGCTGCTGCGGACCTTCCGGTCGTTCCCGGCATGAAGCCGGCCCCGTTCGAGTACCACCGTCCGGCCTCCCTCGCCGAGACCTTCGACCTGCTCGAGCGCTACGGAGACGACGGCCGGCTCCTGGCCGGCGGCCAGAGCCTGGTGCCCGCGCTCAACCTGCGCCTGGCCGCCCCGCGCGCGGTGATCGACATCAACCGGATCCCGGATCTCGACGCCATCCGCGTGACCGCCGACGGGCTGGTCATCGGCGCGCTCGTGCGCCAGGAGGCACTCGAGCGCTCGCCGCTGGTGGGCGAGCACGCGCCGCTCATCGCGGCCGCGGTTCCCCACGTCGGCCACCCCGCGATCCGGGAGCGCGGCACCGTCGGGGGCAGCCTCGCGCTCGCCGACCCCGCCGCCGAGCTGCCCGCGTGCGCGGTCGCGCTGGGAGCGAGCATCCGGGCCGCGTGCCGCGGCGGGCACCGCGACATCGCGGCGGAGGACTTCTTCCGGGGCGTCTACACGACCGCGCTCGCCCCCGGAGAGGTCGTCACCGAGATCCGGGTGCCCCGGGCGCCCGCGGGATGGCGATGGGGCTTCCAGGAGCTGGCCCGCCGCCACGGGGACTTCGCCCTCGCGGGCCTCGCCGCCGGCGCGCGGACGGCGGGAGGCGCGCTTGCGGAGGCGCGGCTGGTGTTCTTCGGCGTGGGCCCGCGGCCGGTGCGGGCGCGGAGCGCGGAGGCGGCGCTGGCCGGCCGGCGCCCC
>DATIFV010000185.1:0-7528 GCA_035455085.1 Candidatus Methylomirabilota bacterium | reverse complement strand
TGGTGGCGGTGCTGGTCGCGATCGGCTGGCTGGCCGAGCCGCCGGCCGGACCTTCGTCCCAGGAATGAGGTCGGTCTCCCGGGTCCTGGCCGTCTGGCTCACGCCGGCGGTGATGCTGGCGGTGCCGGCCGCGCTCGCCGCGCGCGGACCCGACGGCCTGTGGCTCGGGCTGCTCGTGGTCCTGGTGCCGCTGATCGCGCTCGGGGTCGCCGGCCGGCGCCCGGCTCCCGCGCCGGAGGACGCGCCCGGAAGCGGCGAGGCGCTGTTCCCGGTGTTGACGCTCCTGCTCGCGGTCGGCGTGCTGCTCTGGGCGAACATCGCCCTCTCCGGCGATCTGGCCGCGTGGCTCGGCGCGCGCCGGTGGCAGGGCATCGTGATCGCGGCGGCCGCGGGCTGGCTGCTGACCGCCTGGCGCCCGCTCCGACGGCTCACCCCGCTGCTGCTGGCGGTGGCGTTCGCGGCGGCGGTGATGGTGCTGCTGCAGGTCGTCTGGGCGCTCGGTCTCGGGCCGGTCGCGGCCTGGGATCGGGTGGCGAGCCAGCCCGCCTTCCGCTTTCCCCCGTCGAGCCCGTGGGTCACCGCCGGGCGCGATCTCGGTGCGGTCCGCGGGGGAGCGCCCCTGGTGGTCGACGAGGTGCATCGCCTCACCGCCCCGGGGGGCGGCGTGCTGCGCGCGCGCACGACGGACGGTGCCCGTGCCTCCGAGATGGAGTGGGCCCTCGCGCCCGGCGAGACGGTCACGCTGCGCGCCGGTGACGAGATCGCGCGCGGCTCCCGGCTGCGCCTGCGCTTCGAGGCCGACAAGCGGGTGCCGGGCGCCCCTCCGTCGGGCATGGCCTGGGCCGAGGGCCGGCCGCCTCGCTGGCCGGAGCGGATGGGGCTGGCCGTCACGCTGCTCGCGGGAGCCGCCGCGCTGCTGCGCGCGGGCCTCTCGGTGCGCCTGTCGCGCGACGGCGCGGGCTTCGTGGCGGGCGGGCTGCTGCTCGCCTTCGTGTGGGCGCAGGCCTGGGCCGTCTACGGGCTGCTGCAGGCGCCCGATCTCCTCCTCGGCGGTATCACGCCGGAGCGGCTGCTGGAGCTGCCCGCCCCCGCCCTCTTCGCTGAGCCGTGGCGGCGCGCGCTGCAGGGGCTGCTGCTCGCGGCCGGGCTCGGCGCCTTCCTGGCCTCGAGCCTCGCGCTTCGGGAGCGCCTCGGGGCGCTCGACGCCACCGGGGGAGGCGAGATCGGACACGATCCCGGTCTGTGGGCCGGCCTCTTCGGGGGCGCCGCGCTCGCGAGCCTCTGGCCGGTCGATCCCTGGGCGCTCACCCTGCTGGCGCTGGGGGGCGCGGGCTCCGCGCTCGGCCCGGCCGCGCTCTGGCCGCCGCGGCGCAGCCGCACCGCCACCACCGCCGGGGTCGTCGGGCTGCTCGTGTTCGCGGGCTTCGCCGTCGCGCAGCTGCGCGGGGCGAGCGGGGACTTCCTAGGGGCGGCCGTCGCGTATCCGGCGCTGGTGGCCGCGCCCGCCGGGGCGGTCATCCTCTGGCTCGGCCGGCGTCTCACGCGCTGACCGTGGCCGCGCTCGTCACCCCGGTCGTCGCGGCGTGTCTGGCCGTCTCCGGCGGCGTGCACGTCCTGGTCTATCTGCTCAACGCCACGCTGCCCCTGCACCTGGTGCAGATCGGGGGCAGCAAGACCCAGGTCGGCCTGCTCTTCGCGACGGCGACCACCGTGTCGATGGTCCTCCGGCCGCTGGTGGGCGGCTGGGTGGACCGCTTCGGGGTGCGCCGGGTGATGCTGCCGGGGGTGGCCGTGCTCCTGGCCACCCTCCTGCTGCTTCCGTTGGCGACGGCTCCGGTGGCCTACATCGCCCTGATGGCCGGGCTGGGCGGCGGGAACGGGGTGCTCGCCACCGCGGCGGGGGTGCTGGTGGCGCAGGCCAGCCCTCCGGCCCGGCGCGGCGAGGCGCTCAGCGTCTACTTCCTGGCGACCGCGCTCTCCTTCGCGGCCGGCCCACCGCTCGGACTCGCCCTCTACGAGGCGGGGGGCATCCGCCCGTGCTTCCTCGCCGCGCTCGTGCTCGGAGTGCTGATCGCGCTGCCCGTGCTCACGCTCCGGTCGCCCGGCCTCGCGGGCGCGCCCCCGCCGCGGTTCCGGTGGTTCAGCCGGCGGGCTCTGCCCGCGGCGACGACGGTGGTCTGCGTGAACATCGGCTACAGCTCCATCTACGCCTTCCTGCCGCTCTACGCGCTGGCCTCGGGGCTGGCGGGCAGCCTGGGCTGGTTCTACGTGCTGTTCTCGGTGTGCATCATCGCGGGCCGTCTCACGCTGCGCGGCCTGTCGGACCGGGTAGGGCGGGCGTGGGTGATCTTGCCCGCGGTGGCGCTGACCACGCTGAGCTACCTGGTCCTGTCCCTGCCCCCGGGGGTGCCCACGCTGGCGGCGGCCGCGATCATGCTCGGCGCCGGCGTGGCCATGTTCTACCCGACCCTCCTGGCGCTCCTGGTGGACCGGACGCCCGAAGCCGAGCGGGGCTCCGCGATGGGCACGCTGTCCGGATCCTTCGATCTCGGCAGCGTGGTCGGCTCGCTCCTGGTCGGCCTCACGGTGGATCGCGTGTCGTTCGCGGCCGGCTTCCTCCTGGCCGCGGCGGGGGCGCTGGCCGGGCTCGTCCAGTTCGTGCTGGCGGAGCGGCGGGCGGTTTTACGCGGCTCGACGCCGGGGGTATGATGGGGCGTCCATGGCCAACGATCGCATCGTCATCCGCGGGGCCCGCGAGCACAACCTGAAGGCGATCGATCTCGAGCTCCCCCGCGACCAGCTCGTGGTGATCACCGGCCTGTCCGGCTCCGGCAAGTCCTCCCTCGCCTTCGACACGATCTACGCGGAGGGGCAGCGGCGCTACGTGGAGTCGCTGTCGGCGTACGCCCGGCAGTTCCTGGAGCAGATGGAGAAGCCCGACGTGGACTCGATCGAGGGGCTCTCCCCCGCGATCTCGATCGAACAGAAGACCACCTCCAAGAACCCGCGCTCGACGGTGGGCACCGTCACCGAGATCTACGACTACCTGCGCGTGCTCTTCGCCCGCGTGGGGATCCCGCACTGCCCGCAGTGCGGCAGCGTGATTTCGGCCCAGACCGTGCAGCAGATGGTGGACCGGGTGATGGCCCTGCCGGCGGGGAGCCGGCTGGTCGTGCTCTCGCCGATCGTGCGCGGGCGCAAGGGCGAGTACCGCAAGCTCTTCTTCGATCTGCGGCGGCAGGGCTACGTGCGGGTGCGGGTCAACGGCCAGCTGCGAGAGCTGAGCGAGGACATCGACCTGGCAAAGACCAAGAAGCACACCATCGAGGTGGTGGTGGACCGGCTGGTGGTGAAGGACAACGCGGGCGGGCGCCTCGCCGACTCGCTGGAGACCGCGCTACGCCTGGCCGACGGGGTGGTGCAGGTGGAGGTCCCGGACGGCCCGTCGTTCCTCTTCTCGGAGCGGCTGGCCTGCGCGGCCTGCGGCATCTCCTTTCCCGAGGTGTCGCCGCGGATGTTCTCGTTCAACAATCCGTACGGAGCTTGCCCCGACTGCGGGGGGATCGGCACCCGCTTCGAGATCGACCCCGCGCGGGTGGTACCCGATCCGGCGAAGACGCTGTCCGGCGGCGCACTCCGGCCGTGGGCCGGGCCGTCGGCGTCGTCGATCTTCAAGCAGACCCTGCGGGTGCTCGCGAAGCGGCACGGCTTCGGTCTGGATACCCCGTGGGCCCGGCTGCCCAAGAAGGCGCGCGACGTCATCCTGTACGGCGAGCCGGACGACGGCTTCGAGGGCGTGGTGAAGGTGCTCGATCGGCGCTACAAGGAGACGGTCTCCGAGGACGCGCGCAGCGAGGTCGAGCAGTTCATGACCGAGCGGGACTGCCCCACCTGCGGGGGTTCCCGGCTGCGGCCGGAGACGCTGGCGGTCAGGATCGCGGGCCGCTCGATCGCCGACGTGGTGCGGTTTCCCATCAAGGCGGCGCGCCAGTTCTTCGACACCCTGACCCTGTCCGAGCGCGAGATGGCCATCGCGCGCCGGGTCCTCAAGGAGATCCGGGAGCGTCTCGGGTTCCTCTCGCAGGTCGGCCTCGAGTACCTCACGCTCGACCGGCCCGCCGCGACCCTCTCGGGCGGGGAGGGGCAGCGCATCCGGCTCGCCACCCAGATCGGCTCGAGCCTGGTGGGGGTCCTCTACATCCTGGACGAGCCCTCCATCGGGCTCCACCAGCGGGACAACGGACGGCTGCTCGACACCCTGAAGCGCCTGCGCGACCTGGGCAACACGGTGCTGGTGGTCGAGCACGACGAGGAGACCATGCGGGCGGCCGACTACGTCGTCGACCTCGGACCCGGGGCGGGGGAGCTCGGGGGGCACGTGGTCGCGGTGGGCACGCCCGACGAGGTGATGGCGAACCCGGAGTCGCTCACCGGGCGCTTCCTGGCCGGAACGGAGCGCATCGCGGTGCCGGCCTCGCGGCGCCGGGGCAACGGCAAGTTCGTGATCATCCACAACCCGCGCGAGCACAACCTGAAGGGCATGAGCGTGCGGATCCCGCTCGGATCCTTCACCGCGGTCACCGGAGTCTCCGGCTCGGGCAAGTCCACCCTCGTCAACGACATCCTCTACCGCGCGCTGGCCTCGATGCTCCATCGTGCGCAGGACCGGCCCGGCGCCCACGACCGCATCGAGGGCGCGCAGCACCTCGACAAGGTCATCGACATCGACCAGTCGCCGATCGGACGCACCCCGCGGTCCAATCCCGCGACCTACACCGGGGTGTTCACCCTGATCCGCACCTTGCTGGCCCGCACCCCGGACGCGCGCGTGCGAGGGTACCAGCCGGGCCGGTTCTCGTTCAACGTCAAGGGCGGGCGGTGCGAGGCCTGCCAGGGCGACGGCCTCGTGAAGATCGAGATGCACTTCCTGCCCGACGTGTACGTGACGTGCGAGGTGTGCCGCGGCAAGCGCTACAACCGCGAGACCCTCGAGGTGCGGTACAAGAGCAAGAACATCGCCGACATCCTCGACATGACGGTGGCGGAGGCGCTCGGGTTCTTCGAGCCGGTGCCCTCGATCAAGCAGAAGCTCCAGACCCTGCACGACGTGGGGCTCGACTACATCCGGCTCGGCCAGGCCGCCACCACCCTGTCGGGGGGCGAGGCGCAGCGGGTGAAGCTCGCCACCGAGCTGAGCCGGCGGGCGACCGGCCGGACGCTCTACATCCTGGACGAGCCGACCACCGGGCTGCACTTCGCGGACATCCGCCGCCTGCTGGAGGTGCTCAATCAGCTGGTGGAGCAGGGCAACACGGTGGTGATCATCGAGCACAACATGGACGTGATCAAGACCGCGGACTGGATCGTCGATCTCGGGCCCGAGGGCGGCCACGAGGGCGGCCGGGTGATCGCCTCCGGCACCCCCGAGGAGGTGTCGCGCCAGGCCGGGTCCTTCACCGGGCAGTTCCTGATCCGCGCGCTCAAGGCCAGCTGATGCCCGCGGTGCGACGGGTTGTCCGCGGACGGGGGGAGTGCGGGGGCCATCTCGGGGCCCCCGCAGCTGAATGAGACGCACCAAGATCGTGTGCACGATCGGGCCGGCCAGCAGCAGGCCGGAGGTGCTCGACCGGCTGGCGGCCGCGGGCATGGACGTGGCGCGGCTGAACTTCTCTCACGGCACCCACGCCGAGCACAGCGAGGTCATCCGCGCGATCCGGGACGGTGAGGCGCGCTGGGGCCGCCCGATCACCATCCTCCAGGATCTGCAGGGACCCAAGGTGCGCCTGGGCACGTTCGTGGGCGGGCAGGCGATGCTCGTGTCGGGTGAGCACTTCGTCCTGACCGCGCGCGCCGTGAAGGGAACCGCCTCGCGGAGCTCGCTGAACCATCCCGAGTTCCTCGCGGCCCTGCGGTCCGGCGACGCCGTCTGGATGGACGACGGCATGATCCAGCTCGTGGTCGAGAAGGTGGAGGACGGCGAGGTCCAGTGCCGGGTCGTGTCGGGGGGGCCCGTCTCGGATCACAAGGGCGTGTCGTTCCCGCGGCGGCCGGTGCCGGTCTCATGTCTGGCCCCGAAGGATCGCGAGGATCTGCGCTTCGGCATCGAGCAGGGTGTGGACTACGTGGCGATCTCCTTCGTCCGGTCCGCGGCCGACATCCAGGAGGTCCGCAAGTTCCTGCACGAGCAGGGCGCCAACATCCCGATCGTGGCCAAGCTCGAGCGGGCGGAGATCGTGGCGAACCTGCAAGGGGTGCTGCCGCTGGTGGACGCGGTCATGGTCGCGCGGGGGGACCTGGGGGTGGAGGTGCCGCTCGAGGAGGTGCCGATCATCCAGAAGGACGTGATCCGGCAGGCCCGCCAGGGCAAGGTGCCGGTGATCGTGGCCACCCAGATGCTCGAGTCCATGGTCACGCACTCGCGGCCCACCCGGGCCGAGGTCAGCGACGTGGCCACCGCGATCTTCGACGGAGCCGACGCGATCATGCTCTCGGCCGAGACCGCGACCGGCCGCTTCCCGGTGGAGACGGTGGAGGTGATGGCGCGTATCGCCGAGCGCGCGGAGCTGGCCGCTCCGCTCGGCCCGGCCGGGCGGCCGCGGCCCGAGGCCTACGGCTTCCCGGAGGCGGTCGCGGAGGCCGCCTGTCAGGCCGCCCGTCTGCTGCACGCGCGGGCCATCGTGGCGTTCACCCAGTCGGGCTTCAGCGCGCGGCTCATCTCGCAGGACCGGCCCGAGGTGCCGATCATCGCGCTCACCCCGTACTCGGAGGTCCAGCGGCGGCTCGGCCTCTTCTGGGGGGTGTCCTCCCGGCTCGTGCACAAGGTGGAGACCACCGACGAGATGATCGAGGAGGTCGAGGCGACGCTGCTCGGTGACGGCACCGTGCGCAACAACGACGTGATCGTGATCATCTCGGGGGCCCCGATGTGGGTGACCGGCACCACGAACCTCCTGAAGCTCCACCGCGTCGGAGACCGCCGTTAGCAGGAGACCTGACCGCCAACTGGACGGGAGAGGATCATGGCGTACGAGACACTGCGCTACGAGGTGAAGGACGGCGTCGCCACCGTCACCCTGAACCGGCCGGACGCCTACAACGCGCTGAACCTCGCGCTGGGGCGGGACCTGTTCCATGCCTCGCTGGAGGCCGACGAGGACCGGGCGGTGCGGTGCATCGTCATCACCGGGGCCGGGAAGGCCTTCTGCGCGGGTGGTGACGTCAAGGACTTCGCGGACAATCCGGAGCGCATCGGCATCCTGATCAAGGAGCTGACGACCTACCTGCACGGGGCGGTGTCGCGCCTGGCCCGCACCCTGAAGCCGGTGGTGATGGCGGTGAACGGGATCGCCGCGGGTGGCGGGATGAGCCTGGCCCTCGGCGGGGACCTGGTGGTGGCCGCCGAGTCGGCCAGGTTCACCATGGCCTATGCGCGGATCGCCGCCTCGCCCGACGGGTCCTCGTCCTACTTCCTGCCCCGGCTGATCGGGCTGCGTCGCGCGCTCGAGCTGCACTACACCAACCGGGTGCT
>DATIFV010000184.1:0-8038 GCA_035455085.1 Candidatus Methylomirabilota bacterium | reverse complement strand
AGACCGCCAGCAACCATCTGGCCAAGCTCATCGCCGGCCGCATCCTGCGCGTCGAGCAGCAGGGGCGCTGGCGCTACTACCGCCTGGCCGGCGCCGACGTGGGCTACGCGGTCGAGGCGCTGGCCCTCCTGGCGCCGCCGCTCCCCGCGCCTGGCGCCGGCACCGACACGAACGGCGGCGCGCGGCGCCTGCGGGAGGCGCGCACCTGCTACCGCCACCTGGCGGGCCGGCTCGGCGTGGCCCTCGCCGACGCGCTGGTCGCGGGCCGGTGGATCGAGGAGGACGGTCGGAGCTATCGGCTCACGCCGACCGGCACCCGCTCGCTGCGCGCGCTCGGGATCGAGGTGCGCGGCCGTCCGGCGCAGCCGGTGGCGCGCCGGTGCCTGGACTGGACCGAGCGCCGGCCGCACGTCGCCGGCCCGGTGGGCACGGCGCTGGCGAGCCTCGCCCTCGACCGCGGCTGGGTGCGCCGCCTGCGCGGTACGCGCGCGGTGATCGTCACGCCGGCCGGGCGCGTCCATCTGAGGAAGGTCTTCAACGTGCGATGGGAGGAGACAGGGTCATGATCACGCTGAGCATTCGCTACACGATCGACCCGCGCAAGCACCGCGACTTCGAGCGGTACGCGCGGGCTCTGGGCAGCATCATCCCGCGCTGCGGCGGCGAGCTCGTCGGCTACTGGCTGCCCACCAGGTTCGCCGGCCCCACCAACGCGGCGCTGGCCCTCATCGACTTCCCGAGCCTCGCCGCGTACGAGCAGTACCGCGAGCGACTCGCCAGGGACCCCGACAACGTCGACAGCGTGCGACGCGCCGAGGAGAGCGGGTGCATCCTGGTGGAGGACCGCGCGATCCTCGAGCGCGTCTAGCAAGCTGCAGGCGGCGGGCTCAGCGGGAGAGGAGGAGCCAGCCGAGCGCGCCCGCGACCACCACCGCGAGCACCGGCGGCACGCGGTCGGTGGCCACCGCGAGCGCGGTGAGCGCGGCCAGGGCCAGGGTGACCCCGTCGTGAATCGCGGTGCGGGCCAGGGTGTACACCCCGCCCGCCATGAGGCCGACGCCGACCGGGATCAGCGCCCGCTCCGCGAGGGCCGCCCACGGCCGGGTGCGCCACTCCTGCCAGTGGTGCGAGACCAGGATCGCCAGGATCGAGGTGGGCAGGAACATCGCGAGGCCGGCGAGAATCGCGCCGAGGGCACCGTGGGCGCGGTAGCCCACGAAGACCACGATCAGCATGTTCGGTCCCGGAGTGAGCTGGGTGAGGGTGTAGCCGTCCACGAACTCCCGGGCGGTGACCCAGCCGTGAACGGTCACCGCCTGCCGCTCCATCTCGGGGATCACCCCGAGGCCGCCGCCCACGCAGAGCAGGCTCAGCCAGAGGAACGTCCAGGTGAGCAGGGCCAGCTCCGCCATCAGCGGACCTCCTCGGGCCCGGCCCCGCCGCCCGACACCCCCGGCGCGGCCCAGTGCAGCGCCAGGCTCGCCGCCGCCATCACGAGCACGACCCCCACCGTGGGCAGGCGGAGCGGGCCCACCGCCAGGAACGTGAGGGCGGCCACCACGATCCCGCGGCCGCCGCGCAGCGACCCGCGCATGATGCGCAGCGTGGTCACCAGGACCAGCCCCACCACCGCCGCGCTGAGGCCGCGCATGAGGAGCCCGGCTCCCGGGCCGAAGGCGCCGCGCAGGTAGAGGGTGGCCACGCCGACCAGGATGAGCGCGCCCGGCAGGACGATGGCGAGCAGGCCCCACACGCCGCCCGCCATGCCGGCGAGTCGGTAGCCGAGCGCCACCGCGAGGTTGCTGAAGTTGGGGCCGGGCAGCACCTGGCTCAGGGTGAAGTCCTGCACGAACTCCTCGTTGCGGACCCAGCCTCGCCGCCGCACGAGCGCGTCGTGGAAGTAGGCGCTGCGGCCACCGCCGAGGCTCGACAGCCCGGTCCAGGTGAAGACCGCGATCAGCCGGAGGAGGGAGAGGCGCCTCACGAGCCGCGCCTCACTGGGCGGTCTCGAGCGAGCGCGCGCCGGGCATGACCCGGGAAGTGTAACACCCTCTCCCCCCGCGGTCGGGGGGAGAGGGCGGGCCTTGCGGAGCCGGCTAGGCGATCAGTAGCGCCAGCCGGGGCGATACACCGGCGCGGGGTAGCACCAGCCCTTCCTCGCGTGGCCGGGCGGGCAGAACGCGGGCCGCTCGTGGACGACCACGTGACGCGGCGCCGGCACGTACACCGGATACGGCTTCACGACCACCCGCGGCGCCGGCACGTACGCGGGAGGCGGTGCGACCACCACCGGGGCCGGCGCGTAGACCGGAGGCGGCGGCACCACGACGGCCGGAGCGGCCAGCACCGGCCCGCGGTGGAAGATGCCGACACCACCCAGGATCTGGTTGAAGACCGCGAATGCGCCCAGCCCGAGCGCCGCGTCCGTGGACGCACCCGCGAAGGCCAGGCCAGGCATCAGGACCGCGACGGCGATCACCAGCGCGATCAGCTTTTTCATGGTGTTGTCTCCTCCTCGGGGGCCATGGATGCTGCCCCCTGCACCGCATGAGACGAAGGGCGGGGGCGCTGCGTTTACCGGATGGCCGGGCGGCGGAAGCCCGCCAATTTCAACAGGAAATTCGAGTCGGAGCCTGGCGAAGCGCCGTCGGTTGCCTTACCATCTCGGGCCATGAGCGACCACGCGAGCGTCTGCCCCCTCGATTGTCCGGACACCTGCAGCCTCACCGTGACCGTGGAGAACGCCCGGATCGTGAAGATCCGGGGCTCGCGGGCGAACCCCTACACCGCCGGGGTCATCTGCACCAAGGTGGCCGCCTCGTATCCCGAGTGGGTGCATGGGCCGGGACGGCTCGAGACCCCGCTGCGCCGCGTCGGGGCCAAGGGTGAGGGCCGGTTCGTGCCGGTGTCGTGGGACGAGGCGCTCGACATCATCCACGAGCGCGTGAGCGCGGTCATCGCGGCCCACGGCCCGCAGGCGGTGCTGCCACTCAACTACGCGGGGCCGCACGGCATGCTGGCGTACGCCTCCATGGACCTGCGCTTCTTCCACAAGCTGGGCGCCTCGCTGCTCGACCGGCCGCCGCTCTGCGGCGGCATCCGCACCCAGGCCTGGCTCGGCACCTTCGGCGCCGCGCCCGGCATCGCCCCGGAGCAGGTGCGCCACTCGAAGCTCGCGATCGCGTGGGGCAACAACGTCACCTGGTCGAACCTGCATCTCACCCCGATCCTCAACGCGGCCCGGCGGGACGGGGCCAAGGTGGTGGTGGTGGATCCGCGGCGGATCAAGATCGCCGAGCAGGCCGACCTGCACATCGCGCTCAAGCCCGGGACCGACGTGGTGCTGGCCTGGGCGCTCGCCGCGGAGCTGGAGCGGCGCGGGGCCTTCGACCGGGCCTTCATCGCGCGCCACGTGCAGGGCGTGGAGGAGTTCATGGCGGAGGCACGCCGCTACTCGGTGGCGGACGCGGCGCGCATCTGCCGGGTCCCGGAAGGGCAGATCCGCCAGCTCGCCGAGTGGTACCACACGCTCGCGCCGGCCTCCATCAGCGTGGGCAACGGGCTCGAGCGCAACCAGAACGGCGGCAGCGGCATCCGCGCGATCTTCGCCCTGCCCGCGCTCGCCGGGAAGTTCGGGGTGCCGGGCGGCGGGCTCGTCAACGGGGCCGGCTTCGCCTTCCCGAAGACGGCGGCCAAGCTGCAGCGGCCCGATCTGGTGCCTCCGGGCACGCGCACGCTCAACATCGTGGACGTGGGCGCGCACCTGCTCGATGCCACCCTGTCGCCGCCGATCAAGGCCCTGTTCATCTACAACCACAACCCGCTCGTGGTGCACCCCGACCAGAACCGGATGCGCCGCGGGCTCGCGCGCGAGGACCTCTTCACGGTGGGCTGTGACGTGGTGATGACCGACAGCCTCGCCTACGCCGACGTGGTGCTCCCGGCCTCCAGCCACTTCGAGTACCACGACCTCTACGCGGCCTACGGCCAGCACTGGCTGCAGCGCGCCGAGCCGGTGATCCCGCCGCAGCATCAGTCGCGACCCAACACCGAGATCTTCCGGGGGCTCGCCGCGCGCTTCGGCTTCACCGACCCGATCTTCCGGGCCAGCGACGCCGAGCTCATGGACGACGCGGTGGACGGGGCCGATCCGCGCCTGGGCGGCGTTCGGCCGAGCCGGCTGCCCACCGACCGCGCGACCCTCATGACCGCGGAGGGCGAGCCGCTCATCCTCTTCAAGAACGTCTTCCCCAGGACCGCCTCGGGCAAGGTGGAGCTGGCCTCCCCGTACCTGGATCAGAAGTACGGCGCGCGGCTGCCCACCTACCGGGCCTACGAGACGGCGTTCCCGCTGATCCTCATCACCCCCTCCTCCGACGAGCGGATCACGTCCACTTTCGGCGGCCTCAAGGCCGGCGACCTCACGCCGCCGCTCGAGATGCACCCCGACGACGCGCGGGCGCGGGGGCTCGTGGACGGTGCCACGGTGCGGGTGTGGAACGAGCTGGGGGAGGTGCACCTGCCGCTCTCCATCACCACCGACGTCCAGCCGGGGGTGCTCTGCAGCCTCAAGGGAGCGTGGATGAAGACCAGCGACAACGGCCAGACGGTGTCCGCGCTGGCTCCGGGGCACCACGCCGATCTGTGCGGGGGCGCCTGCTACAACGACTGCCGCGTCGAGGTCGCCGCGCTCTAGTCACCCAGGGGGCTACCGCTCGACGTTCTCCTCGGCGATCGCCTTGCGCGCCTTCATGTTGAAGCGCCCGTCGTAGATCGGCCGCTCGCCGGTGGTCGGCCCCTGGTACTGCACGAAGAGCATGAGCCCGCCGGTCTTGGTGGACAGCGGCTCCTCGAAGTGCGGATCCGGATAGAAGAGCATCGTCCCCGGCGTGTACACCGCCTCACCGATTTGGAACTCGCCCTCCAGGATGTACCAGACCTGGGCGAAGTCGTGCTTGTGGAAGGGATGGTGGGACCCCGGCTCGTAGCGGACCAGGCCCGCGTTGGGCTCGGTCGGCCGGTCCGCCCGCGGATGGAAGAGCATCTTGCTCCATTGCCCGGGCCAGCGCAGCAGCTCCCACTCGCGCTCGTCGGCGTGCACGGCCTCCATGGGCTGATGCATGTCGGTCTCCTCTACCGCCGGGCGTTCACGCGCCCGAGCTCGGTGACGAGGCAGCGGGCCACCCAGGCATCGCGCCGGGCGGCCGGGATCACGTCGTCGGCGCTGCGCGGGGTGTAGCGCGCCAGCGCCTCCCAGCAGCGCTCGCGGGCCTGTGCGGTCTGCAGGTCGGTCTGCAGCATCCGCACGGTGCGGCCGCGCTCGGCGTCCCAGCGCACCGCCACCACCACCACCGCGAGCGCGGCGCCGACCACCATGATGAGGAAGAGCAGGGCTGCGACGCCCTGCCACTGGCGGATGCGGCGCTCCGCGGCATCCACCAGGCCGGAGACCTTCACCTCCAGCGGCCCGTCGGGGTGCCGCACGATCTCCACCGCGCGGCGGCGCGGGCGGCCGAGGAGCGGCGACGGCCGGCGCGAGGGCAGCGGGCGCGCCGGTGCCGGCGCGTCCAGCAGGGAAGGCTGCCTCGAATCCATCGCTGGCATCGCCGCTCCTCCTGCGTGTGATGTCGGGTCCCCCGACTCTGCGATGACCGCCACGTCTTGTCAACCACCACCGCCCACCCTACACTGGCGCCCGACTCGATCGCCGCGCGCCGCGCCGTTGAAAGGAGCACGACCATGGGCGTCACCGGGATCCTGCACACCGGGCTGACCGTCAGCGATCTGGACCGCTCGATCGCGTTCTACCGCGATCTGCTCGGCCTCGAGCTGATCGCCCAGTGGGACAGCAGCCGGCCCTATCTGCGCACCGTCGTGGGCTATCCGGACGCCGAGCTGCGCATCGCGCTGCTGCGCCTGCCCGGGGCCGCGGGGGCCGTGGGGCATCACATCGAGCTGCTCGAGTACCGCCGGCCGCGAGGGACCCGGGGCGACGCCAACACCTACAATCCCGGCAACGGCCACGTGGCCTTCATGGTGGACGACCTCGAGGCGATCTACACCGCCCTCAAGGGCCGGGGCGTGCGCTTCAAGTCGGCCCCGGTGGACATCACCCACGGCCGCAACGCCGGCGGCCGGGCGGTCTACTTCTTCGATCCCGACGACATCACGCTGGAGATGATCCAGCCCGCCCCCCGGGCATGACGAGCCTCGACCTCTTCCGCCTGGACGGGCAGAGCGCGGTGGTGGTGGGCGGCGCGGGCGGCCTGGGCGCTGCGATGGCCCGAGGGCTGGCCGAGGCGGGGGCCGCGGTCGCGGTGGCCGACGCCGACCTGGGCCGGGCCAAGCTCGTCGCCGACTCGATCGCGGGGGGCGGCGGCCGGGCGCTCGCGGTGGGCGTGGACGCGGCCGACCGGGGCAGCGTCGAGCGGATGGCCGCGGAGGTGGAGGAGTGCCTCGGCGCCGTCGACGTGCTCGTCAACAGCGCGGGCGTCACGCACCGGTGCCCCGCCGTCGAGTTCCCCGAGGCCGAGTGGCACCGCGTGCTCGCGGTGAACCTGACCGGCGTCTTCTGGGGCTGCCAGGTCGTGGGGCGGCGCATGCTCGCGCGCCGCCGCGGGTCGATCGTCAACATCGCCTCGATCGCGGGCCAGATCGGCCTGACCGGCACGGCGGCGTACGCGGCGAGCAAGGGCGGAGTGGTGATGCTCACGCGGGCCCTCGCGGTGGAGTGGGCATCTCTGGGCGTGCGGGTCAACGCCATCGCCCCGTCGTGGTTCGAATCGAACATCGGCGACTTGATCCACCGCGAGCCCGGCTACGCGGAGCGCGCGATGCGCCGCGTCCCGGTCGGGCGCATGGGCACCCCCGACGAGCTGGTCGGCGCCGTCCTCTACCTGGCCTCCGCGGCCTCGACCATGGTCACCGGCCACGTCCTCGCCGTCGACGGCGGCACCCTCGCCTCGTAGGGGTCAGGTCTTGAATTACGACATTTGCTGAGCAGGTAGGCGAGTCGCTACGCGCTGGAAATGTCGTAATTCAAGACCTGACCCCGATTGCCTCGTGGATGGAGAGGGTGAGGGCGCCGAAGGCGGGGGTGGCGCGGGAGGCGACGGTGCGGGGGCGCGGCAGGGGCACGTCGAAGACGCGGGCCAGGCGGCCGGGGCGCGGGGTCATCACCACCACCCGGTCGGCGAGAAACACCGCCTCGGGGATCGAGTGGGTGACGAACACGATGGTCTTGCGCTCGCGGCTGCCCTCCCCCCACACGCGCAGCAGCTCGAGGTTCATCTCGTCGCGGGTCATGGCGTCCAGCGCGCCGAAGGGCTCGTCCATCAGGAGGAGCGGCGGGTCGAGCAAGAGCGCCCGGCAGAGCGAGGCCCGTTGCTGCATCCCGCCGGACAGCTCGTGCGGCAGCTTGCTCTCGAAGTCCCCGAGCCCGACGAGTCGCAGGAGATCGCGCGCGCGGTCGCGATAGCGTCGGGGCTCGAGACCTGCCAGCTCGGCCGGCAGCAGGACGTTGTCGAGGATGGAGCGCCACTTGAGCAGGATGGGCGCCTGGAACACCATGCCCACCGAGGCGTGGGGCCGCGTGACGGGACGACCCTCCACGCTGACGGCGCCCGCGGTCGGCATCCGGAGACCCGCGACGATCCGCAACAGAGTGGACTTGCCACAGCCGCTCGGGCCGACCAGCGCCACGAATTCGCCGCGGCCCACGGCGAACGAGATGTCGCGGAGGGCCTCGACAGGGCCGCTCCGCGCCTCGTAGGTCATCCCCACGCGCTCGAGAGCGATGAAGTCGGCAGGCGTATTCATCGTGCCTCGGCGGCAAGCACCGGCGGCCGGCCTAGGAACCTGTCGGAGTAATCGGGCATGACGCGCTTGACCGATCGCGGCTTCCTGATGTTCCGTTTCGAGCCCGGGCTTTGCCCGCGCAATCTCCGGATTGCTCGCCTCGGACGCCCGGGACCCAGCCCGTGGCCGTCCTGCGGCTCGCACTGCGTCCTGGGGGGAGGCATCGGAAGGGGGGCGAAGC
>DATIFV010000183.1:0-5689 GCA_035455085.1 Candidatus Methylomirabilota bacterium | reverse complement strand
CGGGCTGCGGGGGCGCGTGATGAGCATCTACACCCTGATCTGGGGCGGCGTGTTCCCGATCGGCGCATTCCTGGTGGGAGCCATGTCCGAGCGCTGGGGCGTGCAGCGCGCGCTCACGATCAACGGGGGGATCGGGCTTTGCGGCGTCGCCGCGCTCCTGGGCTGGTGGCGGCTGCGGGCGCGCTGAGCGCAGAGAGGAGAGGATCGCGATGACGACACGACCGAGGATCGGGGTGGGTGTCGTGGGTGCCGGCTTCGTGGCACACATCCACGGCGAGGCGTACCGGCAGGTGCGCGGAGTCGACGTCGAGCTCCGGTGCGTGACCGCGGCGCGCCCGGAGCGGGCGCAGGCCTACGCGCGGCAGTTCGGGGTGGCGCGCGCGGTCGCCGACCTGCGCGCGGTGCTGGCCGATCCCGAGGTGGATCTGGTCGATCTGTGCGTGCCGTCGCATCACCACGCGTCGATGGCGATCGAGGCCGCGCGGGCCGGCAAGCACGTGATCGTGGAGAAGCCGCTCACCGGCTTCTTCGGCCCGCCCGACACCCCGCGCGAGGCGATGCTGGCGCGGGCGCTGGCCGCCGCCGACGAGGTGCTGGCCGCGTGCACGGCCGCCGGCGTCCGCCTCTGCTATGCGGAGAACTGGGTGTACGCGCCGCCGATCCAGAAGGCGCGCCGCCTCCTCGCCGCCTCGGGCGGGCCCATACTGAGAATGGTCGGCGAGGAGAGCCACTCCGGCACGCACGCGCCGGTGAACAAGCGCTGGGTCACGGGCGGCGGCGGCTCCCTGATCGGCAAAGCCTGCCATCCGCTGGGGGCCGCGCTCCATCTCAAGGCCGACGAGGGGCGGCGGCTGCGCGGCGCGCCGGTCCGCCCGGTCTCGGTCATGGCGGAGACCGCCCAGCTCGCGGCCACCGCGACCTTCCGGGCGGCGGCCCCGCGCTACCTCAACACCGTCGAGGGCGCCGACGTCGAGGACTGGGGCACCATGCTGATCACCTTCGACGACGGCACCGTCGCGGCGATCTCGGCAGCCGACACCGTGCTGGGCGGCATCCGCAACCAGATGGCGATCTACGGCGCCAAGGCGGTGGTGCTCTGCAACATCAACCCCAACGACGTGGTACAGGCCTACGCGCCGGAGCCGGGCGTGTTCGGCGACGAGTACATCGTGGAGAAGATCGAGACCAAGGCGGGCTGGACCACACCCCAGCCCGACGAGGAGTGGACCAGCGGCTACCCGCAGGAGATCCAGGACTTCGTCGAGTGCGTGGCCTTCGGCCGCGAGCCCCTCTCGGGCGGCGCGCTCGCCCGCGACGTCACCGCGGTCATCTACGGCGCCTACCTCTCCGCGGCCTCCGGCCGCCGCGTCGACCTCCGCCGCTACCTCTGAAGTTGTCACGACGTCAACGTCGGCCCGGCTGCCTATTGGACCTTGGTCTACGCGGACCGCACGCGGACCCACCCCCGAAGCCGTAGACCCAAGAGCCAATAGGTCGTCGCAAGACCTCCGCCTAGAGTTGAGACCACGAAGGTCGCTGTTCACTATTCAGAGGAGGTACGAACGATGAAGCGAGGATTCTTGCGGACAGGAGTGGGTCTGGTCGCGATACTTGCGGTGACGGTGCTGTTCGGGGTCGGCTGCGCCTCAGGCACCCTCGAGGACCCACGCAACTACGGGCCGGTTGGGCCGATCGGGATGACGGGGCCGCAGGGGCCACAGGGGCCGCCGGGTGCAGCCGGTGTCGCAGGCCAGCAGGGTCCCGCTGGCCAGGCCGGCGTGCAGGGCCCGAGCGGACCGGAGGGCGCACAACGGCCGTGGGTGGTGTTTGCTGACTTTCTCTTCGACTTCGACCAGAGCGTGATCCGGAACTCGGAGACCGGCAAGGTCGACAAGCTCACCCAGTACATGAGGGACAACCCCGGCGTCGAGATCGGCATCGATGGCCACGCGGACCCACGCGGCACCACCCCGTACAACCAGTCCTTGAGCCAGCAGCGCGTGGACGCGATCAAGGCTGCCCTGGTGAGCGCGGGCGTACCCTCGGCCAAGATCCAGACGGGCGCGTTCGGCGAGACGCAGCTGAAGTGCTCCGAGGCAACCGAGACGTGCTGGCAGCGGGACCGGCGAGTCGAAGTGCTCGTCCGGTCCGGACAGTGATGAGGATGCCATGAGAGTCATCACGAGCCTTACAAGCCTTGTCGTAGTGGCTGTTCTGTCGGGGTGTGCCTACCAGAGCGGATATATCGCGCCAGACGGCACGTGGATCTCGGAGGGCGTACCGTATGCAAAGGGCACGTGCCGCACGAACGCGCCGTACGCGATGGGGCCGCAAGGCCCCGTGGGGCCCGCGGGGGCTCCTGGGCTGGCCGGAGTAGCAGGGGCAGAGGGTATTGCCGGGCCGCCCGGGCCGGCCGGCCCGGCCGGACTTGTCGGGATGGCGGGCCCGGCAGGGGCCGCGGGCGCGAATGGGTGGTCCTCGATGGAGAACGTGAACTTCAAGCACGGCAGCACGGACCTCCAGCAGAAGTGCAAGGACAAGCTCGCGACGTTTGCCGTGTGGATGCAGAACAACCCGAAGGCTTCGGTGAGCCTCGATGGGCATCAGAGCGAGGCGGACGACCGAAGCCAGGCGCTAGCTGCGAAGCGCGTCACCGCAGTCAGGGACGAGCTCGTCAGACTAGGAGTCTCCCCCAGCCGCATTGTGGTGGGCGCCTACGGGAGGCAGACACCGGTGTGTAGCGAGACCACGGACACGTGTCTGGAGTTGAATCGACGGGTCGAGATTCTCGCAGTCAGACCCTGACGGTCGCTTGGGGCATCCTCTCTCCACCCCGGGGGGAGGATGCCCGCCGGCGCGATCATGTGGCGGCGAGCAGGCCAGGGTGCTGCCACGACGAGCGCTGCGCGAAGGCCGTCGGCACATCGCGAGCTTGAGCACCCGGTCGTGCAGGGTGAGGCCCGAACGCCGTGGCCGTCAGCACCACCCGGTAGTTGGTGCGAAGGCGCGAGCAACTGGTACCGCCGCGCCAGGGCCACGGGTGAACGCGCCCTTCTCATGACCGAAGAGTTCGCTCTCGAGCGACAGCCTCGGACCGGGCCTGCAAGAGAGGCCTCAGACGCGCGCGGGCCGTCCCATCCTCAAGCGATATGCGCCCAGGAAGATGATCGAGCCGAGGACGGCCATGACAAAGCCTACCGGATCGCCGTCCCCGTACCAGCCGAAGGAGCTCGGCGCCCATGTTCCCCCGTCGGGCGCAATGGTTCTCTAGACTAGCGAAGCCCGAGATAGCCGAGGATCGCGAGCGCGACGACTATGACGCCGATGATGTAGAAGATGCTGGGCATGTGTGTCTCCTTTCTACCTTTCAAGTGTAGTCGGCAAGAATGCGGGTGCCTATTGGACCTAAGGCGCGGGACCAAGGCCCAATGGCCCGGCCCGCCGCAGTTCATCATGCGCACCCGCGCGCGCCGAAGTTCAGCATGCGACGGGTTGAGTCCCATCCATCGTGGTCGTCAACCGTTGCCTCGCGCTGGTTCGATTGCTGGACGTGGTTGGCGCGCCCGTCAAGCTCACCCGCGCCCCGCAGGCGGCGCTCCCCTGGTTGGTACGGCACAAAGCCCGGAGTCTGTGCCAGAATGGGCCACCCATGGAGCTGGCCAAGGCGGCGTACCGGCACATCCTGGCGGGGTCGGTGGTCTTCGAGCACCTCCCGCCCGCCGCGCTCGATCACATCATCGCGCGCGGCCTGCTGGTCGAGGTGAGGCCGGGCGAGATGGTGCTCTCCGAGGGCACGCGCGGCCCCGGCCTCTACGTGGTGCTGGAGGGCCTGGTGGAGATCTTCCTGCCCGACGGCGACACCGGCCGCGCGCGCCGGCCCACCGAGGTGCACCTGAACACGCTCGGGCCCGGCCGCTGCCTCGGCGAGTACTCGCTGATCGACGAGCACTCGACCTCGGCGGCGGCGCGCTCCCTGGGGGGAGCCAAGCTCTTCTTCCTCTCCCGCGAGGAGTTCCGCAGCATCGCGGAGGGCGACGCGCGCGTGGGCAAGGTGATCTACCTGAACCTGCTGCGCTTCCTGATCACCAGGCTGCGCGCCAAGGACGAGGAGCTGGACCTGTTCATGGTGGGCTCGCTCTGATGAGCCAGCACCGCGCCCTGATCGTGCTGGCCCTGGCACTCGCGCTGTCGGCGTGTGCCCGGATGGGCGGCGGGTCCGGCATGGGCCCGCACCAGCGCGCCACGACGGTCACGGTGACCGGAACGGGCAGCGTGACCGCCGCGCCCGACATGGCCCAGATCTCCACCGGGGTGGTGACCCAGTCCCCCACCGCGGCCGGGGCCCTCGCCGCCAACAGCCAGGCGATGGAGCGGCTGCTCCAGGCCCTCGCCGCCCAGGGCGTCGCCGCGCGCGACGTGCAGACCACGAGCATCAGCGTGTCGCCCCTGCGCCGTCAGGGGCGCGACGGCCAGCCCCCGGAGATCACCGGCTACGAGGTGACGAACCAGGTGCGGGTGAAGGTGCGCGACCTCTCCCGCCTCGGCCGCGTGCTCGACCAGCAGGTCGGGCAGGGCGCCAACCTGGTCTACGGCATCCAGTTCGGTCAGCAGGAGCCCGCGCCCCTGCTGGACGAGGCGCGCCGGCGCGCCATGGCCGACGCGCGGCGCCGGGCCGAGCTCTACGCGGCGGCCGTCTCGCTCAAGGTCGGCCGGGTGGTGGCGGTGCAGGAGACGGGCGCCGCGTCGCCGCGCCCGGAGCTGGGCGCGCGGGTGGCAATGGCAGCCGCGCCGGTGGCGCCGGGCGAGCAGGAGGTCCAGGCCTCGGTGACCGTGACGTTCACCCTCGAGCCGTGAGGCGATCATGACCGAGCCGCACTTCCGCAGCGCCAAGCAGCTCGCCACCGACATCCGCCGGCGCCGGATCGGATGCCTGGAGGCGCTCGAGCTCTTCCTCGCGCGGGTGGACCGCTACAACCCGCGGCTCAATGCGATCATCGCGATGGACGCGGACGGGGCGCGCCGCCGCGCCCGCCGGGCCGACGCCGCGCTGCGGAGGGGGAAGGTCTGGGGGCCGCTCCACGGCGTGCCCATGACGGTCAAGGAGTCGTACGACGTGGTCGGGATGCCGACCACGTGGGGGCTGCCCGAGCTGAAGGACAACCTGCCCCCGCGCAACGCGCTGGCGGTGGACCGGCTGCTCGAGGCGGGTGTGGTGCTTTTCGGCAAGACGAATGTGCCGGCGTGGCTGGCCGACTGGCAGTCCTACAACGCGATCTACGGCACCACCAACAACCCCTGGGACCTCTCGCGCACGCCCGGCGGCTCCTCGGGCGGCTCCGCCGCCGCGCTCGCGGCCGGGCTCACCGGGCTCGACGCGGGTAGCGACATCGGCTCGTCCATCCGGAACCCCGCGCACTACTGCGGCGTCTACGGTCACAAGCCCACCTTCGGCATCGTGCCGCCGCGCGGCCAGGCTCTCCCGGGGCGCGTGGCCCAGGGCGACATCTCGGTGGTCGGGCCGATGGGCCGCAGCGCGGACGACCTGGCGCTCGGGCTCGCGGTGATGGCGGGGGCCGACGAGATCGACGGGACGGGGTGGCGGCTCGAGCTGCCCGCGCCCCGCCGGAAGAGCCTGCGCGAGTTCCGGGTGGCGGTCATGCTGACCGACCCGGCCTCCGAGGTGGACGTG
>DATIFV010000182.1:0-18025 GCA_035455085.1 Candidatus Methylomirabilota bacterium | reverse complement strand
CACGCGGTAGCCGGCCCCCTGGAGGATGTCGCGGGCGAGCGCGCGCACCTGGGCCTCGTCGTCGACCACCAGGATCGTCTCCATCGGCGCCCTATTCTAACCCCGTCCCCCCGCTTCCGCGCGAGCCTCTGCGCCGCGCGTCCGGTCGTCTCGAGCTTGACACACTCGTGGGCACCCCCTAGAGTCGGACCTCATGCGGAAGTGGATCGGCGCGCTCGGTCTCGTCTGGCTCCTCTGGTCCGACCTGTCCGTCATCACCAAGGACAATCCGCACGACACGGTCGTCCTTCGGTGGCTGGCGCGCGTGCAGCCCCTGCAGACCGACCGGATCGTCGCCGGCCGCTACGCCTCCGCCGCGGAGTGCCGGGCGGCGCTCGAGCGGCATCTCGGCACGGTCAAGGCGATCAACGACAGCTGGTCGCAGGAAGGCTTCGAGCGCGAGGGCGATGTCGGCACGATCCACTACTATCCGAACGGCATCGTGTACGCCCGCGCCGCTCTGAGCTGCGCCGAGCAGTAGCCGCGCCCGGCCCGCGGGCTCAGCGGCCGCCCGGCGTCGGGCTCGGCGACGGGGCGGGCTCCTCGGCGCGGACCGGCGGCCGCGGCTCCCTCGCCCCCCCTTCGAAGAGATCCATCAGCCAGGGCACGGTGAGCACCACCACGATCGCCAGCACGATCAGGACGAGGGTGGCGCGAAACCAGCCGGTGACGAAGATGCTCGGCGGGGTGTCGTACCCCTCGGCGTCGCCGCGCAGTATCGCGAGCTCCGCCCGCAGCTGCTCCTGCTCGGCCTCCAGGCTCTCCAGGCGCGCGCGGAGCTGGCGCACCGTGCCCGCCAGATCACGGGCCGAGGGGGACCGGGCCGGACGCCGGCTCTCCGCGGGGGTCGCACTCCCCACCGTCGCGGGCAGCCGGCGGCGGCGTGCGGGGCCGCCCGCCGGGGCCTGAGCCGCCGAGTCGCCGCTCAGCGCGAGCTGCCGGCCCGAGGCCGACTGCACGATGACCTCGCCGCTCGGACCGCCCTCGCCGCCACCACCCCGCGCGCGGCGCATGGGCGGCCCTCCTCCCTGGGCGGCAACCGCCTCCACGGGGCGGCCCATCGCCTCCAGATCGTCCCGCGTGAGGTTCTGGATCCGGGCGAGCAGCCTCTTGACATTGCGCTCGGACACCCGATCCACGAGCACGCGGTGGCCCTGCTCGCTCCCGTTCTCGAGATACGCGACCCAGTCCTTGAGACGACGGGTACCGTGCCAGGCGACCGTGAGACCGCTCACCTGCATCCGCTTCCGCCCTTCGATCTTCGTCGGCGGCCTTCGGGGGGCATCCATCGCGGCCAAGATTACGATGGGGGGCCAGAGGCTGGCAAGGCCCTCCCCCGGGGCTCCGCCGGGGTAACTTTTACACGAGTGTCATGTAAAACCTACATATGCTGACACTTTCCCGGCTCCCGGCGGGGCCGCGACCCCCTCGTATGGCAGGAGACCGCCCTGCGGTAACCACTTCGCGCTAATCGCGATCCGCGCTACGCTGGCACATCGGTTGCGTGACTTCGCTGCCGCGATGGGACCGGCATGGGCCTGAGATCTCTCACCAGCTTCTTGGCTGACGACCTGGCGGTCGATCTGGGGACCGCCAACACCCTGGTGTACGTGCGCGGCCAGGGCATCGTCCTCAACGAGCCCTCGATCGTCGCCATGAAGGCAGGGGCCGTCCTGGCTGCGGGTCACGAGGCCAAGGCCATGCTGGGACGCGCCCCCGGCACCATCTCGGTGGTGCGGCCCCTCCGGCACGGGGTCATCGCCGACTTCGACTCGACCGAGAAGATGCTCCACTACTTCATCGGCAAGACCCGGCAGCGTCGGAGCCTGGTGCACCCGCGGGTGGTGGTCACCGTGCCCTCGGGGATCACCCAGGTCGAGAAGCGGGCGGTGCGCCAGTCCGCCAAGCAGGCGGGCGCGCGCGAGGCCTACCTCATCGAGGAGCCGATTGCAGCGGCGCTGGGCGCGGATCTAGCGGTCACCGAGCCGGGCGCCAACATGATCGTGGACATCGGGGGAGGCACCACCGAGGTGGCGGTGATGTCGCTGTCCGGCATCGTCTACTGCAAGTCGGTCCGCATCGCGGGCGACGAGATGAACGTCTCGGTGATCCAGCACATCCGCAAGAACTACAGCCTGCTCGTGGGCGAGCGTCAGGCCGAGGAGATCAAGGTGCGCCTGGGAAGCGCCTACCCGGTTCCGAGCGAGCACCGCACCCTGGAGGTCAAGGGGCGCGATCTCATCGTGGGCATCCCCAAGACGATCACGGTCACCGGCGAGGAGATCCGCGAGGCCCTGCGCGAGCCGATCATGGCGATCGTGAGCGCGGTCCACACCTGCCTCGAGCAGATCCCGCCCGAGCTGGCCGCGGATATCGTGGACAAGGGGATCGTGATCTCGGGCGGCGGCGCCCTCCTGCGCGGGCTCGACGCGCTGCTCCACGATCAGACCGGGTTGCCAATCCGCGTGACCGATGACCCGCTCACCTGCGTGGTGCGCGGAGCGGGTCGGCTGCTCGACGACCTCAAGCTTCTCTCCCGCATCGCCCTGCCCTCGTAGTCCGCGTCCATCCCACCGCGGCCGCTCCGTCGCGGGCGCCCCCGGCGCTTCTCGCCTAGCGTCCTCTTGCCTCGCCGAGGGACATCTCGGAGACGATGAGGCGGAAGTCGGGGCGGGGCCGGAAGGTCACGCGCCTGGAGGTGCCGTATACGATGACCTCCTGGAAGAGCTCAAGCCAGGGCTTCTCGTCGTCGATGATCTGGGTGGCTTCCGCGTAGAGGGCCTTGCGCTTCTTCGGGTCGAGCGTGTAGCGCGCCTGCTCCATCACCTCGTGGAACCGGTGGCCGGGCTGGCTGCCCGCCCAGTAGCGTCCTCCCAGTCCGGTCGGATGCAGGATGCGCCACAGGCTGCCGTCGGCGTCCAGCAAGGTGGACTGCACGTTGATCAAGAGCAGGCCGCCCGCGGGGAGCGCCCGCTCGTTGACCATGCGCTGCCGCGCGCCCATCTCCATCATGGCCACCTTGGCGCGGATCCCGACCTTCGACCACATGTCGGCCACCACCTCGAGAAGCTGCTTGTCGTTGACCATGGTGCCCATGCCCGCGTGCAGGGTGACGTCGATTCCCCCGGGCACTCCCGCCTCGGTGAGCAGCGCTCGGGCCCGCGCGGGGTCGTAGGGGTACGGCTTGATCGCGGGGTTGTAGCCGAAGTCGGTGTCGGCGAGCGCGCCGGCCATGGGCTTGCCGAGTCCCGCGAACAGGCTGCGGATGATCGCGGGCACGTCGAGCGCATAGTGCAGGGCCTGCCGCACGCGCTTGTCCGACAGCGGCGGCTGGGTGGCGTTGATGTTGAACTCGACGGTACGGGAGGACGGCACGCTTACCACCCGCGTGGCCCGCCCCTCCGCGATCGACTTGATGCGGTCGGGCGGCACGCTGGTCACGATGTCGGCGTCGCCCTTCTCGAGCGCCACCAGCCGGGGGAAGTCGTCCGGGATCGCCTTCCAGACCACGCGGTCGATCCCGGGGTCGCGGCCCTCCCAGCCCCACCAGTCACGATTGGCCTCCATCACCAGCCGCTCGTCCTTGACCCACTCGACGAACCGGTACGCTCCGCTGCCCACCGGGCGGCGGGCCAGCTCCTTGGCCCCGTCGTCGCTGGTGAAGCGCGCCGGCAGGATCTGCGAGCCCATCTGGGCCATCCGCACCGGGAGCAGCGGGTCCGCCTTCTTGGTGACCACCCGCACCAGCAGCGGGTTGACCACCTGCACGGACTCGATGGTGGTGAAGCCCGCGGTCACCACCGTCTTGCCCGGCACCAGGTTCCGCTCGAGGGTGGCGCGGACGTCGTCCGCGGTCAGCGCGGAGCCGTCGTGGAACTTCACCCCCGGCCGCAGGGTGAAC
Organism: Candidatus Methylomirabilota bacterium; assembly: GCA_035455085.1. Lineage (GTDB taxonomy): Bacteria > Methylomirabilota > Methylomirabilia > Rokubacteriales > CSP1-6 > CAMLFJ01. The sequence continues at coordinate 14,085 of DATIFV010000182.1, read as the reverse complement.
TCCCAGGCGGTGTCGCCGACCGCCTTCCAGGAGGTGGCCAGGCCCGGTTGCAGCTGCAGCGCAGCGTCCCACCGGGTGAGCGAGTCGTACAGGTTGTAGAAGTAGTTGACGGTGAGCACCTGGGTGCTCCGGCCGGGGTCCATCGTGGTCGCCTCGGCGGGCTGGACGATGGTGATCTGCTTCGGCTGCGCGTGGGGGAGCGAGGCCCCGATCGCGAGCAGCAGGGCCGCGAGGCAGGCGGAGAGCGTCATCGGTCTTCCTCCTCGACTATCCGGTCGGGGCCAGGTGCAGATGGCTGAGGGTATCGCAGGCCGCCCGGCAATTCTATAATCGGCGGCGAGCCGGATATCCCACGGATCCCCACCCTGGAGGCCGCATGAAGGGCGTGACCTTGCCGACCGAGACCGTGTTCGTGATGGAGAACTCCCCGATCAAGTTCGGGCTGGGCGCCACCGACGAGATCGGCTTCGATGCCAGCCGGCTCGGCATCCGCAAGGCCCTGATCTTCACCGACCGCCACGTCTCCGAGCTCGGCCTGCCGGAGCGAGTGCGGGCGCTGCTGGAGGAGCAGGGGGTGAAGGCCGACGTCTGGGACGGGGTCGAGGTGGAGCCCACCGATCGGTCCATGGAGGAGGCGGGCGAGTACGCCCGGAGCAAGGACTTCGACGGGCTGATCGCGGTGGGCGGCGGCAGCACCATCGACACGTGCAAGGCGGCCAACCTACTCACCTGCCACCCCGCTCCGCTGCTCGACTACATCAACAAGCCGGTAGGCCGCGGGGTGCCGGTGCCGGGCCCGGTGCGCCCCTTGATCGCGGTGCCCACCACCGCGGGGACCGGCAGCGAGACGACCGCGGTGGCGGTCACGCACGTGGTGGATCAGAGCGTCAAGGCCGGCGTCTCGCACCGTCTGCTGCGGCCCGCCCTCGGGGTGGTGGATCCGCTCAACACGCTCACCACGCCCCCCGAGGTCACCGCCGCGGCGGGCGCCGACATCCTGACCCACGCCATCGAGTCCTACACCACCCGCCCCTACAACGCCCGCGCCAAGCATCATCCGCCGGATCGCCCGGCCTACATCGGGGCCAATCCGGCCAGCGACATCTGGTGCGAGAAGGCCATGGAATACGCGGCCCGCTACCTGCGCCGCGCCGTCCTCAACGGCCTCGACGTCGAGGCGCGGCTGCACCTGGCCCTGGCCGCGAACTACGCCGGGATCGGCTTCGGCAACGCGGGCGTGCACATTCCTCACGCGGTCGCGTACCCGATCGCGGGCCTCGTGCGCGACTACGTGCCGAGCGGCTACCGAACCCGGCATCCGCTGGTCCCCCACGGCATGTCGGTGATCCTCACCGCCCCCGCCGCGTTCCGCTTCACCTACTCCACCGCCCCGGAGCGGCATCTGCGTGCCGCCGAGCTGCTCGGCCGGCCGGTGGCCGGCCTGGACGAGGCGGAACGGCGCGCGGCGCTGCCGCAGGCGCTCCTGTCGCTCATGCGCGATATCGGGATCCCCAACGGCCTCACCGCGATCGGCTACACCGAGCGCGACCTCCCCGCCCTGATCGAGGGCACGCTGCGCCAGCCGCGCCTCCTCTCGGGCGCTCCGCGCCACGTCGGGGCCGCCGAGCTCGACCTGATCCTCCGAGACTCCATGCAGCTCTGGTAGCCGGGGCAGCCTGCTAGAGCTGGCCGGAGTCGCCCCAGGAGTCGACGAGAGCGCGGTAGGCGGGGTCCTGGTAGCGGTCGAGGTGGAAGGCCGCCGCGTACCGGGGCAGTGGGCGCTCCGCGATGTAGTCGGCGAGCAGGTCGGCGGCTCCGTTGGAGGACATCATCCCGTAGCCGGACAGCCCACCCAGCACGTACGCTCCCGCCACGGGCAGTGGCCCGGACAGCAGGCGGTTCTCCTGCGTCTTGGTGTAGTAGCCTCCGTCCACGAAGCACTTCGGGAGCCGCCCGAGGTATGCGGACAGCCCCGGCAGCGGCCGCGTCAGCCCGCGGAGCACGATCTCCGCGTACGCCGGGTCGAACTCCACCGGGAAGCGGGCCTCCATCGGCTCGACGTCGTAGGTCCAGACGCCGAGCATCACCGGGCTGTCGCCGCCGCCCTCGGGCCGCCCGTGCACGCCCGCGGGCATCTCCCCCAGCAGGTACCGGCGCGATTCAGACTCCTCGAGCTCCGCGCGCTCGTCGTCGGCCCACGGCAGCCGCACCGGATCGGTCCAGATCATCATCGGCGCGTGGCGCGGCACCACTCCGCGCGTGTCGTGGAAGGCGACCTTGGCGTGCCGCTCGCAGAAGACCGGCAGCTCGACGTCGAGGAGCCGCCCCACCTCCTTGACGAAGGGCCCCGCCGCGTTCACGAAGCGGGGCGTGGAGATCGTGAGGGTGCCGCTGCGGACGTCGACCACGACGGCGGTGACCCGCCCGCCCGCGGTCTCCACCTGCTCGACGCGCCCCTCGATGAGCCGGGTGCCCTTCTCGCGGGCGCGCTCGAGCATGTACATACCCAGCTGCTGGCCGCTGAACCATCCGCAACGCCGGGCGTGAAGCAGCGCGACCGTGTCGGCGGCCAGATACGGGAAGTGCCGGCGGATCAGGCCCGGGTCGGTGATGACGTCGGTCCCGCTCGGCTGTCCCTCGTAGCCGGCCGCGGGCGCCGGCCGGTAGTCGCCCCCGGAAGAAGCGTGCACCCGGACCGGCCCCACGCCGAGGCCGGCCGCCTCCTCGGCGGCCCGCATGTAGCGCTCGACCTGCTCCGGCTGGGCGGTGGCGAAGAGGTAACCGCGCCGGTTCATCAGGAAGACGTTGTCGCTCTCGCGCGCGAGCTCCTCCATGAGGTCGATGCTGCGGTTCATCAGGGCCACCATGGCGTCACCCGGGCCGGGCCACCAGTTTCGGTAGGACTCGGCCGACTTGTCGCTGGTGAGCGAGAGCGGGGGGCGCTCGTCCACCAGGATCACCCCCGAGAGGCCGCGACGCACGGTCAGATGGTAGGCGGCAGCGATCCCGGCCATCCCGGCTCCGCAGATCACCACCTCGGCCCTGGCCCGGCTCACACCCCCCGACTCTACACGGTTTGGCAGCCGCCGGACACTGTCAGCGCCACGACGCGCACCTGACACCCGGCCGAGCCACCGACCGGCGCCTAAGTCCCCGAATACAGGCACCTGTGCCCGGAGGCATGCGGGTTGCTGACACCGTCGGCATGCTCACCGCCAGACAGAACGACCGTCGCCGCCACCCGCGCACCGACGTCTCCTGGCTCGTCGTCGTGGAGGCGGGCAAGCGCCGCTTCCTGCTGCAGACGGTGGACATCTCGGCCCGCGGGGCCAAGGTCCGGCCCAAGGAGCGCCTCGACATCGGGACCCCGGCGCAGCTGCGCTTCCGCCCGCCCGACGGGTCCCCGTTCAACGTCCCGGCGCTGGTCTGGCGAGCGGACTCCGACGGGCTCGCCTTCCTCTTCATGGGGGACGTCAAGGACCGGCTCCGTCGCTTCGGACGGCTCCTCGCGGTCTGATCGCGCCCGCGCGGGTCCGGCTGCTTCGGCTACTTCCGGAACCAGTCCCGGACCTTGTCCCACCACCGCTCGATGTGCTCGACCACCCCGCCATGCTCCTCGCACGGGGGTGGCTCGGTGCCGGCCAGGAACACCTCGCTGGCCACGAGCGGACAGAACACGGTCGCTCGGCGCCCGGTCGTCACGTCCACCTTGACACGGGTGATGCCGGTCGGCTCGGGGAAGCCCGCTCCTGGATAGATCTCGAGCGCCTGCCGCATGAACTCGGACCAGATCGGCAGCGCGCCCTCCGCGCCTGACAGCCCGGCGGCGGCGCCGTCGTCGAAGCCCACCCAGACCAGCGCGAGCAGGTTGGAGGAGTAGCCGACGAACCACGCGTCCCGGCCGTCGTTCGTCGTTCCGGTCTTGCCCGCGACCGCGCCGGGAACGCCGGCGGCTCGCGCGGAGGCGCCGGTCCCCGCGTTGATCACGCCCTCCAGCAGCGACGTCATCAGGTAGGCCTCCGGTGCGCCGATGACGGGCCGCACCTCGCGGCTGGCGCTCCACAGCGCGCGGCCGCCGTCGTCGGCCACCGCCTCCACCGCTCCCCCGGCCGGGGCCAGCCCGCCGTTGGCCAGCGGCAGATAGGCACGCGCGAGCTGCAACGGGGTGATCTCGAAGACGCCGAGGGTGAGCGCCGGCACCGGCCGCAGCTCCACCTCCATGCCCACCGCCCGGGCGGTCTCGATCACCGCGGGCAGGCCGACCGCCTGGGCGACCCGCACCGTGGCGGTGTTGAGCGAGCCCTGCAGGGCCCGGCGCACCGTGACCGAACCTTCGTAGCGGTCGTCGTAGTTCTTCGGTGTCCAGGGCTTGCCGTCGACCACCACCGTGATCGGGGCGTCCTCCACCAGCGAGGCGGCCGTGAAGAGCGGCGCGTCCTTGTGGGGGGTGAGGGCGGTCAGGTACACGAAGGGCTTGAACGCGCTCCCCGGCTGCCGCCGCGCGAGCACCGCGCGGTTGAACTGGCTCGACCGGTAATCGCGCCCGCCCACGAGGGCGCGCACCTGGCCGGTGCCCGGGTCCAGCACCACCATCGCCGCCTGCAGTCGCTCGCCCGGCCCGGTCCGCCGCAGGCGAGGGCGCGCGGTCTCGAGACGATCGATCCCCCTGACCACCGCGGCCTCGGCCAGCCGCTGCAGCACCGGATCGAGCGTGGTGTACACGCGGAGATCGTGCTGGCCGCCCAGATCCAGGTCCGGATTGCGCTCCAGCTCGGCCCGGATGTAGTCCACGAAGTACGGGGCGACCAGGCCGGTCGCCGCGGTCGCCCGGGCCCGCACCGGCTCCTTGCGCGCGCGCCGATAGTCGGCCTCCGAGATCTTGCCGAGCTCGCGGAGCCGGGCCAGCACCACGTCCCGGCGCTCGCGGGCCCGCTCCGGGTTGCTGACCGGCGAGTAGCTGTTCGGGGCCCGGATCATCCCCGCGAGCAGCGCGGCCTCGGGCAGGCTGAGCTGGTGCACCTCCTTGCCGAAGTAGGCCCGCGCCGCCGCCCCCACCCCGCGCACCGCCGAGCCGCCCCACTGGCCCAGATAGATCTCGTTCAGGTACGCCTCGAGGATCTGGTCCTTGCTGTAGCGCCACTCGAGCGCGGTCGACAGGAGCGCCTCGTTGATCTTGCGGGTGAGCGTGCGCTCGGGATTCAGCAGGCGGCTCTTCACCAGCTGCTGCGTGATGGTGCTGCCACCCTCGGTCACCCGGCCCTTGCGGACGTTCGTCCACAGGGCACGCAGGATCCCGCGAGGATCCACGCCTCCGTGCTCGTAGAAGCGAACGTCCTCGGTGGCCAGGACCGCGGTGCGAAGCGCCGCCGGCACCTCGGCCAGCCGTACCGGCCGGATGTTCTCGCCCATGTCGGCCCCGGCGCTCGCCAGCAGCTCCGGAGCGAGGGCCGCGCTCTGGACCGCGCTGCCGCCCTGCCGGAGCTGGGTGATGCGGCCGCCGGAGACCACCAGCGTGACCCGGCCCGCGCCGGGGTCGGGCAGGTGGATCTCCCAGACGGCCTCGGACCGAGAGAACTGGCCGGGTGCGGGGGCCCCGCGCGTCTCCCGATAGCCCAGACGGCTCAGGATTCCCGCGAGGTCGAGGGCCCCGACGTGGACACCTGCCCGCAGCACGGGCGGGGAAGCGTAGAGCACGGTGGAGCGCCTCGCCTCCACGCGCTCGAAGCGGGAGAGCGCCGCGGCAGCGTAGATCACCAGCCCGCCCACGCCCAGCAGCAGGAGCACCAGCAGCGCGCCCACCAGCCGAGCGAAGCGTCGCCCGATCATCCGATCCACCCGTGCACGGTCTGCCTGCGGTCAGGGGCTAGGACCCGGCGCCCCTCCGCAGCGTGATCATCACCAGGCGCGCCACCTCCGGATCTCCCGACAGCTCGACCACCACGAAGTCCCCCACCCGGACGTCGGCAAGGGTGACCGTCCGATCCCGGAACGCCTCCCCGAGCTCTCGCCCGGACGGGTTCCGCTGGGACAGGAGCACGAGGGCCTCGGGAGGGACCTCCACCCGCAGCGCGCGCCGCTCGGCGTTGGCTCCGAACTCGTCCACCACCAGGCTGCGGGCCTGCGGATCCACCGCCAGCACCGTCCCCGCGTGGCGCTCGCCACCGGCCGCCCCGGCCGCCAGCGCGGCCAGCGCCGCGGCCGCCACCGCCCCCCCGAGGAGCCTCCGGGCGCTCACGACCGGGGCGCGCCCGGGGTCGCGAGCTCGGCCGCCTTCATCTTCCGAACCAGCTCGGCGTACGAGGAGGTCTGGATGATCTTGTCGAACTGGGTGCGGTAGTTGCTGATCAAGCTCACGCCCTCGACGGACACATCGTACACGAGCCAGCGGTCTCCCCGCTGCTGCATGCGGTAGTCCACCGGGATCTCGGTGCCCTTCTTGGTGACGAAGCGGGTGCGCACGCTGGCCAGGCCGCCTTCCACCGACTCGCCCGCGAACGCGATCCGCTCGCCGCTGTAGCGCTCGATCTTGGATATGTACGCCCGCTCGATCAGATCCGTGAACAGCACCGTGAACTCCGCGCGCTCGTTCGCCCCGAGCGCCTGCCAGTGCCGCCCGAGCGCCCGCCTGGCGGTCTCCCCGAAGTCGAAGATGACCTCGGCCTCCTTGCGGATGGCCGCCCGCCGCTCGCGCACCTTGGCCTCGGTGCGGAGCGCGGGATCCTCCAGCACCTTCACGATCTGCTCGACCGAGGTTTTGAGCTGCTCGGTCGGAGCTCCGGCGTGGGCCGGCGCCGCGGCCGAGACCAGCAGCACGGCGAGCAACATCGCCCAAAGCAGGCGCGAGAGGAGCCATCGGTTCATGGCGGGACCGGATCGCTGGACACTGCATTCAGTGTGCCACGCCCCGGCCCTCCAGCCTGCCCACAAATCGAGCCCGGACGAGCGCTCACCGCCAGGCCCGCGTCCGGTGCGGCGCGTCCCGGTAGGAACTTCCGGCTCGGCCGTGTAAACGTTGCCGGAGCGTAACCCCGACCACACGCGCCGCGTCATCGCGCGCTCGCCCCGACGGGCTCGAGCGCCGCGTCGTCTCCGAGCACCTCGCGGGCCACGTCGCCCAGGCGCCGCCGCGAGTCCATCGCGCGCCGGCGCAGCCAGCGGAACGCCTCGTCCTCGCTCAGGCGCGCGTCGCTCATCAACTTGCTCTTGGCCCGATCCACGAGCGGGCGCTCGGTGCGCGCGTGCTGCAGCCGCCGGAGCTCGCGGAACCGCGCCAGCGCCAGCTCCAGCGTCGGCGCCAGCTCGGCGGCGCGCAGCGGCTTCAGCATGAAGCCCATCACCCCGGCACGCTTGGCCTGCCGCACCATCGCGCGCTCGGTGTCGCGGGTGAACAGCACCGTCGGGCACTCGAGCGCGGCGCTGATGTGCGGCATCAGCGCGCGCTCCCGAGCGCCGGCGAGGCTGGGCGCCATGATCACCACGTCCGCTCTCGTCTCCTTCAGCACCGCAATGGCGTCGAGCCGGAGGGGCGCCTCGACGGCCACCACGCCGCCTGCGTCCACCACCGCCGCGCGCAGCATCGCGCGCGATGCCACATCGCCATCGAGGATCGCCACCCGCCAGCGGGGCCGGCCGTTCCAGATCGATCGCATGAGGTCCTCCTTTGCGCGCCCGGCGATCGCAACCCGCGTGCCAAGGATACGGACGGTAAGAATTCCCGGATCGTCCGGTGGCACGCGACTTGCCTCCGTGTCGAGCCCATGCGACCGAAGGTGATCGTCGATCCGGACGAGGACACGCGCGAGGACCTGCTGCCCGAACCACCCGGCGAGGTGCTCTTCGACGACGAGCTCGAGCCGAACACGGAGCCCGGCCTCACGGACCGGCTCCTCGGCTGCCTCCATGGGCCCCTGATCGCAGCGGTCACCTTCGTTCCGACGTTCGTGACCGTCGTCCTGGGCGTGCCGTATCTGCTCGGCGGGACGACTCCCGCGGACGCGCCGGGCGGGCCGGGCCGATCCGTCCCCGCGCTCGGCACGGATCTCGGCAACCCCGGGGCGCCGTCCGATACGATCCGGGATCCGTTCGCGCCACCGGCGCCACCGGCCCTGCCGGATACCGGCCGCGACGTGGCGCGGGAGATCAGCCGCCTCGGCGAGCCCTGGAAGGGACCGGATCGGCCTCACGACGACGCTCCGGGCCCCGTCGCCGAGCCGGGAGCAGATCGTGCGGCGCCCCCAGCCGCACCGCCGGCTCCCGCCATCGAGATGGCGCCGCGGTCCGCCAAGGAGCGGGGCGGCGTTGGGGACTGGAGCCGGGCGGCAGCCTTCGCCGATCGAGGGGCGGCGGATCGCCTGGCCGATACGATCCGGCAGCAGGGCTATCCGGTCGACATCCGGGAGGATCGCTCCGCCGCCCGGCCGTGGGTCGTGTGGATCGGCGCGAGGCCTCGCTCCGGCGCCGAGCGCCGGCCCTAGCCGCCCCCAGGCCCCGCTCGCCGGCTACCGCCCCTGGGCCTGAAGCTCCCGCCAGCGTCGCGCCTTGTTGTGCAGCGTCTTCGGAGTGGTGCCGAGGATCTCGGCGGCGCGGGTCTTGTTGTTCTTCACCGACTGCAGCGTGCGCAGGATGAGCTGCTTCTCGCCGTCCTCGAGGGTGGTGCCCACCGGCAGCACCACCACGTTGGGCGAGTCGCCCCCCCGGTCCGGCGGGACCGGCGGCAGGCAGTCGGCGGTGATCACGCTCTGCTCGCAGCAGACCACCGCGCGCTCGATCACGTTGCGCAGCTCGCGCACGTTGCCCGGCCACGAATGCTCCCGGAGCAGCCTCATCGCCCGCTCGTCGATGGCGCACACCGGCCGCGCGTACTTGTCGCCGAACTCGGCCACGAACGCCTCGGCGAGGAGCGCGATGTCCTCGACGCGCCGGCGCAGCGGCGGCAGCGGGATCGTCAGCACGTTGACCCGATAGTAGAGATCCTCCCGGAGCGCCCCGTCCTTCACCGCCTTCACCACGTCCCGGTTCGTCGCGCAGACCACCCGCATGTCCACCGTGACCTCGTCGTGGCCCCCGACGCGGCGGAGCTGACCGTCCTGCAGCACGCGGAGATACTTCGCCTGCAGGCCCGGGCCCATCTCGGCGACCTCGTCGAGGAAGATCGTGCCGCCGTCGGCCAGCTCGAAGTAGCCGGGCCGGCGCACCGCCGCGCCGGTGAACGCCCCCTTCTCGTGGCCGAACAGCTCGCTCTCCAGCAGCGCCTCGGGAATCGCCGAGCAGTTCACGGCCACGAACGGCCCTCTCGCGCGGGGCGACAGCTGGTGGATGGTCCGCGCCACCAACTCCTTCCCGGTCCCGGTCTCGCCCACGATCAGCACCGGAGCCGGGCTCGGCGCCGCCATCTCGATCAGCCGGTAGACCTCCTGCATGGCGGGGCTCACCCCGAGCAGCGGCCCGAGCCCCCGCGTCTCCTTCAGCTGTCGGCGCAGAACCGTCACCTCGCGATCGACCTGCCCCTTCTCCACCGCCTTCTCCACCAGGATCCGGAGCCGGCGGGGGTCCACCGGCTTGGCCATGTAGTCGTAGGCGCCCTCACGCATCGCCGACACCGCGCTCTCGATCGACCCCTGGGCGGCGAGCAGGATCACCGCCGCCTCCGGCACCGTCGCGCTCAGGGGCCGGAGCAGCCCGATGCCGTCGATGACCGGCATCGCCATGTCGGCGATGACCACGTGCGGTCGGAAGGCCGGCGCCCGCTCGAGTGTGTCCTTGCCGTCCACCGCCTCCTGGACCTCATAGCCCCACGTGGTGAGCAGGGCCGTCAGGCCGTCCCGGCCGGGCCCGTCCTCGCCGGCGATCAGGATTCTGTGCTTCATGGTGGTCCCCCCTGGTACGCGGAATGCGGGTCGTCGCGGCGGGCGGTGCAAGCGATATGCCCCCGGCTCGCCGACAGGACCAGGACCACATCCTGATACGATTGGACAAGTCGGACGATAGGTTATGCGCAATACATCAACAATGACCTGATGGCTACCGACCCCTCGCGTGGGATCGGCGCCTGGAAGAACTTACCGTGTAACTCCGACCAAGGGCGACGCCGGGCGACCACGCTCGATGTTGCGGATCGGCTCATCCGTGCGTGATACCGTGAGACATCGCCGCAACGCACTGCAGCGAAGGAGGCACCGATCATGACCGACATGTGGAGCGATCTCGTGTGGGCCGCGTTCGCGGATCTGAAGACCAGGCTGGTCCTCGTGCTCCCCGGCATCCTCGCCATGCTGACCCTCGCGGTGGTCGGGCTCGCCGGAGCCTGGATCGCCTCGCGGGTGACGCGCCGGGTGGCGCAGGCCATGGCCTTCGATCGCCGGGCCGAGAGCTGGGGCATCGTGGCCCAGCTCAACCGCGCGGGGGTGCGCCGGCCGCCCTCGCAGGTGCTGGGGCTGGTCGTGTTCTGGAGCATCCTCGTGCTCTTCCTGTCGATGGCGATCGACGCGCTCGCGATCCCGGGCACCGGGCGCCTCACCGAGTTCGTGTTCGCGTGGGTGCCGCGAGTCATGGGGGCGGCCCTGATTCTCCTGGTCGGCTGGCTGGTGGCGAACTTCCTCGGCGAGGGCGCACTGATCGCTGCGGTGAACGCGCGGGTGCCCGAGGCCCGTCTCCTCGCGCGGGCCATCCGCTGGGGCGTGCTGCTCTTCGCGAGCGCCACCGCCATCACCCACGTCGGCATCGGCAAGGAGATGGTCCTGGTGGGCTTCGGCATCACGTTCGGTGGCTTGATCTTCGCGCTGGCCCTCGCCTTCGGGCTCGGCGGGCGCACGCTGGCCCGGCAGATCCTCGAGCGGCACCTGCGCGGCCGCGATCCGCATCCGCGGGAGACCCTCACGCATCTCTAGGCGCATGCGCGAAGGAGGGCCGCGAGCCATGGACGCGTCCCCGGCGCCGCGCCGCGCACACCGGATGCCCTTCGGAGCCGAGGTCGGCGAGGACGGCACCACCCGCTTCCGGCTCTGGGCACCGGGCGCCCGGCGGCTGGAGCTGTGGCTGGAGGAGCCGCGCCGCGCCATCGCCATGCCGCGCGATCCCGAGGGCTGGGCCGAGCACGTCACCCGTGAGGCCCCCGCGGGCACGCGGTACCGGTACCGCATCGACGAGGAGCTGCTCGTGCCGGATCCGGCCGCTCGCTTCCAGCCCTTCGACGTCCACGGGGCCAGCGAGGTGATCGATCCGCTGGCGTATCGCTGGGGCGATCACGCCTGGACCGGCGTGCCCGCGGAGCGCCTCGTCGTCTACGAGCTCCACGTGGGAGCCTTCACGCCGGCCGGGACCTACGCCGGTGTCGCCGAACGGCTCGACCATCTCGTCTCGCTCGGAGTCACCGCGGTCCAGCTGATGCCCCTCGCCGACTTTCCGGGCCGCAGGGGCTGGGGCTACGACGGCGTGCTCCTCTTCGCGCCGGAGGCCGGCTACGGACGCCCGGAGGCGCTGAAGGCACTGGTGGACGCGGCCCACGCCCGCGGCCTCGCGGTCCTGCTCGACGTCGTCTACAACCATTTCGGTCCCGAGGGCAACTACCTGCACCGCTACGCTCCCGGCTTCTTCAGCCCCCGCCACCCGACCCCGTGGGGCGACGGCATCAACTACGACGGGTCCGGATCCGCGGTCGTGCGCGCCTTCGTGGTCCACAACGCGCTCTACTGGCTCGAGGAGTATCACCTCGACGGGCTGCGCCTCGACGCGGTGAACGCCATCGTGGACGGCTCGCCGACCCACCTGCTGGTGGAGCTCGCCCGCGCGGTGGCGGCCGGCCCCGGCCGCGATCGCCTCGTTCACCTGGTGCTCGAGAACGGCGCCAACCAGGCGCGCTACCTGGCGCGGAGCGCGGGGGGCCGTCCCCTCTACCAGGCCCAGTGGAACGACGACCTGCACCACGCCCTGCACGTGTTGCTGACCGGCGAGGACAGTGCCTACTACGCGGACTACCAGCCGCCCCTGCCGCACCTCGGGCGGAGCCTGGCCGAAGGCTTCGCCTTCCAGGGTGAGCCGTCGCGCTACCGGGCGAGCCTGCGCGGCGAGCCCAGCGCGGACCTTCCTCCCACCGCATTCCTGGGCTTCCTGCAGAACCACGATCAGGTCGGCAACCGGGCCTTCGGGGACCGGGTCACCGCGCTGGCTCCGTCCGAGGCGGTGCGCGCGGCCACCGCGGTGCTCCTGCTCGCTCCCGCCCCGCCGCTCCTGTTCATGGGCCAGGAGTGGGCCGCGCCGGAGCCGTTCCTCTTCTTCAGCGACCTCGGTCCCGATCTCGGCCCGCGGGTGGCCGAGGGCCGTCGGCGTGAGCTCGCGCGCTTCCCGGGGTTCGTCGGCCCGGCACGCCGCGAGGCCATCCCCGATCCTCAGGCGGAGACCACGTTCACGCGCTCGGTCCTCGACTGGAGCCGCCCCGCTCAGGCCCCCCATCGGGACTGGCTGGACTTCCATCGCGCCCTCCTCGCCCTCCGGGCGCAGGCGATCGCGCCCCTGCTCGCGGGGGAACCGCTGCCGGCCACGTCGTGGAAGGCGCTGGGAGATACCGCCCTCGAGATCACGTGGCAGTTCCCGGCGGGGACCCTGCGCCTCGCCGCCAACCTGGGCCCGGCCCCGGTCACCCACGACGGCCCGGGCCCGGGCTGGGGTCGCCGCCTCTACGCGATCGACGTGCCCGCTCCCGGCTGGTCGGAGCTGCCGGGGTGGAGCGTCGCCTTCTACCTCGCCGAGGCCTGCCCGCGGTGAGCCTCGATCGCGTCGCGGTACACCGCCAGCGTCCGCTCCGCGATGCGGTCCCAGGCGAAGTGGGCCTCGACCCGTCGGCGCCCGGCCTCGCCCATGCGCCGGGCGCGCGCCGGATCGGCGAGGGCCTCCCGCACCGCCACCCCGAGGGCGATCGGGTCCCCGGGCTCGACCAACCAGCCGGTCTCGCCGTCCACCACCACCTCGGGGATGCCGCCGACCCGGCTCGCGACCACCGCGGTGCCGCACGCCATCGCCTCGAGGTTGATCAGGCCGAACGGCTCGTAGATCGACGGGCAGACGAACGCCGCGGCGTGGCTGTAGAGCTGCACCACCTCGGGAACCGTGAGCATCGCGTTGATCCAGCGGATCTCCGGGCGGCCGGCGACCGCGGCCTCGAGCCGGCGCCGGAGCTCGGGGGTGTCGGGGCTGCTCGCGCAGAGCACGACCTGAACGCCCGCGGGCAGCGCCCGCGCCGCCTCGAGCAGCGGGAAGATCCCCTTCTGCTCGCTGATGCGGCCGACGAAGAGCACGTAGGGCCTGCGCACCCCGTGCCGGACCAGGGCCTCGTCTCGCCCGGTGTGCGCGAAGGCGTCCGCGTCGACCCCGTTGTGGATCACCACCACGCGGTCGGGGTCTATCCGGAAGTGGGCGATGATGTCGGCGCGCATCTGGGCCGACACCGCGATGACCCGCTCGGCGCGCTCGACCGCAAGCCGCTCGGCCCAGCTCGACACCGCGTACCCGGTCCCGAGCTGATCCGCCTTCCACGGGCGCAGCGGCTCCAGGCTGTGCAGGGTGACCACCAGCGGGAGGCCGTGGATCGACTGCACCAGCATCCCGCCCAGCCCCACGTACCAGGTGTGGGTGTGCACCACGTCCGCGGCCACCGGATCACGCGCCATGGCGAGGCCGACCGAGAGGGCCTCGAGGGCCGGCGCGTACGGCGCCTCCGGGCCACCCGCGAGACGCTCCCAGGGCCGGTAGCCGTGCACGGTCAGATCGGCCGCGGACCGGCGCTGATCCCCGAAGCACCGCACCTCGACAGAGGCACGGCGGGCGAGCGCGCGGCTCAGATGGTCCACCACCACGCCGGCGCCGCCGTAGACGTCCGGCGGATACTCGCGGCTCAGGAGCAGGATCTTCACTGGCGTCGTCCCCCGGGAGAGCTTACCGCATGAGCCCCACCGAGCCCTTCGTCTTCCTCGGCTGCCTCGAGCTCAACGAGCTGCTGCCGCACGAGGCCCACGACGCCCGCGAGCTGCTCGATCAGCTCGAGCGGGTGCCGGTGGAGTCCATCTTCTGTCACACCTCGGCGTCGCTGCTCCA
>DATIFV010000181.1:0-4403 GCA_035455085.1 Candidatus Methylomirabilota bacterium | reverse complement strand
CCCGAGCCCGGCCGGCGCCGGCCCGCCCGCGAGGCGGCCGAGCTCGACAGTGCCGCGCAGACCCTGTTCGAGGCCCTGCGGCGGCACCGGCTCACGGTGGCGCGCGGGGAGGGCGTGGCCCCGTTCATCGTGGCCAGCGATCGCACGCTGCGCGACATCGCCACGCTCCGGCCGCGTACCATGGCCGAGCTCGAGCAGGCTCACGGGGTGGGCCCGCACAAGGCGGCGCGCTACGGGCCGGGGCTCCTGCGCGTGGTGGCCGACGAGACCGGCCGGGAGCGCTCCGGGTGAGCACGGAGGCGGCCCGGCCCGCGGCGGTGGCGCTCGAGGGCATCACCAAGAAGTTCGGGCAGTTCGTGGCCCTGCGCGGGATCACGCTGTCGATCTCGCCCGGCGAGTTCGTCTGCTTCCTCGGGCCTAGCGGGTGCGGCAAGACCACGCTACTCCGGATCATCGCGGGGCTCGAGCGGCAGAACACCGGATCCGTGATGATGGGCGGGCGCGACGTCTCCGGGCTGCCCCCGAGCCACCGCAACTACGGCATCGTCTTCCAGTCCTACGCCCTGTTCCCGAACCTCACGGTGGCCCGCAACGTGGCCTACGGGCTCGAGACCCGGCGGCGGGCCCGGGCCGTGATCGACCGCCGGGTGGACGAGCTGCTCGCCCTGGTCGGCCTCGCGGCCCACAAGCACAAGTACCCGGCCCAGCTCTCGGGCGGCGAGCAGCAGCGGATCGCGCTGGCCCGGGCGCTGGCACCGTCACCGGCGCTGCTGCTCCTCGACGAGCCGCTCTCGGCCCTGGACGCGCGGGTGCGCCAGTCGCTGCGCCACGAGATCCGCGCGCTGCAGCGGCGGCTCGGGGTCACCACCATCATGGTGACGCACGATCAGGAGGAGGCCCTCGCGATGGCCGACCGCATCGTGGTCATGAACCACGGGGTGGTGGAGCAGGTGGGCCCGCCGCTCGATGTCTACACCCGGCCGCGGTCGCCGTTCGTGGCCCGCTTCGTCGGCCAGATGAACTTCCTGGAGGCCACCGCCTGCGCGCGTCCGGGCTGGGCGCGGCTCGGCGGGGTCGAGATGCGGCACGCCGGCGGCGAGCCCACGCCCGCGGGGACACGGCTCCTCCTGGCGATTCGCCCCGAGGAGATCCTGGTCGGCCCCGCCGCGGGTGGCGAGAACCGCCTGGTGACCCGCATCCGGGCCATCCAGTTCCTGGGCCCGTTCACCCGGCTGACCCTGGCCTTGCCCGACGGGACGCCGCCGCTCGAGTGCGATGTGGCCGCCGGCGCGTTCGCGGCCCTCGGCGCCGCCGAGGGCTCGGACCTGGCCCTGTCGCTGCGGCCCGACGCGCTCCGGGTCTTCCCGGCCGGCGGCTAGCCAGTGGGCTCCGTCGGGGTCGCCTCCGGCATTCCCGCCCGCACGGTGCGCCACCGGCTGGCCGGCGAGGACGTGATCCGCTACGCGCTGGTCGCCCTCTTCGCTCTCGTCCTCTACCTCTTCGTGCTCTATCCGCTGCTGCACGTGATCTGGCGCAGCCTGCTGGGGACCGACGGCGGCTTCGTGGGCGCCGCCAACTACCGGCGCTACTTCTCCACCCCCGCCATCGCCGCCTCGATCTGGAACAGCCTCTTCGTCTCGGTCGTGTCCATGGTGATCACGGTCGCGCTCGCCGGCGGTTACGCCTACGCGCTGACCCGCACCCTGATGCCCGGGCGCGGCCTGTTCCGGGTGGTGGCGATGCTGCCGCTCTTCGCCCCCTCCCTGGTGCAGGCGCTCGCCTTCATCTACGTCTTCGGCAACAACGGCATCCTCACCCGGACCACCGGCTACAACGTCGGGATCTACGGGGCCAAGGGCATCGTCCTGGCCGAGGTCTTCTACTGCTTCCCCCACGCGCTCCTCATCCTGATCGCGGCGCTGTCCGCCACCGATGCCCGCCTCTACGACGCCGCGCGCACCCTCGGGGCCTCGCCGCTCAGGACCTTCCTGACCGTGACCCTGCCCGGGATCAAGTTCGGGCTGGTCAGCGCCTGCTTCGTGGTGTTCACCCTGGTCATCACCGACTTCGGCGCCCCGAAGGCCATCGGGGGCAAGTTCTCGGTGATGGCGACCGAGATCTACAACCAGGTCTCGGGCCAGCAGAACTTCACCATGGGCGCCACCGTCTCGGTGGTGCTCCTGATCCCGGCGGTGCTCGCCTTCCTGGTGGACCGCCTGGTGCAGCGCCGCCAGTACGCGCTGGTCACCGCGTCCTCCCGGCCGCTGCTGCCGGTGCGCCGCCGGCTCGCCGACTGGGCCGGCTTCGGCTACTGCGCGCTGATCGCGGGGGTCATCACCGGCATGTACGTGTCCATCGCGGTGTACTCGCTGGTGAAGCGCTGGCCCTACGACTTCACGCCGACCCTGCGCCACTACCGGTTCGACACGGTGGGCGGCTACGCCCCGCTGTGGAACAGCGTGTACGTGGCCGCGCTCACCGCGGTGGTGGGGACGGTGCTCACCTTCGTGGGCGCCTACGTGGTGGAGAAGTGCCGCACCCGCGGCAGCGGCGCGCTCTACCTGCTGTCGGTGCTCCCGGTGTCCATCCCGGGCATGGTGCTCGGTCTGGCCTACATCTTCACCTTCAACGCGCCGGGCAGCCCGCTGAACGTGCTCTACGGTACCCTCGCGATCCTGATCATCTCGAACGTGATCCACTACTTCACGGTGGGCTTTCTCACCGCGACCACCGCGCTCCGCCAGATGGACGCCGAGTTCGAGAACGTCTCCGCCTCGCTCGGGGTGCCGTTCTACCGGACCTTCTGGCGGGTGACGGTGCCGATCGCGCTGCCTTCCATCGTGGCCATCAGCATGTACTTCTTCCTGAACGCGATGGTCACCCTCTCCGCGGTGGTCTTCCTGGTCGCGCCCGGGACCGAGCTCGCCGCGGTGGCGGTCCTGCTCATGGACGACGCGGGCGACACCGCCCAGGCCGCCGCGATGTCGGTGTGCATCATCGGGATCGGGCTCGCGGTGCGCTCCGGCTACTGGGCCCTGATGCGCGGGGTGAGCCGGCGCACCCAGGCCTGGCGGGAGCCCCGCGAAAACACTACCCTGGCCGATCGAGGCCGCGAAGCGGCCTTCCCATGACACTCGCGGGCAGAACCGCGCTCGTGACCGGAGCCGCCCGGGGCATCGGCCTCGCCATCGCCGCCCGTCCGGCCGCGGACGGGGCCCGGGTGGCGCTGGACCAGGACGCGGCGGCCCTTGAGACGGCGGCCCGCTCGGTGGGACCCGGCGCGCTCGCGCTGGTCGGCGACGTGACCCGAGCCAAGGACGTGGACGGAGCGGTGGCCCGCGTGGAGCGGGCGTGGGGCCGGCTCGACGTGCTGGTCAACAACGCGGGCAGGGTGGTGCTGGCCGCCATCGCGGCCGATCCGACGCAGGCGAGCCTGCACGACCTCCTCGGCGATCTCTACGCGCGTACGGGTCTCGCACGCGAGGCCGACGAGGCCCACGAGCAGGCGCGCGCGCTCGCTGCCCCCGGCCTCCGCTAGCGTCGCGCCCCTAGGGGCGGGCGCCCAGGCGGAGGGCGGCGGCGAGGAGGGCGACCTTGGAGACCGACTCGGTGATCCGGTCGTCCAGCGCCATCGCCACCGCCTCGCGGAACGGGACCACCCGCCGCTCGAAGAACTCGTCCTCGTCGGACGCGAGCGGATCCGCGACAAGCTCCTCGCCGATGAAGCAGTGCGCGTGCTCGTCGAGATAGGCGGTGGAAGGCCAGAAGCGGGTCAGGAAGGTCAGGCGGCCTGCGCGGTAGCCGCCCTCCTCGCGCAGCTCCCGCTGCGCGGCGGCCTCCGGCGTCTCCCCCGCCAGCCCCCCGCCGCCGGGCAGCTCCCAGGAGTCCTCGCGGATGAGATGCCGGAACTGGCGGACCAGCAGCACGTGCCCGGAGTCCACGAACGGCACCACGCCGACGGTCAGCCCGACGTGCAGGACGGGGTAGGCCCGCTCCGCGCCGGTCGGCAGGCGCCAGACGTCCTCGCGCAGCGTGAGCTTGCCGAGACGCTCGCGCGGCGTCGAGCGGACAAAGCGCCAGGACCGGGCGGTGTCGTCGGGGGTCACCGGGAAGCTCCGTCGCGCCAGTGTGCTATCGTAAGGGCCATGACGCAAGAGCGGCCCGCGGATCGGCTGATGGAAAAGCTCCTGCGCGCCATCGACCTGTCGCTCAAGGCCGCCGAGGCCTCGCGCGAGGCGGTGCAGGAGATCCTCAAGCGGGGAGCGGAGACCGGCATCTTCTTCTCGGGCGCGCGGCCGGGCGAGGCTGCCGACGGCTTCGACCTCACCGAGCAGGATCGTGACTTCCTCCGATCGCTCTCCATCCGACCCGATCCGCGCTGAGGCCGCGGTGATGCGCCCCCT
>DATIFV010000180.1:0-31218 GCA_035455085.1 Candidatus Methylomirabilota bacterium | reverse complement strand
CGGGCCAGATCCTCCTGCCGGTAGAAGCGCCCCGCCGCCGGGGTCAGCCAGTCGATCCCGGCCGCGGCGAGCGCGCTCCGGCCGAGGCCCAGGAGCAGCATGAGAGGCGTCGCCGCGGTGGCCAGCGCGGCCAGCCGCAGGCCGCGGGCGTGCGGCGAGCGCCAGCCGTCCTCGACGGAGCGGAGCGCGCGGTCGGCGATGAAGGCGCCGACCGCCAGCGCCCAGCCGGCCGGGTTCGACCGGTGGGGCGCCGCGAACTGGTACATCTCGCGGTGCCGGGCCCGCAGCCGGGCCGGGCTGAAGATCCCGATCAGGTACCAGGCGATCCCCGCGATCTCGCGGGCCCAGCGGGCCACGATGCGCGGAGCGAGGAAGGCCCCGACGGCGAGGCCGTCGCGGGCCGGGCGGAACCGGCTGCGCCGGTCCTCGAAGTGGATCGGCGCGACCGGCACCTCGAGGATCCGGGTCCCGCGCGAGGCGGCGAGCAGGAGCATCTCGCTCTCCAGCACGAAGCCGCCGTGACGCGGGGTCACCGCGGCGAGCAGGGGCACCGGATAGACCCGGAAGCCGGACTGGGTGTCGGCGACCGGCACCCGGGCCAGCCAGTCGATGAAGAAGCCGGCCACCCGGAGGGCCGCGAGCCGACCCACCGGCATCACCCGCCCCGGCGCCTCGGCGAGCCCGCTCAGCCGGCCCCCCACCACGAGGGCCCCGGGCTCCTCGAGCGCCACCTTGAGCAGCCGCGGGATGTCCTCGGGATCGTGCTGGCCGTCACCGTCCAGGGTCACCACCCACTCCACCCGGCGCCGGAGGCCCTCGGCGAAGCCGCGG
Organism: Candidatus Methylomirabilota bacterium; assembly: GCA_035455085.1. Taxonomy (GTDB): domain Bacteria; phylum Methylomirabilota; class Methylomirabilia; order Rokubacteriales; family CSP1-6; genus CAMLFJ01. Next base: position 30,387 of record DATIFV010000180.1, on the reverse strand, counting down.
CGCAGGGCCACGCCCTTGCCGCGCCGCCGGCCCAGCGAGACCACCTCGGCGCCCGCCGCGGCGGCGACCGCGGCGCTGCCGTCGGTGGAACCGTCGTCCACCACCAGCACCGGTCCGTGCAGGCGCGCCCGCTCCACGATGTCGGCGATCGTGGCCACCTCGTTGAAGACCGGGATCACGATCAGCCGGTCGCTCACGCGGCGGGCTCCAGCACCACCGCGGTCCGGCAGCCCCCGCGTGCGATCCCATGCACCAGCACCGCGGCCGCGCCGCGGGCCGCGTCGAGCGCGGCGGCCCCGATGCGCAGCGCGCCGAGCCCGCCGTGCTGGCCGAAGAGCGGCGCGAGCGACACCGGCGGCAGCAGGTCGTCCCGACCGGCGAGATCCCGGGCGAGCAGCGCCCGCTCCCAGTCGTCCACCGCGGGGTCGCCGTTGCCCGCGCCGTAGCAGCGCGTGAAGCCCGCGCCGCCGCGCCCGCCGATCAGCCGCGCCACCGGCGAGCCCCGATCGGCCCGCCCCGCGCGCCCGGTGTGGGGCGCGCTCGGCACGTTGCCCCAGGTGGCCGCGGCGATCTCGGCCAGGACCCGCGCGCCGCGGGCCCGGGCTGCCGCCCGCTCCTCGAGCACCAGGAACGTGGCGCCCTCGCCCAGCACCGGGCCGTTGTGGTCGGGCGCGAAGGGCCGGCAGCCCTCGGGGCCCCGGCCCCGCATCGGCGAGAGCGCGCCCATCTGGGCCAGGCGCTCGTACACGCCGTGGAAGAGCTCGTCCACGCCCCCCGCCACCACCGCCTCCGCGCGCCCGTCGGCGATCAGGCGCGCGCCGCGGGCCACCGCGAGGTCGCCCGCGAGCGTCGCCTGGTTCACGGTGACGGACGGGGCCTTGGCGCCGATCGCGATCGCCGAGATCGAGGCCATCGTGTTCATCACGGTGTTGGGAAAGATCATGGGCGAGAGCCCGCTCACGCCCCGGCGGAGGAAGCCCTGGGCGAAGTCGCGGCTCGAGGTGAAGTCGCCGTACTCGGTGCCCACCACGATGCCGAGCCCGGGCCCGCCCGCGACGCCCGCGTCGCGCACCGCGAGCAGGCAGGCCGCGAGGGCGAGCCGGCAGATCCGCGAGAGCCGGCGCGCCGCGTCGCGATCCACCAGGGACGCGAGCGTCGCCTCGTCCACCTCCGCGGCGAGGTGGCTCGACATGCCCCCGGTGTCGAAGGCGCGCACCGGCCCGATGGCCGAGCGCTCCAGCGCCAGCGCGCCGGCCAGCGCGTCGCGCCCGCCCGCGGTGGAAGCGTTCACGGTGCCGAGCCCGGTGACGACGACGCGCCGGTCAGCCACGGAGAGCAGTCTTCTGGAAGACCAGGCTCACGTTCTGGCCGCCGAAGCCGAACGAGTTCGATAGGGCCGAGGCCACCTCGGCGGGCCGCGCCACCCCGGGCAGGCAGTCGAAGGGCACCTCGGGATCCACCCGCTCGAGGTTCGCGGTCGGCGGCAGCAGCCCGTGCTGGAGCGCCAGGATCGTCGCGACCGCCTCCACGCTCCCCGCCGCGGCCATGGTGTGACCCACCAGCGACTTGGTCGAGCTCACCAAGACCCCGCCCTCGCCGAAGACGTGCCGGAGGGCCAGCGCCTCCGCCCGGTCGTTCTGCGGCGTGCCGGTGCCGTGGGCGTTCACGTAGCCCACGTCGGCGGCGGCGAGGCCCGCGTCGGCCAGCGCCTGCCGCATCGCGTGGATCATCCCCTCGCCCTCCGGGTGGGGCGCGGTGACGTGATGCGCGTCGGTGGTCATGCCGTAGCCGGCGAGCCGCGCGTGCGCCCGGCCGCCCCGGGCGCGGCAGCGCTCGGCATCCTCCAGCACCAGGAACGCGGCGGCCTCGCCGATCGACATCCCCCGGCGGTCGCGATCGAACGGGCGGCAGGGGTCGGGATCGAGGAGCTTGAGCGCGTTGAAGCCCATGAAGCAGATGCGGGTCAGCGCGTCCACTCCGCCCACCAGCGCGCTGGATGCCACCCCCGCGCGGATCAGATCGGCCCCCAGCGCCACGGAGGCCGCGCCGGACGCGCAGGCCATGACCACCGTCTCCTTCGGGCCGGTGAGCCCGAGGCGCCAGCCGAGGGTCTCGGCGTGCGAGAAGGGCAGGATCGAGCGCAGCGCGCGCAGGCCGGAGGTGGCGCGGCCGCGCGACTCGGCCCAGTACCACTCCTCGCCCTCGAGCATGCCGCCCCCGACCGCGCCGACGAGCAGGGCCGACTCGGCGCAGGCGCGCCCCTCGAGGCCGGCATCGGCCAGGGCCTCGCGGGCCGCGGCGAGCGCCAGCCGATCCGCCCGCGAGCGGCGGCGCGAGGGGCCGAGCGTGCTCACGACGTCGGCGGGGATCTCGGCCGCGATGCGCGAGCGGAAGCCCTCGGTGTCGATGAGGGTGATCGGCCGGATCGCGCAGGTCCCGGCGGCGAGGCCGCTCCAGAAGCTCTTCACCCCCGCCCCGAAAGGGCTCACGATGCCCAGGCCGCTGACCACGACCTCGGCGCGGCTTCCGCGGGTCCCCGACCGGCTCATGCCCGCCCGGTCTTCATCAGGATGAACCGCGACAGGGCATCCAGCGAGAGGAACTCGTCGCTGAGGTCCTCCCCCTCGTCGATCACGATGCCGAAGCGCTCCTCGATGCCGACCGACAGCTCGATGAAGTCCAGGGAGTCCAGGCCCAGCGAGCCCTCGACGCCCTTGGGCAGCGTGGTCTCCAGGGTCAGCTCGGCGGCCCGGCGCGGATCGAACTTCAGGCGCTCCACCACGAGCGCCTTCAGCTCGTCCAGGACCTCCTTCTGCGTCATCGCCATCCCCTCCGCCTCACGCCGCGCTGCCCCGGGCCCGCTCCGGGCGGAGCTCCAGCCGCGCGTATTCTCCCCGCCACCATCCGGACAGCTCGATAAGGCCGCCCGCCGGGGCCGCCCGCCGGTCGCGCAGATCGGCCAGTGGCCCCGCCGCGAAGCGCTCTCCCGCGCGGCCCGGGTCGCCCCGGCGCGCGACGCGCGCGGAGTGGAACGAGAGCTCGCCCGCGCCGGGCTCGAGCCACAGGCACGCCGCGCTCTCGACGAGCGGCCACCGGTAGAAACGGCGGTACCGCGCGTAGAGATCCGCGCACTCGCCGAAGATCTCGACCGCCAGCACCAGCGCCCGGTCGCAGATCCCGGCCTCGAGCCACCGCGCGGCCTGCCGGATGGCCCGGAGCGTGGCGGGCGCCCCCCCGATCAGGATGTCGTACGGACCCGCCACCCCGAACTCGATGGCCACCTCCGCCGACACCACCGCGGGCGCGGTGTACGCGAAGTGCATCACGCCACCCTGCCGCTCGATGAACTCACGGTTGGAGGCGCCGTAGGCGGCGGCGGTCACGTACAGCAGGGCCGTGCGCTCGCCCGCGATCTCCTTCCGCGAGGCACCTCCATCTTCGAGCATCGCGTCGACCGCCGCAAGACCCAGCAGGCACTCCCGGGTGGCCCGGCGGAAGCGATCGCCCGCGCGCTCCGGACGCGGGAGGGCCAGGATCCGATCGGGGCCTTCGCGCTCTTCCTCGCCTTCCAGCACGCCGAGGCCTCGAATCGCGGGGGCGCGCATCAGACCGCCTCGAGCACCAGGGCGCCGTTGCAGCCGCCGAAGCCCAGGGAGGTGCTCAGCATGATCCGGGGACGGGCCGGGCGCGCCTGGCCGGGCACGTAGTCCAGGTCGCACTCCGGATCGGGCTCCTCGAGGTGCAGCGTGGGCGGGATCAAGCCCCGCTGCCCGGAGAGCAGACACATGAACGCCTCGAGCGCGGCCGCCGCGCCCATGGTGTGCCCGAGGCTGCCCTTGATCGAGTTCACCGGCACCTCGTACGCCCGCCGGCCGAGCGCCCGCTTCAGCGCGGCGGTCTCGATGCGGTCGTTCAGGGGCGTGGCGGTGCCGTGGGCGCTGACGAGGTCGATCTCCCCCGCGGTCACCCCCGCGTCGGCGAGCGCGGCCCGGACCGCGCGCTCGAGCCCCCGGCCCTCCGGCTCCGGGGCCGCGATGTGGAAGCCGTCGCTGGCACTGCCGTAGCCCAGCAGCGTGCCCAGGCGCGCGCCGCGCGCGTCCCGCTCGCGCACGAGCAGGGCCAGCGCGCCCGCCTCGCCCAGGAGCAGACCGCTGCGGCGGCGGTCGAAGGGCCGGACCTCGTCGCGGGTCAGCGAGCGGAGCGCGTTGAAGCCCCGCAGCACGAAGCGCGAGAGCGCGTCGTAGCCGCCGGCCACCACCACGTCGGCCTCGTCCGCGCGTAGCAGATCGGCGCCCGTCGCCAGTGCGGTGGCTCCGGACGCGCAGGCGGTGGAGACCGTGATGACCGGCCCCCGCGCCCCGAGCCAGCGCGCGAGATCGCGCCCCGGGGCGTCGTAGAGCGCGCGGGGGAGCCGGCGCCGGTCGGGGTCGCCCGCGAGCGCCTTCTCCCCTTCCTCGACGCCGCCGAGGGCGGTGCCCACCACCACCCCGACCCGCGCGGGATCGAGCGGGAGCGGCCGGAGCCCGGCCTGGCCGCAGAGGTCGTCGGCGGCCGCGATCAGCAGCCGGGTGGCCCGGCAGTCGGGCACCCCGCGCCAGTCCTTGATGCGCCCGAGCTTCTTGACCTCGCCGCCCCGGCGCACCCGCAGGTCCGCCACCGGAACGCGCTCGATCTGCGAGATGCCGGAGGCGCCGGTGACCAGCGAGGACCAGAACGACTCGAGATCCTGGCCGATCGGGGTCACCACTCCGGCGGCCGCGATCACCACGCGCTCGCGGGCGGGCATCGACCTAGAGCAGCGCCCAGTAGTACATGCGGAAGGCCCGGATGGGCCCCGGCGTGGTGTCGAACAGCGGGCTGGCCTCGAAGCGGCGCGCGGTCCGGTCGAACGTGATCCGGCCGGGCTTGGCGGGATCGTTGGGGTCGTAGACGCTGAACTCGATGTTGCCCGCCCGGTCGAGCCCGTACGCGTACGCCACCACGGTGTGGTTCAGCTCCCACGTGGGAAAGTTCGTCACGAGGAGCTGGACGGGTCGCCCCTCGTCCACCTCGGTGAGGATCTCCCGCGCCACCCGCTCCTGCTGCCAGCCCGGCATCGGGAAGACCACCCGCCAGTTCGTCCAGTGCACGAGGGTCCAGAAGCGGCCGACGAGCCCTTCCTTCACCGCCGCCTCCTGGGCGCGCGAGAACTCGTACAGGGAGTGGTAGCCCGGGATCACGATCCGCTCGGCAGGGGCCCGCGGCTCCTCCCAGGGCGAGAGCGCCACCACCTGCTTGACGCGGGCGACGTACTCTTCCGGGGCCACGGGCGGGGCCGCGGGATCGAACCGGGCGAAGCGCTGGAACTGCCGCACCGCCCGCGCCATCACGAAGCAGTAGTTGGCGTAGAGATCGGGCTTGCCGGAGTTCTTGCTGCGGCTCTCGTTGGCGAACGCGAAGGTGTCCACCCCGAAGCGGAGCGCCTCGGGCGGGGGTGGGCGGCGGACCGCCACGTCCATCGGGGCGACCGACGCGCAGCCGGACACCACCACGGCCAGCAGGAAGAGTCGTGCCGACGCCCGCATCACGCGTCGTGCAGTGTACCGCACTCAGCCCTGGATCGAATAGCCCCCGTCCACCGGAATGGCGGTCCCGGTCACGAAATCGGAGGCGGGACCGCCGAGAAACACCGCGATCCCGGCCAGGTCGTCGGGCACGCCCCAGCGCGCGGCGGGCGTCCGCGCGAGCACGCGCTCGTGCAGGCCCTGGACTTCCCGGCGCGCGTTGGTCGTCAGCTCGGTGTCGATCCACCCCGGCAGGACCGCGTTGACCTGGATGTTGTCCCGGGCCCACGCGGTGGCGGTCGCCTTGGTGAGCTGGACGATGCCGCCCTTCGAGGCCGCGTAGGCGGGGGCGAAGGAGGCGCCGAAGATCGACATCATGGAGCCGATGTTGATGATCTTGCCCCCGCCGTTCTTCTTCATGACGGGGTAGGCCGCGCGGCTGGTGAGGAAGGCGCTCGTCAGGTTGGTGTCCAGGACCTGCCGCCACTCCGCGAGGGTCAGCTCGTGGACCGGCTTGCGGATGTTCATGCCCGCGTTGTTGATCAGGATGTCGAGGCGGCCGAAGCGGTCCACGGTGGCGCCGACCAGCCGGTTCACCGCGGCCTCGTCGGCGACGTCCACCTCGATCGCCACCGCGGGGGTGCCGAGCCTGCCGAGCTCGGCCACCGCGGCCCGGCTCTTCTCCGCGTTCCGCCCCGCGACCACGATCGCCGCGCCGGCGCCGGCGAGGCCGCGGGCCATGCCGAGCCCGATGCCGCCGTTGCCACCCGTGACCACCGCCACCCGCCCCTTCAGCTCGCCATCCGCCACGGTCCGCCCCTCCTCTCGATGAGCCCTGGCAGAAGTCTACCCGGGGTCAGGTCTTACATTCCGACATTTCCATCAGGACTGGGGTCCCATCCTAGCGGCGGGCGTGGAGGAACTCGTGCCAGGTGACCCGGTGGTTGCGGAAGAAGTAGCCGACCATCACGAGGGTGGCGATCAGGTTGCCCCCGAGGATGGTCCACCAGGGGATCGCCTCGAGGAGCCGCTCCGCGAGGATCGCCACCATGGCGGCGAAGAAGACCTCGAAGCAGCAGAAGAGCATCACGAGCGCGAAGAGCAGCCGCGGCTCGCGGTCGGCGAGGGCGAGCAGCCCGGCCGCGGCGAGCCCGAAGAGGACGAACGCCGCGCCGTGGACGATGGTGTACTGGAGCACGACCGGCGCCGTGACCACCAGCGCGCTCGGGTCGCGCAGCCCGTGGAAGAGCGTGGCACCCAGCAGGGCCGGGGTGCGCAGCGGCACCCCCGCCGCCGCGTCGTAGGCCAGGAACCACAGCGCGACCGCGGCGGCGCCCAGGAGCCCGCCCGCGAGCCCCTCGCGCACCACGCGCGTCCAGAGCGGCCCCAGCAGCGCCCGCCCGAGGGCGCGGTGGCCGATGAACAGGTAGAGCAGCATGCCGCCGGCCGCGAGGGCGTTTCCGGAGAGGATCGCCCACCACGCGAGCTCGTCGAGCACCGGATGGGCGAGCCACGTCACCACCGCCAGGAAGAACACCTCGAAGCACAGCAGCGCGATGACCAGGATCAGCACGCGACTGGGCTCGCGCTGGGCGGACACGATCAGGTACGCGATGAGAACGCCGATCAGGGCGAACACCACGCCGTGCAGGACCGTGTACTGCACGACCAGGTGCACCGCGGTGGGCACCGCCGCCGGATCCTTCACGCCCTCGAAGGTGGCGGCGCCCAGCAGGGACGGCGTGCGGAAGGGGCGCCCGCGCGCCGCGTCGTAGATGAGGAACCAGGCGGCCACGAGCGCGGCCCCGATGAGGCCGGCGATGACGCCATCGCGGAAGTACCGGGAGTGGGAGGCCATGGTGACCCTCCTTTCCGATCCAGATCCTTGGCCTCAGCCGTACCACCAACCCGCGGCGAGGGCAAGCGGACGGGCGGCGGGCGATCAGGCGGCGGCGAGGACCTTGAGCAGATCGGCGCCGAAGAGGCCGACGCGCCAGTCGCGCACGCCGTCCACCTGTCGCAGCGCGGCGAGATCGGCGGGCGGCGCGGCGGCGAGACGATCGATGAGGCGCTGCGGGAACAGCACCCCGGGCTCGAGCCCGATCTGCTTCGAGGCGCGCCCGCGCCACTCCCGCAGGGCTTCCGCGCGGCGCCGCACCGCCCCGGGCACGTGGGGGCGCGGGGCGGGACGGTAGGCGGGCAGCTCGGCCTCGGGCAGGGCCTCCGCGCGCGCGATGGCCTCGAGGATCGCGGGGCCCGCGCGGCGGATCACCGGCGGCGTGCAGCCCGGCACCGCGAGGATGCCCTCCGCGTCGTGCGGCCGCCGGGCGGCCAGCGCCACCAGGCTCTCGTTGCCCACGATCATGAAGGGCGGGCGATCGAGCCGCAGCGCGAGGCTCTCCCGAGCCGCGTGGAGCTCGCGCAGCGTCGCCAGGCCCCGCGCGTCCAGCTCGCGGGCGCCCTTGAGCCGCATGTAGGCGTCGGGATCGGGCGGCTTCTCGGACACCACCAGGGCGGCGAGCGCCGCGCACTCCTCCTCCACCCACCCCGCGCGCCCCATCGCCTGCAGGGCCTCGAGCAGCCGCTCGCGGAGGGGAATGAGGTGGAGCACGTCGTCCAGGGCGTAGGCCTCCTGCTCGGGGGTCAGGGGCCGGCGCGACCAGTCGTCCTTCTGGCGCGACTTCACCGCGGTCACCCCGAGGTACTGGGTGAGCAGGCCCTCCAGGCCGAGGGCGGTCGCACCGAGGAAGCGCGCGGCCACCGCAGTGTCGAACAGCGACGTCACGGTGGCGCCGTAGAGCCGCTTGAGATAGGCCAGGTCGTTGTCCGCCGCGTGCAGGACCTTGACGGTGCCCGGGTCGGCCAGGACCGACCCGAGCGGCGAGAGATCGCGCAGCGCGAGGGGATCCACCAGGTGCCCGCGCCCGTCCGGGTCGGCGATCTGCACGAGGCAGAGCTTGCCCGGGTAGTGGTGCAGGCTGTCGGCCTCGGTGTCGATGGCCACCGCGCGCGCCCCCGCGAGGTCGTGGGCCAGCGCGCGCAGCTCGTCGGGGGTCCGGATCCAGAGGGGAAGCGGCATGGCCTGCTCGGTTATACTACACCGTCGGCTCAGCTCCCCGAGGAGGGCGGCATGCAGATCGCGGGATCGACCACGGTCGTCACGGGCGGCGCCTCCGGTCTCGGCCGGGCGACCGCCGAGCGCCTGCACGGGGCGGGGGGCGCGGTGGTGCTGCTCGACCTCGCGAAGTCGCCGGGGGCCGCGGTCGCCGCCGGCCTCGGGGCGCGCGCCCTGTTTGCTCCCGCCGACGTCACCAACCCCGAGGAGGTGACCGCGGCCCTCGAGGCGGCGGTGGCGCGGTTCGGGGCGGTGCACGCCCTCGTCAACTGCGCGGGTATCGGGACCGCCGACAAGACCTTCGGCAAGCGCGGGCCCGCCGACCTGGCCGGCTTCACCCGCACCATCCAGGTCAACCTGATCGGGACCTTCAACTGCATCCGGCTCGCCGCCGCCCAGATGGCCAAGAACGCGCCCAACGCAGAAGGCGAGCGGGGCGTGATCGTCAACACCGCGTCGGTGGCCGCCTTCGACGGGCAGATCGGCCAGGCCGCCTACTCGGCCTCCAAGGGCGGGGTGGTCGGCATGACCCTTCCGATCGCGCGCGACCTCGCCGAGCTGGGCATCCGGGTGATGACCATCGCCCCCGGCCTGTTCGAGACGCCCATGCTGGCCGGGCTGCCCGAGCCCGCCCGCGTGTCGCTCGGCAAGCAGGTGCCCTTCCCGCCGCGCCTGGGCCGGCCACCCGAGTACGCGGCCCTCGCGGCCCACATCATCGAGAACCCGATGCTCAACGGCGAGACCATCCGGCTGGATGGCGCCATCCGCATGCAGCCCCGCTGAGAACAGGAGCGAGCATGTACCATCCGACGATCTTCTTCGATCCGCAGTTCACGCTGGGAGTGATGGCGGGCTGGCTCCTGCAGGTCGCGGGGGTCGGTGCCCTGCTGCTGGCCGCGGTGTGGTACTCGTGCGCGGGCGAGTGGCGGCGCGGCACCCCGCCGCCCACCGCCTTCCGCGGGCTCGCCATCCTCGGGGTCGCGATGTTCCTGGGCGGGGTCCTCTGGCAGGCGCTGGGCTACTGGAAGACCGGCGTGCTCAGCTGGTGAGGCACTCTCGCACCTTGCTCATCAGCCCGTCGGGGGTGAAGGGCTTCTGCAGCCACGCGGTCCAGCCCGCCTCGGCCTCGCCCCGCCGGTCGTTGCTCTCGGGGTAGCCCGACATGCAGAGGACCCGCAGGTCGGGGCGGGTTCCCCGCAGCCGCCGCGCCAGCTCCGGCCCGCTGGCGCCCGGCATGACCACGTCGGTGATCAGCAGGTGGATCGGGCCGGGGTGAGTCTCGGCGAGGCGCGCGGCGTCGGCCACGTCCAGGGCCTCCAGGACCCGGTAGCCGCTCATCTCGAGGACGTCGCGGGCGAGCGCGCGGACCTCCTCCTCGTCCTCGACGACGAGGACGGTGGCCCGGGGAGTCTCCGGCTCAGCCATGGGCCGGCGCGCGGGATGCCGAGAGCCTGGTCGCCACCACCCGCGACGATGCACGCGTGACCGTGTGCCCGTCTATTCGTAGAGCTACGTAAATCGCGCCCGCGGCTCAGCCGTCGATCGTGACGATCCCGCGTCCCACCGCGTAGCGCACCAGGTCGCTCTGGCCCCGCAGCCGCAGCTTGCGCAGGAGGTTCGCGCGGTGCACCTCCACCGTGCGCGGGCTGATGTTCAGGCGCGCGCCGATCTGCGCGCTGGTCTGCCCCTCCGCCGCGAGGTGGAGGACCTCGCGCTCCCGCTGGGTGAGGGTGCGGTAGAGGTCGAGCCCGGTGGGCACCGCGCGCTGGGCGTAGGCCTCGACCATCTCCTCGGAGAGCGGCGGGCTCAGGTGCCGGAAGCCCGCCGCGACGGCCCGGATCCCCCGCACCAGCTCCGCCGCGCTGGAGCCCTTGAGCACGTAGCCGGCGGCGCCGCTCTGGACGGCCTCCACCACGTAGGCGGGGTTGGCGTGCATCGAGAGCACGAGGGCGCGCGTACGCGGGGAGACGCGGCCCACCCGCCGCACGATGTCGGGCGCGTTCAGGCCCGGCATCACGAAGTCCACCACCAGCACGTCCGGCCGGAGCCGCTCCACCAGGTCGCTCACGTCGAGCCCGCTCGCCGCCTCGCCCACCACCTCCAGGTCCGGCTCGGCCGCCAGCAGCGCGCGCAGGCCCTGCCGCACCACGTGGTGATCCTCGGCCAGCACCACCGTGATCACCTTCATTCCGCCCCTCGCCGGAGCGCCCCGTCGAGCGGCACCTCCGCGGTCAGCCGCACCCCGTGCCCGGGCTGGGTCTCCACCGTCAGGTGACCGTTCAGCAGCGCGGCGCGCTCGCGCAGGCCGGCGAGGCCGCCGGTCCGGCCGGTGCCGAGCACCGCGCCGGGGTCGAAGCCGCTCCCGTGGTCCTCGACCTGCACGCCCAGCACGTCGTCGGTGGCCCATAGACGCACCGTCACTTCGTCCACGCCCCCGTGCCGGGCCACGTTGGTGAGCGCCTCCTGCACGATGCGGTAGACGCCGGTCTCGGTCTCCGGGGCGAAGCGCCGGTCGAGCCCGCTGTGCTCGAGGTGGACCCGGATCTTGGTCTGGCTGGTGTAGCGCTCGATGTGGCCCAGGAGCGCGGGCAGCACCCCCAGGTCGTCGAGGATGCTCGGCCGCAGGTCGAGCGACAGGGCGCGGACGCGCTCAAGCAGCTCCTGCACCAGGTCCTGGGCCTGGCCGAGCCGCTCGCGCAGCATCGGCGACGAGGGCTCGGGCACGTCGAGGGTCAGCCGCAGCCCGGTGAGGAGCTGGCCGATCTCGTCGTGGAGCTCCCGGGCCAGATGGCGCCGCTCCGCCTCCTGCACCTCCATCAGGCGTCCCGAGAGCCCCTGCAGGCGGCTGTAGAGGGTCGCGTTCTGGATGGCGATGGCCGCGTGGTCGGCCAGCCGGATCAAGATCGCCTCGTCGCGGTCGGTGAACGGCCGGTCGACCCGGTTGGAGACGTAGAGCAGCCCCTCGACCTGGGCGTTGATCCAGATCGGGACCACCAGGGTCGCGACGACCCCTTCCCGCCTGACCGCGTCCGGATAGTCGTCGCGGATCCGCGGATCGCCCACGTGGTTCCCGGTCCGGAAGGGCCGGCCGGTGCTCCAGGCCCGGCCGCCCGCGCCCCGGCCCCGCACGATGCGGGGCGCCTCCGCATCCTCCACCGCGTGGCCCACACCGTAGCGCTCGAACATGGTGTCGGACTCGGCGTCCCTGAGCAGGATGTCGGCGATGTCGCTCCCGCACAGCTCCCGGGCCGCCGCGGCGACCCGGCGCAGGACCGAGTCCACGTCGAGGGTGGCGCTGATCGTGCGCACGAGCTCCGCGAGGGTCTCGGCCTCGATCCGGCCTCGCTCCGCCTCCGCGAAGAGACGCGCGTTCTCGAGCGCCACCGCCGCGTGATCCGCGAAGGCCTGGGCGAGGCGCACGTCGTCGGCGGTGAACACGCGGCCGGTGGTGTCCGCGAGGGCGAGGGCGCCGATCACCTGCTCCTTCACGATCAGGGGCACCGCCAGGATCGAGCGGATCCCCGAGCGCTCGATGAAGGCCCGCAGGTCGGGGCCGAACCGGAGCCGGGGGTCGGCGAGGAGGTCGTTGGAGACCACCGCCCGCCGCTCGGCCACCGCGAGCCCCACCGCGCCGGTCCCCCGCGCGTAGCGCTGCGGCCGGTCGCGGAACGGCGACTGCCAGCAGCAGGCGGTCTCCTCGAGCGCGCCCGATTCGGGATCGAGGCGGAAGAGGGAGGCGTTCGGCACCCCGAGGAGGTCGCCCACCGAGTCCACCACGCGCTGGGCCACCCCGCCCGGATGCAGGGACTGGGCGAGGGTCTGGCTCACATTGCTGAGCGCGAGGCTCTCGCGTCGCCGGCGCTCGGTCTCCGCGAAGAGCCGCGCGTTCTCGAGCGCCACCGCGGCCTGGTCCGCGAAGGCCTGGGCCAGGCGGAGGTCCTCGTCGGTGTACACGCGCCCGAGGACGTCCCCCACCGTGAAGCCGCCCACTACCTGCCCCTTCACGATCAGGGGCAGCGAGAGGGCCGATGCGCACACCGTCTGCCCCAACCGCATCCCGGGAGCAAGCACGGTCCGGGAGTCTCCCCGCGCGTCGGGCATGATCACCGGCTGCCGGCGGCTCACCGCCAGCCCCACGATTCCATGGCCGGCGGGCATCACGAAATCGGGGTCGAAGATCTGCTCGGCCTCCCCGGAGCGGCCGATCACCGCGAGATCACCGGACCCGGGCAGGAGGCGGTACAGCACGGCCGCCCTCACCCGCAGGGCCCGCAGCACCACGTCCGCGATGCGCTGGCCGAGGGCCGCCGCGTCGAAGGTCTCGGACAGGAAGCGCCAGACCTCGGCGAGGGCCTCCGCAGTCCGCCGCCGGGTCTCGCTCTCCGCGAAGAGCCGGGCGTTGCCGATCGCCACCGCGGCATGGCTAGCGAGCAGGTCCACGATCTCCCGCTCCTCGGTGGTGGGAGGCTCGCTCTCGGAGAGAGCGACGCTGAGCACCCCCATGAGCTCGCCGCCCGCGGTGATCGGCACCCCGTAGTAGGCCTTGGGGCCGTGCTCCTCGCGCCAGAGCGTGGACACCAGGCGCGGATCGCCGAGCACGTCGGGCAGCAGCACCGGCTGTCCGCTCTCCGCGACCACGTGAGTGACCCCGCGGCCGAAGGGAATGATCGAGGCTACGCTCTCGGTGTCCGAGGCGTTCTCGGGGACCCCGCCCTTGGCCGCGAGCCGGTAACCGCCCCGCTCGGTGTCCACCAGGCGCACCACGCAGCCGGCCCCGGGCCGGAGCGACCGCACCGCCTCCACCACCTGGCGGAGCACGGTGTCCATGTCGAGGGCGCTGGCCACCGAGCGGGCGAGGTTCGCCACCTGCCGGAGACGGTCGACGGAAACGCTCTGCATCGCGGCGAACTCGGACGTTATCGGGCCGATCGCGTCCTGTCAAGCCGGGCCGAAGCGGCCCAGACGCAGGTCGTGCAGCTCGAGGGCGGAGCGGCCATCCAGGAGCAGCTCGGCCACCGCCTCGCCCACCGCGGGAGAGTGCTGGAAGCCGTGGCCACAGAAGCCGACCGCGAGGAACAGCCCCTCGACTCCCGGGGCCCAGTCGACGATGGCGCGGCCGTCCGGGGTGAGCGGCCGCAGCCCGGCCCAGGCGTGCCGCACCTGCGCGCGCTCGAGCGCGGGAATGCGGCGGACCGCCTTCTCGACGGTCTGCTCGAGCGCGCTCCAGTCCACGCGCGCCTCGTACTCGGTGCTCTCCCCGACGTCGCCCGGGCTCATCAGGATCGCCCCCTGCTCGCTCCGGCAGTAGAAGCCGCTCCCGGTGTCGGTGACGAGCGGCAGCGGATGACGGATCTCCTCGAAGGCATCGGTGACGAAGATGTGCCGACGCCGGGGGTCCACCGGCAGCTCGAGCCCGGCCATGCGACCGACGAGCGGCGCCCACGGCCCGGCCGCGTTGACCACCACCCGCGTCGCGATGGCTCCGGCCGGCGTCTGCACGCCGGCCACCCGCCCGTGCTCGATCACGATGCCGGTCACCGGGATGCCCTCGAGCACGCGGACCCCGCGCGCGCGGGCCTGCGCGGCGTAGGCCTGCACCACGTCGTTGGGCGAGGCGTGGCCGTCCATGGGCCCCCACACCGCGGCGAGGATGTCGTCGACGTTGAGGGCGGGCACCAGGGCCCGCGCATCGTCCGGGGCGATCACCCGCACGTCGGCGCCCATGCTCCGCTGCAGGGCCACGTTGGCCCGGAAGCGGGCGAGGGTCGCCTCGTCCGTGACCACGAAGAGGTAGCCCTCCTGGTGGAAGTCGCAGGGCACCCCCATCTCTTCCTCGAAGCGCTGGAAGAAGGCGATGCCGCGCAGGGACAGCGCGATCTCGACCCGGGTCGCGAACTGCACGCGGATACCCCCCGCCGCCTTGCTGGTGGAGCCGGCGCCAACCTGGTCGCGCTCGAGCACCACCACGTCGCGGGCCCCGCGGCGGCCGAGGTGGTAGGCGATGCTCGCGCCGATCGCGCCGGCCCCGATGACGACGATGTCGGCGGTGCGGGGAACGGCGGCGCTCACCGGCCTACCGTGAAGCGCGGCAGCGTGATCTCTGCGGTGACCGCCTCGAAGGTCACCGTCACCGGCATCCCGATCTCGACCGCCTCCGGCGGGCAGCCCACGACGTTGCTGAGCAGGCGCACACCCTCCTCCAGCTCCACGATCGCCACCACGTAGGGCAGGCTGTCGTCGAACGCCTTGCCCCAGAACGACAGCCGCACCGTCGAGTGGCTCCACACGCGCCCACGGCCGGTGGCGTCGCGCCACTCGAGCTCCGGACCGAGGCAGTGCGGGCAGAGCGACCGGGGAAAGAAGTGGGGCCGGCCGCAGGCCCGGCACCAGGGCAGGCGCAGCACGCCGGCGCGGCAGCCTTCCCAGAAGGGCGCGGTGGCCGCGGAGGGGCGCGGCAGGGGCTTGCCGTAGTCGGGGCTCATGATCGGCGCCTCAGATCCCCCGGGCCAGCACCATCACCCCGCAGAGCGAGAACACGCCGCCGTTGCCGCTGACCACCCCCACCCGCGCCCCGGGCACCTGGCGCCCGGGCTCGGCCTGGTGGCGGAGCTGTCGGACCGCCTCGCAGAGATGATTCATCCCACCGATGTGGGCGTGCGAGAGGAGCCCGCCGTGGGGGTTCACCGGACAGGGTCCGCCCAGGTCGAGCCGGCCCGCCGCCGCGTACGGGCCGCCCTCGCCGTCGGCGCAGAGGCCGAGGGCCTCGACGCCGAGGATGGTCGAGATGGTGAACGCGTCGTGGACGCAGCAGAAGTCCGCGTCGCCGATCCCGACACCGGCGCGGCCGAGCGCCATCTCTCCGGCCGGCCGCAGGCCGAGCGCGTCGACGTCGGGCATCTGGTTCACGTTCTTGTGGGTGGCCTTGCCGCCCCAGCCGAGCACGCGCACCGGCGTGGTGGCGAGGTCGCGGGCCCGCTCCACGGTGGTGAGCACCAGCGCCCCCGCGCCGTCCGACATCACCGAGCAGTCGAGCAGTCCGAACGGATCGGCGATCGGGCGGGCGGCCAGGTAGTCGGCCATGCTGAGCGGCCTCCGCATCTGCGCGCGCGGGTTGAGCGCAGCGTGCCGGCGCGCGGACACCGCGACCGCGCCGAGGTGCTCCTTGGTGGTGCCGTAGCGATGCATGTGGCGCCGGGCGGCCAGCGCGTAGGGGATCACCATGCCGATGCAGCCGAACGGCTCCTCGAACTCCTCCTGGCCGAGCGACGGCCCCTGCGGCAGGCCGTGCACGCCCTTGGGCCGGCCGGTCAGCGCGTTCTCGCCGAAGGTGCAGAGCGCCACCTCCGCGTAGCCCTGACCGATGGCCGCGATCGCGTTCAGGATCATCTGCATCGGCGTCACGGTGCCGCCCGCGTCGATGGTGGCGGCGATGGTGGGGGTGAGCCCCATGTACTCGAGCAGGCTCTGGGCGAACATGCTCATGGCCTGCGTGTAGGGGTCGAGGTTGTACACCGCGTCGACCTGCCCCGCCTCGAGGCCCGCGTCGCTCAGCGCGAGGCGCGAGGCCTCGGCCTGCAGCCCGAGCGAGGTGCTGCCCTCGAGGCGGCCCACCGCGGTCTCGGCCATGCCCACGATGCAGACCTCTCGCACGCTCAGCCCTTCACCAGGTGCCTGGCGATGATGTTCTTCTGGATCTGGGTGGTGCCGTCGCCGATGCAGAGCCCGCGGGCGTCCCGCAGCATCCGCTCCACCGGGAACTCGCGGGTATAGCCGTAGCCGCCGTGGATCTGCAGCGCGTCGTTGCACACCGAGACCGCCATCTCGTTGGTGAAGGCCTTGGCCACCGAGGCCTCGAACGGATCCGGCGCACCGCGGGCGGCCCGCCACGCGGCGCGGTAGACCAGCAGGCGCGCCGCCTCCACCTTCACCGCCATGTCGGCGAGCATCCAGCGGATGCCCTGGAAGTCCGCCACCCGCTGCCCGAAGGCCTGCCGCTCTCCCGCGAAGCGCAGGGCCTCCTCGAGCGCGCCCTGGGCGATGCCGAGCGACATCGGCGGATTGCCCGCGGTACGCTCGCCGTCCATGATCTGCAGGATCTTCTTGAACTCGCCGGGTGCGATCAGGAGGCTGTCGGCGGGGACGCGGCACTCCTCGAAGACCAGGTCGGCCATGGCGGTGCCCCGGAGCCCCATCTCCGGGATCTCGCGCCCGCGCGAGAAGCCGGGGGCGTCGGCCTCGACGAGCAGCGCGCCCAGGCCGGGAAAGCCGGCGACGCCGTCGAAGCGACAGATCACCACGTTCAGCTGTGACACCGCGCCCAGGGAGCAGAAGGTCTTGCGGCCGTCGAGCACGTAGGCGTCGCCGTCGCGGCGCGCGCGGCAGCCGAGATTGCGCAGGTCGGAGCCCGCGCCCGGCTCGCTCATGGCCCAGGCGATCAGGCGCTCGCCGCGGGCGATCGCAGGCAGGTGGCGCTGCCGCTGCGCCTCGGTGCCGAAGAGCGCGATGGCCTTGGCCCCGAACCCGTTCTGCTGGCCCACGATGAACGCGGTGGCCACGCAGCAGCGGGCCAGCTCCTCCATGACCAGCGCCAGGTCGAAGACGGTACCGCCGCCGCCGCCGTAGGCCTCGGGCAGGGCCAGCCCGAGCAGGCCGGCCTCCCGCAGGACCGGGATGTTCTCCCACGGGAAGGCCTCCGCCTCGTCCCAGCGCGCGGCCTTGGGGCGGAACTCGCGCTCGGCCAGACGGCGGACCGTCTGCCGGAGCTCGCGCTGCTCGGGAGTCAGCTCGAAGTCCATTCCGCTCAGGCGCCGGCCAGGCGCTCTCTCAGGCGCGCCCGCTGGATCTTCCCGGTGGCGGTGCGCGGATAGCCGTCCACGAAGACGATCTGGCGGGGGACCTTGAAGTTGGCCAGCCGCGTCGCGCACAGACCGAGCAGATCCTCGGCGGTGCAGGCCGCACCGGGCTTGAGCTGGACGAAGGCCACCCCGACCTCGCCGAGCTTGCCGTCCGGCCGGGGAACCACGCAGGCCTCGGCCACCGCGGGATGCTCGCCCAGCACCGCCTCGATCTCGAGCGGAGCGACCAGGAAGCCTCCGGTCTTGAGCACCTCCTTGAGCCGGCTCAGGAAGCGGAAGAGGCCAGGCGACTCCTCGCGGCCGAGATCGCCGGTGCGCATCCAGCCGTCGGGGGTGAAGAGCGCGGCGGTCTGCTCCGGCATCTTGTAGTAGCCCGGGGTCACGTGCCCGCCCCGGATCTGGATCTCGCCCTCCCCTCCCACCGCCCGCGGCGCGCCGCTCTCCGGCTCGACGACCCGGACCCCGACCCCGGGCAGCGGACGGAACAGGGCCTCGTCCTGCGGGCCCCGGGCCAGGTGCACACCGCTGATCGCGCTGGCCTCGGTCAGGCCGTAGCCGGTCCAGACCGCGGCGGCCTTGAAGCACTCGTAGCCCGCGGTGATGCCGGCCGGGTTGAGCGGCGCGGCCATGATGCGGGCGAGGTGCCGGAGATCGTGGTCGCCCACCCGCCCGGTCTCGGCCATGGCCAGGAGCATGGTGTCCACGCACGGCAGGTAGGTGATCCGCTCGCGGACGAGCAGCTCGAGGGTCGCGGGCGGATCGAAGTGATCCTGCAGCACCAAACAGGCTCCGGCGGAGAGGGCGGCGAACGAGAGATGGCAGGTGCCGAAGGAGGAGAACAGGGGTACCGCGACGAGCATGCGCTCTCCCGGCCGGAGGCTCACCGCGCGGCCGGCCTCGATCGTGTTGCGCGAGAGGTTCCGGTGGGTGAGCTGTACCCCCTTGGAGAAGGAGGTCGTGCCCGAGGTGTAGATCAGGTAGCCGACGTCGTCGGGCGAGAGCGCGGGCCAGCGAGCCTCGGGCAGCGGCGGACCCGCGAGCATCGCGGCGATCTCGTCGGGATAGGCCACCCACTCGAGCGCGGGGAGCCCGCCGCGCACCGCCTCCACCGTGGCCCGAAAGTCGATGCCCAGGAACCGGTCGGCCGAGAGCAGGGCCCGGCACTCGCCCTGGCGGAGGCAGTAGGCGAGCTCCTCAGACTTGTAGCGGGTGTTGATGGGCACCGCCACCGCGCCGAGGATACCGAGCGCGTGCCGGGCGAATACCCACTCCGGCCAGTTCGGCAGCCAGATCCCCACCCGGTCGCCGGGCCCGATCCCCCGCGCGCCGAGGCCGGCGGCGAGCCGCCGCGCCTGGTCCAGCAGCCCATCGAAGGTCCACCGTCGCTCCCCGTGAGCGAGCGCCTCCGCGTGCCGATGGCGCGCCGCGGCCCAGGCCAGCAGCCCGCGGGAGGTAGGCTCCGGCCCGTCCGTCAGTAGAGCTCCCACCACGACTCCGGAGCGGCCAGCAGCTCGGCGGCCGGCTTCTCGAGGACGATGCGGCCCGACTTCATCACGTAGGCCCGCCGGGCCATGCCGAGGGCGGTCTTGATGTTCTGCTCCACGAGCACGATGGCGGTGCCGAAGCGCCGGTTGATCTGGACCGCGGTCTCCAGCACGCGCTGCACGAGCACCGGGGCGAGACCGATGGACGGCTCGTCCATCATCATGAGACGCGGCCGCTGCATGAGGGCGGTGCCCAGCGCCACCATCTGCTGCTGCCCACCGGACATCGTCCCGACCTGCTGGGTGCGGCGCTCGGCCAGGATCGGGAACAGCTCGAGGATCTCCTCCATCCGGCCGAGGGTCGCGGCGCGGTCCGACTGCGTGTAGGCGCCCAGCGCCAGGTTCTCCAGCACCGTGAGATCGGGAAAGACCCCGCGGCCCTGAGGCACGAGGGCCAGCCCGCGACGCACGTTCTCGGCCGGATCGCCGTTGGCCCACGTCGCGCCGCCGAAGCGCACCTGGCCGGCCCGCGCGGGCAGGAGCCCCAGGATCGCCCTGAGGGTGGTGGACTTGCCAGCGCCGTTGTGGCCCAGCAGCGCCACCACCTCGCCCTCGTCCACGTGAAAGGACACGCCCTGGAGCACGGTCTTCTTGCCGTAGCCGGCCTCGAGCCCCGCGACCTCCAGGAGGGCCATGCCCCTAGACCCCGAAGTAGATCTCGGTGAGGGCAGGATCGCGGGTGATCTGCTCGGCGCGGCCGCGGGCCATGACCCGGCCCTGGTGGAGGAAGACCACCTCGTCCGACAGCTGGGCGATCAGCTCCATGTTGTGCTCGATCAGCAGCACCGTCTTGCCGTGCTCGGTGAGCCGCCGCACCATCGGCACGATGCGGCCCAGCGACTCGGTGTCGAGCCCGGAGGTCGGCTCGTCGAGCAGCAGCACCTCCGCGTCGGTGGCGAAGATGCGCGCCATCGACAGGAGCTTCTGCTCCGGGTACGCGAGGTCCTCGGCCAGCTCGTGGGCCCGGCCGGCCAGCCCGAAGAAGTCCAGCACCTCCAGGGCCCGGCGCCGCGCCGCCGCCTCCTCCGCACGCACGCGGCCCGGCCGCAGGAAGAGCGAGACCACGCTCTCCCCGAGCGGCGTGCGGCAGCCCAGCAGGACGTTCTCCAGCACCGTCATCTTGCCCCAGAGGCGCAGGTGCTGGAAGGTGCGCACGACCCCGCGGATCTCCACCTCGTGGGGGTGGAGCCCGAGCAGCTCCTCGCCCTTGTAGCGGATCGAGCCGCCGTCCGCGCGCAGGAAGCCGGTGATCAGGTTGAACACGGTGGTCTTGCCGGCTCCGTTCGGGCCGATCAGCCCGGTGATCAGGCGTGGGGCGACCTCGAAGGTGCAGTCCTCCACCGCCTGGATGCCGCCGAAAGCCTTGGAGACGCCCTGCACGGTCAGGATGGGGGCCGCCATCGCACCCGATCCCTCAGGCGGCGGGGCGGACGCGGGCGCGACCCAGGATGCCCTCGGGCCGCACGAACATGAACAGGATGAGGAGCGCGCCGTAGAGTATCTGGCGCATCGGGGCCGCCACCGTGTCGGGGATCGCCAGGAACTTCAGCGCTTCGGGCACCGCGAGGAGGATCAGGGCCCCGACGAACGGGCCGGCCAGCCGCTCCGTCCCGCCCAGGATCACCAGGGAGGTGATGAAGATCGACTCGTCCAGCGTGAAGCTGGTCGGGTTGATGTAGGTGATGTAGTGGGCGTAGAGGCTTCCCGCCAGGGCCCCCAGCGCCGACGAGATCGTGGTGATGGTGATCTTCACCACCACCACGTTCTTGCCGGTGGCCTGGGCCGCGATCTCGTCCTCGCGGACCGCCCGCAGCGTGCGTCCGAATGCCGAGCCGGTGAGGCGGCGGCAGATCGCGTAGGTCAGCCCGGCCAGCGCGAGGGACAGCACCACGTAGCGGAACGGGTCGTCGACCATGAGGCCGAACACGCTCGGGCGCGGGATGCCGGGCAGGCCGGCGTGGCCGTTGGTGAGCGAGGTCCAGTTGATGAAGACGGTGAGGATCACCACCTGCAGCCCGAAAGAGGCGACGATGTAGTAGTCGCCGGCCACCCGCAGCGAAGGGATCGCCACCAGGGCCGCCGCGAGCGCGCCCACCACCGCGGCCACCAGCAATCCGCCCCAGAACCCCAGCCCGAGCTTCAGGGCCGCGAGGGCCGAGGCGTACGCGCCGATGCCGTAGATCGCGGCGTGGGCGAGCGAGAAGATCCCGGAGTAGCCCACCAGCAGGTTGAGGGAGGTGGCGAGGATCGTGTAGATCCCCACCATGACGAGGTAGTGAGCGATGTAGGCGAGCATGCCGGAGTCAGATCTCCGCGGAGTGGATGGTGCGCCCGAAGAAGCCCCGGGGCCGGAGGACGATGAAGACCAGGAAGACCCCGAAGCTGATCGCGGCCTGCCACTCCGACGGCAGCTTCCAGATCCCCAGGTTCTCGAGCAGGCCCAGGAAGATCCCGCCCAGCATGGCGCCCGGGATGGAGCCGATCCCGCCCATGATGACGCCCACCGACGCCAGCAGCACGAACCGGGTGCCCCGGAACGGCTCGGCGCCCACGTCCATGGCCACCAGGATCCCCGCCGGCGCGGCCAGGGCCGAGCCGACCGCGTAGGTCAGGAGGTGCACCCGGTTGAGGTCGATCCCCACCGTGCGGGCCATCTCGGGGGCGCTCGACACTGCACGGATCGCCTGGCCCCAGCGCGAGCGCTTGAGGAACAGCACCAGGGCCACGTAGCCCCCGACCGCGAGAGCGACGGTCAGGATGTGCAGGTAGGTGAGGAAGACCGGGCCGATGATCACCGCGGTGTTGAGCGCACCGATGTCCATGCGCATCGGATCCGGGGTGAACACGATGGCGAGCACGTTCTCGAGCAGGATGAGCAGGCCGAGCGAGGCGATGAAGAGGCTGGTGCGGAAGGCGCCGCGCCGCTCGAGCTGCTGGTAGAGCAGCAGATCGATCAGGAGGCCGGAGACGGCCGCGCCGACGATGGCGAGCAAGACCGCCGCCACCAGCGGCAGGTGCAGGAGCTTCTGGCCCACGTAGGCGTAGTAGGCGGCGAGCGCGAACACCGCCCCGTGGGCCACGTGGAAGTGCAGAGTCGTGCCGTAGATCAGGCCCCAGCCGATGGCGCACAGCGCGTACAGGCTCCCCACCACGAGACCCGTGGCGAGGAGCTGGAGCGCGAGGTCCACGGCCTGCCCGCGCTACTGCCCGGCCTTGATGATCTTCTCGACCTCCACCTTGCCGTCCTTGAGCACGCCCACCTCGATGTCCATGACCGCGGCGTGGTTGGGCTGGAAGACCAGCTTGCCGGAGATGGTGTCGAAGGCCTTGATGGACTCGATGGCGTTCTTCACCCCTTCGCCGTCCAGCTTGCCCCCACCCTTCTTCATGGCCGCCTCCGCCGCCGCCGCGAAGATCCGGGTGCCGCTGTAGTACTGCACTGCGAAGAAGCCCGCGTCAGTCTTGTAGCGCTCCTTGAACTTGCGGGCGAACGGTGAGTCGGGGCTGAAGGGCAGCCGGGTGGTCAGCAGACCCTGGGCACCCTTCGCCTTCAGCACCTCCGGGATCTGGACCCAGGACGTGGCCGCCATCGGAATCGTGATGCCGAGCTCGCGCGCCTGATCGGCCACGATCGCCACGTTCCGGCCGTAGGAGGAGATGAACAGGAGGTCGCCGCCCTGGGCCTTGAGCTTGGCCAGCTGCGCGCGGAAGTCGTTGCCGTCCAGGGCGATCTGCTCCTCGGCGAGCACCTTGCCGCCGCCCGCGGTGAACCGCTCCCGGAACGACTTGGCCGAGTTGCGACCCGCCTCGTCGTTGGCCACGATCATGACCGCGGCCTTGAACTTCTTCTCCTTGGTCAGCCAGTCGCACAGCACCCCGACTTCGTTCGAGACCACCGGGATATTGTTGTAGAGGTAGTCCTTGTTGGCGAGGTTGTCGGACTGCCCGCCCCCGTTCATCATCACCACCTTGTTCTGGGCGCCGATGGGCTGGATGGCCAGGGTCGGGGCCGAGTAAGAGGTAAGCGTGAACGGGATCTTCTCCACCTCGACCAGCCGCCGCATCGCGTTGACCGCCTTGGAGGCGTCGGCCGCGTGGTCCTCGTAGACGACCTCCAGCTTGCGGCCGCCGATGCCGCCCGCCGCATTGATCTCCTCCGCCGCCATCTCGGTGCCGCCCTTCATCCACACCCCGTACGAGGCGCCGGAGCCGGTCAGCGGCAGGATCGCACCGATCTTGATCGGGGCCTGCTGGGCCGCCGCCGGGGTGATCGCGAGCACGAAGAGGGAGACGAGCAGAGCGAAGCGCTTCAGCATTGAAGGACCTCCTGGTCAGGGGTGCGGGCGTAGTCGCATCGACACGACCCGGCGAGCGTATCGGCTCGGTGGGGCGAAGTCAACCCACCGGGCGCTCGAGAAAGCCCTCCGTCATCGCCCCCACCTCGGGGAACGCGAGGCGCGTGATCTGGTTGATTCGCGCCTTGACCTCCGCGAGCGCCCGAGGCGGCTTGGCGGCCAGCTGGGCCGCGTACTCGTGGGCGGCGGCCGCCAGCACGGGCCCGGGCACGACGCGGTGCGCGAGCCCCATGCCGTGCTGCTCGGCCGCCGAGTAGCGCCGGCACTCGACGGCGATCTCCCGCGCCCGCGCCGGACCAACGAGGCGCACGAAAGGCACCGTCAGCGTCGGGTGGAGCGCGATGCCCATGTCCACCTCGGGCACCCAGCAGTGCGCGCCCGCCGCCGCGAAGCGGAAGTCGCAGCAGAGCGCAAGCGCCCACCCGCCCCCCACCGCGTGACCGTTGATGGCCGCGATCACCGGCGGCTCGAGGCGCTCGAGGGTCGTCGCGAGCCGCGAGAAGAGACGCACGAACTCCCCGGGCCGCGGCCGGTCCCCGGCGCGGCCCAGGTCCGCCCCCGCCGAGAAGACGGGCGGTGCGCCGGTGAGCACGATGGCGCGGGTCCCCGGGTCGTCGCCGAGCGCGGTCAGGGTGGCGGTGAGATCGGACAGGAGCGCCGCGTCGAGGGCGTTGCGGCGCTCGGGCCGGCTGAGGGTGAGGGTGACGACCGCGCCCGCCCGGGCGACGGTCAGGTCGATGCCGCCTCTTCCGCGGGCGCTCCGTCCGGTCGCGCTCGTGGTCCTCGACGCACGTGTGCCCTCTTCGGGGCTACCCGCGGGTGAGCGGCTTGTAGCGGATGCGGTGCGGGGTGTCGGCGGCGGCCCCGAGGCGCTTGCGCCGGTCGGCCTCGTAGTCCTCGTAGTTGCCCTCGAACCACACCACCCGGCTGTCCCCCTCGAAGGCGAGCATATGGGTGGCGACCCGGTTCAGGAACCAGCGGTCGTGGCTGATCACCACCGCGCACCCCGCGAACGAGAGCAGCGCGTCCTCGAGGGCGCGCAGGGTGTCCACGTCGAGATCGTTGGTGGGCTCGTCGAGCAGCAGCAGGTTGCCCCCGCTCTTGAGCATGGTGGCCAGATGCACGCGGTTACGCTCGCCGCCCGAGAGGTCCCCCACCTTCTTCTGCTGGTCGGCCCCCTTGAAGTTGAAGGAGGCCACGTAGGCGCGCGAGGCGATCTGGCGGGTGCCGAGCTGGAGCTGCTCGGCGCCGCCCGAGATCACCTCCCACACCGTCTTGCCCGGGTCGAGCGCGTCGCGGCTCTGGTCCACGTAGGCCAGGCGCACGCTCTCGCCGACCTGCAGCGACCCGCGATCGGGCTTCTCCTGCCCGGTGATCATCCGGAACAGCGTGGTCTTGCCCGCCCCGTTGGGACCGATGATCCCGACGATGCCGCCCCGCGGCAGGTTGAACGAGAGGTCCTCGATCAGCAGCCGGTCCCCGTAGCCCTTGGCCAGGTGCTCCGCCTGCACCACCAGGTCGCCCAGGCGCGGCGGCGTGGGAATGACGATCTCGGCCTGCCCCTCGCGGTCGCGCCCGCCCTCGGCGAGCAGCTCCTCGTAGGCCTGCAGGCGCGACTTGGACTTGGCCTGCCGGGCACGGGGGGACATGCGCACCCACTCGAGCTCGCGCTCGAGCGTGCGCTGCCGCGCCGTCTCCTGCTTCTCCTCCACGGCCAGCCGCTGCTTCTTCTGGTCGAGCCAGGACGAGTAGTTGCCCTCCCAGGGGATGCCCGCCCCCCGGTCGAGCTCGAGGATCCACCCCGCCACGTTGTCGAGGAAGTAGCGGTCGTGGGTGATCGCCACCACCGTGCCGGGATATTCCTTCAGGAAGCGCTCGAGCCAGGCCACCGAGTCGGCGTCCAGGTGGTTGGTGGGCTCGTCCAGCAGCAGCAGGTCCGGCTTCTGCAGCAGCAGCCGGCAGAGGGCCACCCGGCGGATCTCGCCACCCGACAGCGTGCCCACCTCGGTCTCGCCCGGGGGGCAGCGCAGGGCGTCCATGGCGATCTCGACCGTCCGGTCCAGGTCCCAGCCATTGGCGGCCTCGATCGCGTCCTGGACGCGCGCCTGCTCGGCCAAGACCTTGTCCATCTCGTCCGCACCCAGGGGCTCGCCCAGGCGGGCATTGATCTCGTCGAAGCGCGTGAGCAGCCCGCGGATCTCGGCGACCCCGTCCTCGACGTTGCCGCGCACGTCCTTGGCCCGATCCAGGCTCGGCTCCTGGGGCAGGTACCCCACCCGCACCCCGTCGGCGGGCCACGCCTCCCCCAGGAAATCCCGGTCCACGCCGGCCATGATCCGGAGCAGGGTGCTCTTGCCCGCCCCGTTGGCCCCGATCACGCCGATCTTGGCCCCGGGGTAGAACGACAGCCAGATGCCCTTCAGGATCTCCCGCTTGGGCGGGACGATCTTCTTCAGGTCCTTCATCACGAAGATGTACTGGTGAGCCATAGACCCTGGATTATACCGGCGAAGTGGCGTTTAGGATTGACAAAACCACCGCCCGCCCCTATAAGGTACGCACCGTGAAGCCGGCCGCGGACGCCGACATCCTCTCCGTGCGGAACGTCTCGATGCGCTTCGGGGGTATCGTCGCCCTCGACCACGTCTCCTTCGACATGGCCGCCGGGCAGATCGTCGGCCTCATCGGCCCGAACGGCGCGGGCAAGACCACGCTGTTCAATTGCGTGAGCCGGCTCTACACCCCCAGCGAAGGCGACCTCGTGTTCGAAGGCCGGTCGATCGTCCGGGACACCCCGCACCACGTGGCCGCCCTCGGCATCGGCCGCACCTTCCAGAACCTGGCCCTCTTCCCGACCATGACCGTGCTCCAGAACGTCATGGTGGGGGTGCACGCGCGCACCCGGAGCGACTTCCTGAGCAATGCGCTGCGCCTGCCGTCGGTCGCCCGCGAGGAGCGGATGATGCGCGAGGCGGCGATGGAGGCCATCGCCTTCCTCGAGCTCGAGCGCGTGATCGACCATCCCGCGGCGGGGCTGCCCTTCGGGACCCTGAAGCGGGTCGAGCTGGCCCGTGCGCTCGCAGGCCATCCCAAGCTCCTGCTGGTGGACGAGCCCGCCGGCGGCCTCAACCACGAGGAGGTCGCCGCGCTCGGGGAGATCCTGTGCGCGATCCGCGACCGGCGGGGCGTGACCGTGCTGCTGGTGGAGCACCATATGAGCCTGGTCATGCAGGTGTCCGACCGCGTGGTGGTGCTCGACTTCGGCCGGAAGATCGCGGACGGGCCGCCCACCGCGGTGCAGCGCGATCCCGACGTGATCCGCGCCTACCTCGGGAGCGCGGCCTGATGCCCGCGCTGCTGGAGGCGCAGGACCTGGAGGCGCAGTACGGGTGGACCAAGGTCCTGCACGGTCTGTCGTTCGCGGTGGAGGCCGGCGGGATCACCACGATCCTGGGCGCCAACGGCGCCGGCAAGACCACGACCCTCCGGGCCGTGTGCCAGATGGTGAAGACCGGCGGCCAGGTGCGCTTCGACGGCGGGCGGATCGACGGCAAGAGCACCGAGGACATCGTGCGGCTCGGCATCGCGCACACCCCGGAGGGCCGCGGCACCTTCGTGGACCTCACCGTGGAGGAGAACCTGCGGCTCGGCGCCTACGCGCGCCGCGACCGGTCCGGCCTCGCGGCGGACTACGCGAAGATCTACGAGTACTTTCCGGTGCTCGCGCAGCGGCGCCGACAGCAGGCCGGCACCCTGTCGGGCGGCGAGCAGCAGATGCTCGCGGTGGCGCGCGGCCTCATGCTCCGCCCGCGGCTCCTGCTCCTGGACGAGCCCTCGCTGGGCCTGGCCCCGCTGGTGGTTCGTGAGATCTTCCGCATCGTGCGCGCCATCAACCAGGAGGAGGGCGTGAGCGTGCTGCTGGTCGAGCAGAACGCCGCCATGGCCCTCGACCTGGCCGACCACGCCTACCTGCTCGAGACCGGACGCGTGGTCATGTCGGGTCCGGCCGCCGACCTGAAGAAGGACGATGCGATTCGCCGCTCCTACCTCGGCTACTGAGGCCCATCACCAACCGGCGACCGGACATGGAGGAGAAGGCAAGGAACGGCAGCGGACAGAACACATGGACATCCTGATCCAGCAGATCGTGTCGGGCCTGGCCACGGGCGGGATCTACGCGAGCCTCGCCCTGGCCCTCGTGATGATCTACCAGGCCACCGACGTCGTGAACTTCGCCCAGGGCAACATGGCGATGTTCAGCACCTACCTCGCCTGGTCCCTGCTGCAGGCGGGCGTGCCGTACTGGCTGACGTTCGGCGCGACCGTCGTCATCGCCTTCGTGGGCGGGCTCCTCATCGAGCGCGTGGTGATCCGGCCGGTCGAGGGCGCCCCGATCCTCACCGTCGTGATCGTGACCCTTGGCCTGCTCGTCATCTTCACCAGCATCGCGGGCTGGATCTACTCCTACATCCAGAAGCCGTTCCCGAGCCCCTTCCCGTCCGAGCCGATCAAGATCGGCAACATCGTGTTCGGCGCGCACGACCTGGGGGCGATCGGCATCACCCTGATCATGCTCGTGCTTCTCTTCCTCTTCTTCCGCTACACCACGCTCGGCCTCGCCATGCGCGCGGCCGCCCAGAACCCCGTCTCGAGCCGTCTGTGCGGCATCCGCGTGAGCTGGATGCTCGGCCTCGGGTGGGGGCTGGCCGCCGCCTTCGGCGCGGTGGCCGGGATGATGGTGGCGCCGGTCGTCTTCCTGGACCCGAACATGATGGGCGGCATCCAGATCTACGCGTTCGCGGCGGCCACGGTGGGCGGTTTCACGAGCCCGCTCGGGGCGGTGGTCGGCGGCTTCCTGGTGGGGGTGACGGAGAACCTGGTCGGAACCTACGTCTCGTTCATCGGCACCGAGCTCAAGCTGACGGTGGCCCTCGCCATGATCATCATCGTGCTGCTGGTGAAGCCCAGCGGCCTCTTCGGCCGGACCACCGTGCGCCGGGTCTAGCGCTGCCATGGACGCCCCAGCGAGCGAGACGGAGGCGGCGAAGGCCGCGCCGGGCCGGGCGCGCGACCTCGCCGCCTCGCGCCGGGCCGCGGCTCGCCCGCTCGGGATCGGCGCGCTGCTGGTGGTGCTCGCAGTGGCGGCCGCGCTGCCGTTCTTCACGAGCGGCTTCCGCCTCTTCCAGTTCACCCAGGTCCTCATCTACGCGATCGCGCTCCTCGGGCTCAACCTGCTGACCGGCTACAACGGCCAGTTCTCGCTCGGGCACGGGGCCTTCTACGGGATCGGGGCCTACACCGCCGCGATCATGATCGACCGCTGGGACATCGGCTACGGCTGGACGATCCCGGCCGCGGGGGTGGTCTGCCTGGTGATCGGCTTCCTCTTCGGCCGGCCCGCCCTGCGGCTCGAGGGCCTCTACCTGGCCCTGGCCACGTTCTCCCTGGCCCTGGCCGTCCCGCAGATCCTCAAGTACTTCGAGCACTGGACCGGGGGCTCCCAGGGCATCGTGCTGAGCAAGCCCAAGGCGCCGTACGGCTTGCCGCTCACCGAGGACCAGTGGCTGTACTTCCTGACCCTCGGGGTGACCGTGGTGCTCTTCGTCCTGGCCCGGAATCTCCTGGCCGGGCGCACCGGCCGCGCCATCGTGGCGATCCGGGACAACCACATCGCGGCCGAGGCCATGGGGGTCGACAGCGCCCTCTACAAGTCGGTCGTGTTCGGGGTGAGCGCGGCGTACACCGGGATCGCGGGAGCCCTCAGCGCCAGCGCCATCGCCTTCGTGGCCCCCGACACCTTCGACGTCTTCCTGTCCATCACGCTCCTGACCGGGATCGTGATCGGCGGCTTCGGGACGATCTCGGGCGCCATCTACGGCGCCCTGTTCATCCAGTTCGTGCCCAACTGGGCCCAGGACATCTCCAAGGCGGCCCCGTGGGCCATCTTCGGCGCCCTCCTGATCCTCTTCATGTACGTGATGCCGAGGGGTATCGCCGGCTTTCTCCACCTCGTGTGGATCCGGCTAACCGGATCGGGAGTTGCAAGGGAGAAGGGGCGGTGAGCGGGCGGCCCGCGGCCCGCCCGGGTGTACCACACTCAACCTGAACGGGAGGAGAACATGAGTCTGTTCACGCGGTTCGTTGCAATGCTGCTGGTGGGCGGCCTGGCCGCTTTGGCCGGCGCCGGCGGGGCGCAGGCCCAGACCGTGGTGGGCGTCACCGCCACCGAGATCAAGATCGGCAATACCAACCCCTACAGCGGACCCGCCTCGGCCTACGGGACCATCGGCAAGGCCATCGGCGCCTACTTCAAGAAGGTCAACGACGAGGGCGGGATCAACGGGCGGAAGATCAACTACATCAGCTACGACGACCAGTACAGCCCGCCCAAGACCGTCGAGATGGTCCGGCGACTCGTCGAGCAGGACCAGGTGGCCTTCCTGTTCCAGACCCTGGGTACCCCTCCGAACAGCGCCATCCACAAGTACGTGAACCAGCAGAAGGTGCCGCACCTCTTCGTGGCCACCGGCGCCACCAAGTGGAACGACCCGAAGAACTTCCCGTGGACCATGGGCTACCAGCCCAACTATCAGACCGAGGGCCGGATCTACGCGGCGTACGTGCTCAAGAACGTGCCGGACGCGAAGGTCGGCATCCTGTACCAGAACGACGACTACGGGAAGGACTACCTGAAGGGCTTCGAGGACGGCCTGGGGGAGGCGGCCAAGAAGCTGATCGTGCTGAAGCAGAGCTACGAGGTGACGGATCCCACGATCGACTCCCAGATCGTCAACCTGAAGAACAGCGGGGCCAACGTGTTCTTCAACATCACGATCCCGAAGTTCGCGGCCCAGGCCATCAAGAAGGCCCACGAGATCGGATGGAAGCCGCTGCACTTCCTGAACAACGTCTCGAGCTCGGTCGGGAGCGTGCTGAAGCCGGCCGGCCTCGATGCCTCGAGGGACCTGATCACCG
>DATIFV010000179.1:0-3077 GCA_035455085.1 Candidatus Methylomirabilota bacterium | reverse complement strand
GGCGCTCTTCACCGACGGCGAGGTGGTCGAGGTGCGCCAGGTGTGCGAGGCGTCGGACTTCCCGCCGGAGGTCTTCCCCCCGGAGGACGCCGCCCGCGAGGAAGCGCTCCGCGCGGCCGGCCCTCGATCAGGATCCGAGGTGGAACGGCACGTCGACCACGACGACGCCGCGGCGGAACAGGAGCGCGCCCTTCACCAGGAGCGCGGTCTGGTTGTGCAGCAGGTGTTGCCACCACCGGCGCGGTACGAACTCCGGGATGACGATGGTCACCACCGAGTTTGCATCGCGCTCGCGGATCCGGCCGACGTACTCGAGAAGCGGGCGCAGCATCGAGCGGTAGGGTGAGGCGAGCACCACCAGCGGCACCCCGCAGCCTCCCTTCGCCCAGCGCTCCTCGAGCCGGAAGGTCGCGCTCGGGTCGAGCTCCACGTAGACCGCCTTCGGGGCGGGCGAGAGCGACTGGGCGTACCGCAGGGCCTTGACCACGCCCATGTGGAGATCTCCGACCAGGACCAGGACCGTGTTGCTCACCGGCGGCTCCTCGGCGAGATGCTCGAGGGACAGCTCCCCGGCCACCGTGTCGTAGTGTCGGTGGATCGCGCGGAATCCCAGCACCAGGAGCGGGATCAGGAGGACCACGATCCACGCGCCGTGCGTGAACTTGGTCACCGCGATGATCACCGTCACCACGCCGGTCACGAGCGCGCCCAGCCCGTTCACCGCCAGGCGCCACCGCCAGCCGGGGCCGCCATCGGTGAGCCAGTGCCGCACCATGCCGGCCTGCGAGAGGGTGAAGGAGATGAACACCCCGACCGCGTAGAGTGGGATCAGGGCGTGGGTATCGCCCCCGAAGACGACGATCAGCGCCGCGGCCAGGCCGGCCAGGATCAGGATGCCGTTGGAGAAGACGAGCCGGTCGCCCAGCGTGCGGAACTGTCGGGGCGCGTAGCGGTCCCGGGCCAGCAGCGAGTTGAGACGCGGGAAGTCGGCGAAGGAGGTGTTGGCCGCGAGGACCAGGATCAGGGTGGTCGAGCCCTGGACCAGGTAGTAGGGCAGCCCGTCTCCGAAGAGCCGCCGGGCCACCTGGGAGACCACGGTCTCGTCGGCCAGCGGGGTGATGCCGAGCGCGGAGGCGAGCACCGAGACGCCGAGGAAGAGCGAGCCCAGCACCGCGGCCATCCACCCCATGGTGATGGCCGCGTTCCGGGCCTCCGGGGCCTTGAAGGCGGGCACCCCGTTGGAGATGGCCTCGATGCCGGTGAGGGCGGTGCAGCCCGACGCGAAGGCCCGCAGGATCAGGAACGAGGTCAGGGTCTGCGTGGCCGCGGCCGCCTCGTGGACCGTCGCGGGCCCGGGCAGGCTCCCGGCGAGCCACCGGAACAGCCCGGTGGCCACCAGCGCGCCGAAGGTGGCGATGAAGAGGTAGGTCGGCACCGCGAAGACGCGGCCGGACTCGCGGACGCCGCGCAGGTTGGCGTAGGCGATGACCGCGGTGAACGCGACGCCCAGCAGCACGCGGTGGGTCAGGAGCCACGGAACGGCCGACGTGAGCGCGGCCACGCCCGCCGCCACCGACACCGACACCGTGAGGACGTAGTCGATGAGGAGCGCGCCGGCCGCCACCAGGCCCGCGGTCGGCCCGAGATTGGCGCGGGCGACGATGTAGGAGCCGCCGCCGCTCGGATAGGCGTGGATGGTCTGCTGGTAGGACACGCTCACCACTACCAGGAGCCCGGTGATCGCGAGCGCGATCGGCACCGTGAGGTGAGCGGCCGCGGTGCCGGCCAGGACCAGGATCAGGAGGATCTCCTCCGTGGCGTAGGCCACCGACGACATGGCGTCGGAGGAGAAGACCGCGAGGGCGACGGTCTTGGAGAGCCGCTCGTGCCGGGCCTGGGCGAGCGACATGGGGGCGCCCACGATCAGGCGCTTGAGAAAGCTCATTTCCATGCTTGCCTAGGCTGCTCCCATCGCGCATTCTACGCAACGGTCCCGCGAAAGGAGCAAACCGCATGGCTCTTCGCCACGTCGTCTCGACCCTCACCCTGGAGCAGGCGGTCACCATCGCCACCCACGCCGTCGCGGCCGGCCGTCGCGAGCGGATGCTCCCGCTCGCCGTGGTCGTCGTGGACGGAGGCGGCCAGATCGTCACCGTGCAGCGTGACGACGGATGCGGCACCCTCCGGGTGCGGATCGCCCAGGGCAAGGCGCGGGGCGCGCTCGGCATGGGCATTCCCTCGCGCGCGATCCGGGACCGGCTGCAGAACCGGCCGGCCTTCCAGAGCGCGGTCGCGGTCGCCTCGCAAGGGCAGTTCATCCCCGTCCCGGGCGGCGTCCTGATCCTGGACCGCGGGGGGCGGGCCATCGGCGCGGTCGGCATCAGCGGCGACACCTCCGACCGCGACGAGTACTGCGCGATCGAGGGCGTCAAGGCCGCCGGCCTCGGGAGCGATCCGCCCGAGCCCGCCCCCGACTGGCGGGAGTCCGGCCTCTAGAGGACCCGCAGGTCGGAGTGGCAGCTGATGGAACGCCAGCGGCAGGACCCGGTGGCGACGTCCGGGCTGATCCGGAAAGTCAGGCCCGTCCCGGCCACTCGGCGAGCGATGGCTCGGCCTACCGGAGGCGGCCCGGCCTCCGGGCTCGTCCCGCCACGGGCTTGACGCGGGGCGGGTGGCCGCTGTCTCTCCGTCCCCGTCGGTACTCGAGGATCTCGCGCGCCACCAGCACGACCAGGCCCCTGGCCACCGGGCTCAGATCGCGCCAGCGGTCACGTGCGACGTCGCCGACGGCCAGGAGCACGTCGTTGACCAGCCGCCGCGACTGCTCGACCCGGTCCCGGGCGTGGGGCCGGGCCTCGGCCCCGAGGCCGGCGAGCTCGTCCCAGGCATCGATGAGGATGCCGGGGTCGGTTCGAACGTGCTCACGGACGGCGTCCCACACCGCCTCGGGGGCCCCGTTGGTCTCCGTGATCAGGTTCCAGACGATCCCCACGAGTCCGTCCATGCTCACCTCCGCCGCATCTGCCGGCTGCAACCGAGGTGCCAGAGGGAAGCCACGCGAGTCCGTATAGTTAGCG
>DATIFV010000178.1:0-25908 GCA_035455085.1 Candidatus Methylomirabilota bacterium | reverse complement strand
AGAAGGTGCCGGCCAGGAGCCAGAACGCCGGGACCTGCATCGCGTCGGTGATGCCGGTCCGTCCCTCGGACGGCGCGGGCATCGCGCCCGGGGCGCTCGCGCTCTGGCCGGCGCCGTAGGGCCGGAGCCCCTTCTCTCGCGGATCGTTCCGGATGAACAGCAGGGTCAGCGGCACCGCGACCACGAAGAGGAGGATCCCGAGCCAGACGAACGACTGGCGCCACCCGAGCGCGAGGGTCAGGACGACTGCGAGCGGGACGATGACCAGCTGCCCGGCCGACATCGCGCCGCCGATCAGCCCCATGACGAGCCCGCGCCGGCCCTCGAACCAGCGCGCGGCCACGGTGGCCGCGGTGGACATGCCGACACCGCCCGAGCCCAGGGCCATCAGGACCCCCGCGGTCACGTAGACGTGCCAGAGCGCGGTCACCCGCGAGGTCAGGATCGTGCCGATCCCGAGCAGGATCACCGACAGCGTGATGACCCGGCGCGGTCCCCACCGGTCGGCTATCCAGCCGACGAATGGCCCCGCGGCGCCCAGGAGCAGGAGGGAGAGTGCCGCGGCGCCGGAGAGCTGGGCGCGGTCCCAGCCGAAGGTGGCCTCCATCGGCCTGATGTATACCCCGAACATGGCGCGGAGGCCGGACCCGAGCAGCATGACGATCACGAGAGCGCCCAGGACCACCCAGCCGTAGTGGAGCCCACCCCGCGATGCCCTCAAAACCGAGCCCTCCTCGAGTAGAGAAAACGCCACCAGCTTAGGCTGGTGCCCCTTTGGATGCCCGGCAGGGCGGGTCGAGATTCCGCCCGGGAAGCCAGCCAACCCGCCCCTCCGCGGGTCGGCCAATCGGGCGGGACGCGGACCTCGCGCGGCGCAAGGGGGGCTGTACGCACCTTCTGCGCTGCCGCGTAGAGCCTTCGCATCGGCGCCCGGCGGACGTCCGGGATGTCGCGGCGCCAACGGAGTGCGCAGCCCGGGGGCGCGAATCCGGGACAACTTCGCGGGAAGCGGTGGAGGCGCCTCGCTGGCAGGGGGCTTGCTCCCCTCAGGGCGCATGGCGGCGCCCATGCAGATCAGGCGTGTTCTCGTGGTGGACGACCAGACCCCGGTGCGGGAGCTGGTGGCGGCGGTGCTCGCCGCGGACGGTCACGCGGTGGAGACGGCGCGCGACGGCTGCGAGGCCCTGCGGCTGCTCGACGCGACGACGCCCTACGATCTGATCGTCAGCGACCTGAAGATGCCCGGTCTCGACGGCCCGAGCCTCTATCTCGAGCTGACCCGGCGCTGGCCCGACACGCGCCCGCACCTGCTCTTCATGTCGGGCTTCGTGGACTCCCCCGAGTACTCGGGCTTCCTCCAGGGCACCGGGGCCAAGGTGTTGCTGAAGCCGTTCGCGGTGGACGAGCTGTCCCGCGCGGTCTCCGGCCTCCTCAGCCAGTCCTGACCACCCGGCCTAGCCGACCTTCGCCTCCACCCGCTTCCGGAACACGACCCGATCGTGGTCCACGTCCGCGACCACGGTGTCGCCCTCGGCGAAGGTCCCGTTCAGCAGCTCCAGGGCGAGCGGGTCCTGGATCATCCGCTGGATGGTGCGCTTGAGCGGCCGCGCCCCGTAGACCGGGTCGTAGCCCTCCTGGGCCAGCAACGCCTTGGCGGCCACGCTCAGCTCGAGCGTGATCCGCTTGTCGGCCAGACGCTTCACCAGGTTCCGGGCCTGGATCTCCACGATCTGCCCGATCTCCTCGCGGCCGAGCGGCTGGAAGATCACGGTCTCGTCGATGCGGTTCAGGAACTCGGGCCTCAGCGCCTGCTTGAGCAGGTCCAGGATCAGGCCCCGCACCCGCGCCGGCTCCTTCTCCTCGCGGAAGAACTGGCTGCCCAGGTTCGAGGTCATGATCACCACCGTGTTGCGGAAATCCACGGTACGGCCGTGCCCGTCGGTCAGGCGGCCGTCGTCCAGGAGCTGCAGGAGCACGTTGAAGACGTCGCCGTGGGCCTTCTCGATCTCGTCGAAGAGCACCACGGAGTACGGACGCCGCCGCGCCGCCTCGGTGAGCTGGCCGCCCTCGTCGTAGCCCACGTAGCCCGGGGGCGCGCCGATGAGGCGGGCCACCGTGTGCTTCTCCATGTACTCCGACATGTCGACGCGGATCATGGCCCGCTCGTCGTCGAAGAGGAACTCGGCGAGCGCGCGCGCCAGCTCGGTCTTGCCCACCCCGGTGGGGCCCAGGAACAGGAACGAGCCGATGGGCCGATTCGGATCGGACAGGCCGGAGCGTGCGCGGCGGACCGCGTTGGAGACGGCCACGATGGCCTCGCGCTGGCCGACCACGCGCTCCCCGAGGCGCTCCTCCATCTTCACGAGCTTCTGGACCTCGGCCTCGAGGAGCCGGGTCACCGGGATCCCCGTCCACTTGGCCACCACCTCGGCCACGTCCTCCTCGTCCACCTCTTCCTTCAGCATCCGGCCCGCCTTCTGCATCTCGGCGAGCCGAGCGTTCTCGGCGGCGAGCCGCTTGTCCAGCTCCAGCAGGGTGCCGTAGCGGAGCTCGGCGGCCTTCTGCAGGTCCCCGCGTCGCTCGGCGTCGGCCATGGCCGCGCGCGCGGCCTCCGCCTCCTCCTTGGTCTTGCCGATGGTCATGATCGCGGCCTTCTCGGCCTGCCACTGGCTCTGCAGGCGCGCCGACTTCTCGCGCAGCTCGGCCAGCTCCGCGTCCAGGCGGGCCAGCCGCTCGCGCGAGACCTCGTCGGACTCGCGGGCCACCGACACCCGCTCGATCTCGAGCTGCATGATGCGGCGCCGGGTCTCGTCCAGCTCCGCGGGCATGGAGTCGATCTCGATGCGCAGGCGCGAGGAAGCCTCGTCGATCAGGTCGATAGCCTTGTCGGGCAGGAAGCGGTCCGCGATGTAGCGGTGCGAGAGCACCGCCGCCGCCACCAGGGCCGCATCCTTGATCTTGACCTTGTGGTGGACCTCGTACTTCTCCTTGAGGCCGCGAAGGATCGCGATGGTGTCCTCCACCGAGGGCTCGCGCACCAGCACCGGCTGGAAGCGCCGCTCCAGGGCCGGGTCCTTCTCGATGTGCTTGCGGTACTCGTCGAGGGTGGTGGCGCCCACGCAGCGCAGCTCGCCGCGGGCCAGCGCCGGCTTCAGCATGTTCGCTGCGTCCACCGCGCCTTCCGCGGCCCCCGCGCCCACCAGGGTGTGCAGCTCGTCGATGAAGCAGATGATCTCGCCCTGGCTGTCGGTGATCTCGCGCAGCACCGCCTTCAGGCGGTCCTCGAACTCGCCCCGGTACTTGGAGCCCGCGACCATCGCCCCGATGTCGATGGCCACCAGTCGCTTGTTGCGCAGGCCCTCCGGCACGTCGCCCGCCACGATGCGCTGGGCCAGGCCCTCCACGATGGCGGTCTTGCCCACGCCGGGCTCCCCGATCAGCACCGGGTTGTTCTTGGTGCGGCGCGAGAGCACCTGCACCACGCGGCGGATCTCCTCGTCGCGCCCGATGACCGGGTCGAGCTTGCCCTTGCGCGCCAGGTCCGTGAGGTCCTTGGAGTACCGCTGCAGCGCCTGGTACTTGTCCTCCGGATTCGGATCGGTCACCCGCTGCGAGCCGCGCACGTCTACCAGCGAGCGGTAGATGGCCTCCGCGGTCACCCCCGCCGCCACGAGGAGCCGGGCGGAGGCGCCGCCCTTCTCCTGGGCGATGGCGATCAGGAGGTGCTCGGTGGAGACGTACTCATCCTTCAGCCGCTCCGCCTCCTCCCAGGCTCGGGTGATCACCCCCTCGAAGCGCGTGGAGGCGTACTGGCGCCCGGTGCCCCCGCGGACCTTGGGCAGCTTGTCCAGCTCGGACTGGACCTGACGCGCGAGCGTCTCCGGGCGCGCCCCCAGCTTGGCGAGCAGGGGGCCGACCACGCCCTCCTGCTGCTGCAGCAGGGCGAGCAGCAGGTGCTCGGGCTCGACGGCCTGATGACTGCCCTGGTCGGCCAGGGACTGCGCGGCCTGGATCGCCTCCTGGGCCTTGACGGTCAGCTTGTCCAGCCTCATCTCAGTTGGTCTCCGGTCTGAGCTTCTTCAGCTCCTGGAATAGCTCTCTCTCGCGCGGGCCGAGCCCGGCGGGAATCGTGATCTGCACCTTCACGTACTGGTCCCCGGCGCCGCCACCCTTGAGATGCGGCATCCCGTACCCCGGGAGCCGGAACGTCCGGCCGCTCGAGGTCTCCGCCGGGATCTTCATGGACACCTGCCCCTTGAGGGTGGGTACCGAGATCTCGCCGCCCAGGGCCGCCGTGGTCACCGGCACCGCCAGGTCCACATGGAGGTCGTCCCCCTTGCGCTCGAAGCGGGGATGGGGCGCCACCGTCACGCGCAGGTAGAGGTCGCCCCGGGCGCTGCGATCGCCCGACCCGCCGCCCGCGCCCTCGGAGGCCACCCGGACCCGCGCGCCGGTGTCCACGCCCGCCGGGATCTTGACCTCCAGGTTCCGGGTGGCCCTGGTCCAGCCTCCGCCTCGGCACCGCGGGCAGGGACGACGGCTGACGTTGCCGGAGCCGCCACACTGCGGGCACGGCTCGTCCAGCCCGAGCGAGATCGTCTTCCTCGTCCCCTGGAAGGCCTCCTCCAGGGTCAGCTCGAGCCCCGCCTCGACGTCGCTGCCGCGGCCCACCGGCCCGAAGCCGCCCCCCACGTCGCCCAGATCTCCGAGATCGAACTCGGCCGCGCCCCCGCCGCCGCGGAAGCCTCCCAGATCTCCGAAGATGGTCCGGAAGAAGTCGGAGAAGCCGCCCGCCTCCCCCTCGAAGCGCCCGCCGGGGCCTCCGGAGTGGCGCCCCTCGAAGGGCGAGCGTGCGCCCGCGCCCGCCTGCGCGTAGCGCTCCCAGTCGGGCCCGAGCGTGTCGTAGCGCTTGCGCTTCTCGGGGTCGGAGAGGACCGCGTACGCCTCGTTGATCTCCTTGAAGCGCTCCGCGTTTCCCTTGTTGACGTCGGGGTGGTGCTTGCGGGCGAGGCGACGGTAGGCGGTCTTGATCGTCTTCTCGTCGGCCCCCCGGTCGACTCCCAGCGTCTTGTAATAGTCCTTGAATTCCATATGTTTAGACGGAAAAGCGGCGCCGGCCAGCCTCGTCCGCGCCGCTCCCCCTCGTCTGCCCAGAGTGTAGCAGACGACGGCCCGGTTGGCTGGGTGGGGGCTCTCTTTCCCCCCGTCGCCACGGGGTCTACAATGGGCGCGCCCGTGACCAAGACCTGCACGCTCGCCATCGACGTAGGCGGGACCTTCACCGACATCACGTTCACCGACGCCGCCACCGGCGCCCTCTGGGTGGCCAAGACCCCGTCCACGCCCGATGCGCTCGAGGCCGGGTTCATCACCGCGGTGCAGAAGGTGCTGGCCCTGGCCGGCCGCGCGCCCGCCGACGTGCTGCGGGTCTTCCACGGCACGACCACCGCCACCAATGCGATCCTGGAAGGCAAGACTCCGCCCACCGCGCTGGTGACGACGTCCGGCTTCAAGTACGTGCTCGAGATCGGGCGTCACGACATCCCGCGCCACGGCAACCTCTACGGCTGGTCCAAGCCCACGCGGCCGATCACGCCGGAGCGGGTGTTCGAGGTCGAGGAGCGGCTTGACGTTGACGGCTCGGTCCTGCGCCCGCTCGACGAGGCCGGCGCGCGGGTGGTGGCGCGCCAGCTCGCCCAGCTGGGTGTCCCCGCGGTGGCGGTCGTGTTCCTGCACGGCTACGCCAACCCCGCGCACGAGCAGCGCATGCAGGCGATCCTGGCCGACGAGTGTCCGGGGCTGCTCGTCTCGCTCTCGTCGGAGGTGCTGCCCCAGTTCCGCGAGTTCGAGCGAACGATGGCGACCGCCCTCAACGCGGCGGTGATGCCGCCGGTGAGCCGCTACGTGAGCGTGCTGCGCCGGGCGCTGGACGCCGAGGGCGTGCCGGCGCCCCTGCTCATCATGAAGTCGGACGGCGGCGTCACCAGCGCCGCCACGTGCGTGCGCCAGCCCGTGCAGACCGTGCTCTCCGGGCCGGCCGCGGGCGTGGTGGGCGCGGTGTCGGTCGGTCGGGCGGCGGGCTTCGCCGACATCATCTCGATCGACGTGGGCGGCACCAGCGCCGACATCTGCCTGGTGCGCGAGGGCCGCCCCGAGGTCACCAAGGACGGTATGATCGGGCCCTTCCCGCTCAAGCTGCCCATGGTCGACATCCACACCATCGGGGCGGGCGGTGGCTCCGTCGCCGCGGTGACCAGCGCGGGCCGGCTCACGGTGGGCCCGCGCAGCGCGGGCGCCGAGCCCGGGCCGGTGTGCTACCGCCGCGGTGGAAGCGAGCCGACCGTCACCGACGCGCACCTGGTGCTCGGGCGCATCCCCGCCGCCCTGCTGGGTGGCGAGCTGCCCCTCGACGTGCCCGCGGCCCGCGAGGCCATCGCGGCCCGCATCGGTCGCCCCCTCGGCCTCGGGGTGGAGGAGGCGGCAGCCGGGATCGTCGAGATCGTGGACAACACCATGGCCCGCGCCATCCGCACCGTGTCGGTGGGCCGCGGCCACGATCCGCGGCGCTTCGCCCTGGTCGCATTCGGCGGCGCCGGCCCGCTCCACGCCTGCCGCCTCGCCGAGCTGCTCGATATCCCGACCGTGGTCGTCCCGCCGCGGCCGGGCGTGCTCTCGACGTGGGGCCTGCTCGACACCGACATCCGCGCGACCTTCGTGCGCACCGCGGGCACCGCGACGCGCCGGCTGGCCGAGGCGGGGAGCCGGGTGGGCGACCTCGAGGCGGCCTGGCAGGAGCTGGAGCGCCAGGCCCGGGCATGGCTCGAGGGCGAGCAGGTGCCGCACGAGGGGCAGCGATTCGAGCGGGGCGCGGACCTGCGCTACGAGCACCAGAGCTTCGAGCTGACCTGCCCGCTCGACGGGGGAGCGCTGACCCCGGCCCG
This sequence comes from Candidatus Methylomirabilota bacterium, assembly GCA_035455085.1. Lineage (GTDB taxonomy): Bacteria > Methylomirabilota > Methylomirabilia > Rokubacteriales > CSP1-6 > CAMLFJ01. The sequence goes on along the minus strand of DATIFV010000178.1, from coordinate 18,967 downwards.
CCTCGAGCGGCTCGTCGCGACCTTCCACGCCGAGCACCGGCGGCTGTACAGCTACGATCTGCCGGGCGCCCCGGTGGAGCTGGTGAACCTGCGGCTCACCGCGGTGGGCGCGTTGCCCCATCGCGAGATGCGGCCGACCACCCCGGGCGAGAGCAACCTCGCCGGTGCGGTGACCGGCCGCCGGCCGGTCTACTTCCGCGGGGCGGGCCTCGTCTCCACCCCCTGCTACGCCCGGGGCCGCCTTGCCCCGGGCATGGCGTTCGAGGGCCCGGCGGTCGTCGAGCAGGACGACGCCACGGCCCTGGTGGCGCCGGGCTTCCGGGCCCGGGTCGACCCCGCGCACAACATCATCCTGGAGCGTCTCCTTGGCTAGCGCCGTCCCGCCGCGCGTCGATCCGGTCACCTTGGAGATCATCCGCGGCAGCCTCGCCTCGGCGATCCGCGACATGGAGCTCCTGATGGAGCGCTGCGCGATGTCGCCCTTCATCAAGGAGAAGAAGGACTACTTCGTCGGCATCTTCGACACCGGGGGCCGGATCGTGGCCTGCCACATCTCGGGCAGCGGGCCCGGCATGCTGCAGCCGATCCTGAAGGTCTATCCGCTCGAGACCATGCGGCCGGGCGACGTCTACTGGTTCAACGACCCATACATCTCGGACGGCGCGGTGCAGCACCACCAGGACATGGTGTTCACCATGCCGGTGTTCCACGGGGGGCGGCCGGTGGCCTTCGCGACCACGTTCGGCCACTACCAGGACATCGGCGGGCTGCGGGCGGGCTCGATCTCCCCGCACGCCACCGAGATCTACCACGAGGGGGTCCTGGTGCCCCCGGTGCGGATCGTCCGGAAGGGGCGGCTCAACGAGGAGGCGTACCGGATCTTCCTGCGCAACTCGCGGCTGCCCGACCTGGTCGAGGGCGACACCCGCGCCATGATGGCCTCCTGCCGCCTTGCCGAGAGCCGCCTCGGCGAGCTGTGCGCGCGCTACGGGGTGGGGGCCGTGCTGGCCGCCTTCGACGAGTGCATCGCCCAGACCGCGGCGCGGGCGCGCGAGCTGTTCCTCGGCCTGGTGCCCGAGGGACGGTGGCGCTTCCACGACTTCCTCGACAGCGACGGGGGGGCCGAGGCGCGGCCGTACCGGATCGACCTCACCCTCGAGCGCGCCGGCGACCGAGTGCGGCTCGACGGTTCCGCGTCGGACGACCAGGCGCGCGGCCCGATCAACTTCACGACCAACCCCGGGCTGCTCCGGATTGCCTTCGGGCGGTACCTGCAGTCGCTCGACCCCGACCTGGAGGTCAACGAGGGGCTGCTCGCCAACCTGGACGAGTGGATCGCGCGCGAGGGCAGCATCCTCAAGCCGCGCTTCCCGGCGCCGCTCGGCATGCGGGCCAACACCCGCTTCCGGGTGATGTCCTGCATCTTCGGCACCCTGGCCCAGGCCAACGGCGGACGCGTCCCCGCGGGCTCGCCGGTGTACGTGCTCTACTACTTCCGCGCCTGGGACTCCACCCGCCAGCGCCCGATCCTCTGCATCGAGGGGCTCGGGGTGGGGCTCGGGGCGCGCCCCTTCGCGGACGGCGTGGACGTCATCTACTACATCGCCCAGGAGAACTACCCGGTGGAGTACGTGGAGCGCGACTTCCCGCTCCGGGTGGAGCGCTACGCGGTGCGGCCGGACTCGGGCGGGCCGGGCAGCCAGCGGGGCGGCACCGGCGTGGTGCGCGACGTGCGCGTGCTCGCCGACCGCGCCGAGCTGGCCACGCGGATGGAAAACACGGTCGTCGCCCCCTACGGGGTGGCGGGCGGCCGTGCCGGCCGCACCGGGCGCATCACGCTCAACCCCGGCGGTCCGGACGAGCGGGTCCTGCCCGCCCTGGGCGACGGGATCGTGCTCAAGCGCGGCGACCTGCTGCGCTTCGAGACCTGCGGGGGCGGCGGCTGGGGCGACCCGCTCGCGCGCGAGGCGGAGCGGGTGCGCCAGGACGTGGCCCGCGGCTTCGTGACCGCCCGCGGGGCGCTGGAGGACTACGGAGTCGTGATCGACGAGGCCACCCTCGAGGTGGACAAGACCGCCACCCAGGAGGTGCGCGCGCGCCGGGCCCGCGATCTGCCCCTGATCGACCGGGGGCCCGGCTTCGCGGTGGCCGAGGAGCGCTGGCTCGCGTGGCGGGCCCGGTAGCCGCGATGGGGCGGGTCGAGGGCAAGGTCGCAGTGGTCACGGGGGCGGCTCACGGGCTGGGCCGCGCGATCGCGGAGCGCCTGGCCGCCGAGGGCGCGCACGTGACCTTGGGCGACGTGGACGGGGCCGGGCTCGAGCGCGCGGTGGCGGACATCGCGCGGGCGGGCGGCCGGGCCGCTGCGGTGATCGGCGACGTCACGGAGGAAGAGCCGGCGGCGCGCCTGATCGCCGCCGCGGTGGAGCGCGGGGGGCGGCTGGATATCCTGGTCAACAACGTGGGCGGCAGCCGCAACGCGCGCATCTGGGACATGACTGTCGAGGACTGGGACTTCGTGCTGCGCCTCAACCTGCGGTCCGCCTTCCTGTGCACGCGCGCCGCGGTGCCACACATGATGCGCCGGCGCTACGGCCGCATCGTGTGCCTGTCCTCGGGCGCGCGCGAGGGCACCCCGTGGACCGCCTACTACGAGGGGGGTGCGGCCTACTCGGCGGCGAAGGCCGGCGTGCACGGCTTCATCCGGGACGTCGCGCTCGAGCTGGCCGAGCACGGGATCAACGTCAACGCGGTGGCCCCGGGGCCGATCGACACGGAGCGGGTCGGGGTGGGTCTGCGACGCCTCAACGACACGGTGGACTACAGCCCCAACCGCATGACGCCGCTGCGTCGCCTGGGACGCCCCGCGGAGGTGGCCGACGCGGTGCTGTTCCTGGCCTCCGACGAGGCCAGCTACATCACCGGCCACACCCTGGCCGTCACCGGCGGTCGCTGATCGCCGAGCCCGCCCTAGCCCCCGGCCACCGTGAAGGCCACGTAGAGCGACTGCGGGCCGCGCTGCAGCAGCACGGTGACGCGGTCACCGTCCTTCACGTCCTTGGTGATCCGCTCGAAGTCCTGGACGCTCCGCACCTTCTGCCGGTTCACCTCGCGGATGACGTCGCCCCGCTGCAGCCCGGCCTCCGCGGCCGGGCTCTCTTCCTCCACCGAGAAGACGATGGCGCCCTCGGCGCTGCGCAGGTTGAGCTGGCGGGCCAGCTCCGGGGTGATCGGCCGGACGTCGAGACCGAGCAGGCTCTTGCCCTTGTTGGTGGACTTGAGCGCCACCGTCTCGTCTGGCGTCTCGCCGATCTTGATCTCGAGGGACTTCTCGCCTTTGTCCCGCCAGACCTTGAGCGGTACCGCGCGCCCGGGGGAGGTGGCCGCCACCACCTTCTGCAGCTCCTGGGGTGACTCCACCCTCTTCCGGTCGAACTCGATGATGATGTCACCGCTGGCGATGCCCGCGCTGGCGGCCGGGCTCCCCTGCATCACGTCGGAGATCAGCACCCCGCTCGGCTCCTTGAGCCCGAAGCTCTTGGCCAGCTCGGGGGTGAGCGGCTGGATCGACACGCCGAGCCAGCCGCGGGTGACCTTGCCCTTGGCGGCCAGCTCCGTGTAGATGCGCTTGGCCATGTTGACCGGGATCGAGAAACCGATGCCGACGTTCCCGCCGGTGCGGGAGAGGATGGCGCTGTTGATCCCGATCACCTCACCCGACATGTTCACGAGCGGCCCGCCGGAGTTCCCGGGATTGATGGCCGCGTCGGTCTGCAGGAAATCGTCGAAGGGACCCTGACCGATCGAGCGCCCCTTGGCGCTGATGATCCCCGCGGTGACCGTCTTCTGCAGGCCGAACGGCGAGCCGATGGCCAGCACCCAGTCCCCCACCTTCACGGAGTCCGAATCGCCGAGCGTCGCCGCCGGGTAGGGGCCGCTGCCCTGGAGCTTGAGCACCGCGAGGTCGGTCTTCCGGTCGACCCCCGCGAGCTTGGCCTTGTGCTTCTTGCCGTCGGCGGTGGCAACCTCGATGTCGGTGGCGCGCTCGACCACGTGGGCGTTCGTGAGCACGATGCCCGAGGGATCCACGATCACCCCGGAGCCGAGGCTGCGCTGCACCTGCTGGCGCTCGGGGGCGTCGCCGAAGAAGCGCCGGAAGAACTCGTCGCCGAAGAACTCCTCCACCGGGGTGCGGCCACTCACCCGGGTCACCGTGTTGATGTTGACCACCGCCGGACTCACCGTCTCCGCGACCTGGGCGAAGCTGCCCGACGGGACTGGCAGCGCCGCGGGCACGATCCGCGGCTGGGTGCCGGTGGGCAGGCCGGTCGGGGGTACCGGGCCCGGCGCCGCCGGCTTGACCTGGTCCACCGCGCCTGCGCCCCAGGTGCCGAGGCCCGCCCCCACCACGAGGGCGACGAGGATCATGAAGGCCAGCGTGCTGCGCTTGACTGAGATCATCGTTGTGCTCCCACGGGCTCCCCGGCCAATAGCTCCCTGAGCCGGTCGCCCTCCAGCGTCTCTCTCTGTTTGAGCTCGGCGGCGGCCTCGACCAGCACCCGCTTGCGGGTGGTCAGCAGGCCGCGCACGCGATCGTAGATCCGGTCGATGATCGCGCGCGTCTCCGAGTCGATCCGACGCGCGCTCTCCTCGCTGTATTCACGCTCCTGGGGCAGGCCCGAGCCGCGGAGGAACATCGCCTGCGGCCCCCCGCCGAAGGTCATCGGACCGAGCTGCTCGGACATGCCGTACTGCATGACCATGAGGCGGGCCATCTCGGTGGCGCGCTCGAGGTCGTTGTGCGCCCCGGTCGAGATCTCGCCGTAGATGATCTCCTCGGCCACGCGGCCGCCCAGCAGGACCGCGATCCGGTCCTCCAGCTCGCTGCGGGTGAGCAGGTAGCGGTCCTCCAGCGGCAGCTGGTAGGTGGCGCCGAGGGCGGCCACCCCCCGCGGGATGATCGTCACCTTGTGCACCGGGTCGGCGTGGGGCAGGGAGGAGGCGACCAGGGCGTGCCCGATCTCGTGATGCGCGACGATGTCGCGCTCCTTCTCGGATAGCACGCGGCTCTTGCGCTCGAGCCCTCCGACCACCCGGTCCACCGCCTCCTCGAGATCCGCCATGTCCACCGCCTCCTTGCCCTTGCGGGCGGCCAGCAGGGCGGCCTCGTTGATGATGTTGGCCAGGTCGGCGCCCGCCATGCCCGGCGTGCGCGCGGCGAGCACGTGCAGGTCCACGCTCGGGGCGAGCTTCACGTTGCGGGCGTGCACCCGGAGGATGGCCTCCCGGCCCTTCACGTCGGGCCGGTCGACCACGACCTGCCGGTCGAAGCGGCCGGCCCGCAGCAGGGCCGCGTCCAGCACCTCGGGGCGGTTGGTGGCCGCCATGATGATCACGCCCTTTGAGGAGTCGAAGCCGTCCATCTCGGCCAGCAGCTGGTTCAGGGTCTGCTCCCGCTCGTCGTGGCCCGACAGGAAGCCGGTGTTGCCGGCGCGGGTCTTGCCGATGGCGTCCAGCTCGTCGATGAACACGATGCAGGGCGCCTTCTCCTTGGCCTGCTCGAAGAGGTCGCGGACCCGTGAGGCACCCACTCCCACGAACATCTCGACGAACTCCGAGCCGGAGAGGAAGAAGAACGGCACGTCGGCCTCCCCGGCCACCGCGCGGGCCAGCAGGGTCTTGCCGGTTCCCGGGGGCCCCACCAGGAGCACGCCCTTGGGGATGCGGCCCCCCAGGCGCTGGTACTTCTTGGGGTTCTTCAGGAAGTCCACCACCTCCATCAGCTCGGCCTTGGCCTCGTCCACGCCGGCCACGTCCGCGAAGGAGGTCTTGAGCTCCTTGCGGTCGTAGATCTTGGCCTTGGACCGGCCGAAGGACAGGGCCTGGGTGGGCCCGCCCCCCATCCGCCGCATCAGGAACAGCCAGAGGGCGGCCATGAGGATGAGCGGGACCACCCACGAGAACAGGTCGCGCCAGAATGTCGACTCGATCCGGCCCGAGAACTCCACCTTGGCGGCTTCCAGCTCCCGGACGATCTGGTAGTCGTCGGTCGCCGGGATGCGGGCGGTGGTGAACACGGTCGGGGCCTCCGGGGCCCCCAGCAGCTGGCGGAGCCGGTCCCCGGGGCCGGGGGCCGGGGCCGGGAGCGCCCCCGGCTTGGTGATGCCCTGGATCTCACGCTCTCCCAGGCTCACCCGTAGCACCTTGCCCTCCCGGACCAGCGTCAGGAACTGGCTCATCGGGATGTCGACGGTCTGCGGGGCCTTCAGCCAGCTCTGCACCGCGAGGACGACCAGCAGTGCGATGAACAGATAGACCAGGGAAAACTGTGTTTTCTGGCGGTTTGGCAGCTTCATCGTGTGAATTTGATGCTAGCGGAACCCCCGGGGGGTGTCAAACCAGCGGCCGGAAAGGCCGGGGGCGGGAGGCAGGATCGGACCCGGGTCGGGCGGGGATCAGCTCAGGGGCAGGCCGCCCCCTTGGGTGGCTCGTAGTTGGCGGCCCGGTACGTGGAGTTGAAGGAGTCTTCCCAGACCTCGATCGGGACCCGCCCCACACGATCCTCGCCGTCGAAGAGCGTGAACCGCGCGCGGCTGGTGAACTCGTCCGGCGACATCCGCTTGGCCAGGAAGTCGAGCAGGGTGTCCTTGTCGATGAAGAGCGCGAAGGTCTCGTTGATCGCCTTCGCGCCGGGACGTGCCGTGCCGGGCTTGAGCCAGGACAGGACCACCGAGAGCCCCGCGACGTCGTGGTCGTGCATGATGGCGGGAAGCGCCGCCATCCGGCGCAGCATGTCGACCCCGTAGCGGGAGAACATCGCGGAGACCCGTCGCTCCCGCGGCAGCGCCGCGAAGACCGGATCCTCGCGCTGGTCGACGAAGATCCACGTCGAGAGATACCGATCGTCGGTGCGGCTCTCCCGCTCGCGGGGGAAGCCCAGCCCACCGGGATGAACGCTGAGCCAGGGCAGACAGTTGTAAATCTGCTCGGAGAACTCGAGCAGCTGCGTGCGGTGGACGGACGCCAGGCTCTTGCCCTTCGTCGTCGTGTACTTCTCGATCGGCATCAGGGCGTCTTCGGGACTGACGGCGCTCGCCGGTCCGGAGACGGTCAGGATCAGGGCGGCCGTGAGCAGCAGGCCGCCCAGGACTCGCGGGTGGTGCCGGAGCATCAGTTCTGGAAGATCTGCTCCGGGCTCACCGTGATGGCCTTGCCCCACCAGGTCTCCTGCCGGGCCGCCTCCACGTCCGTGCGGCTCACCCGGGGATTGGAGCCGTCCTTGTTGTTCCGCAGCGAGAACATGCCGTGGGTACCGGAGGCGAAGTGGGTGTTGTGGCTCCTCCACTCCGCCCACTCCTCCGAAGTCGCGCACGCCGACGTCAGCATCACGACACCGCCGAGAAACGAAGCCAGCGAAAGCCACGCACGCATGGGCATTTGCCTCCTTGAGGACGCCTCGGTCCACCCCGACTGTACGGCTCGTAATCATACGGTCGGGCCGAGCGGGCCGTCAACTTCCATTTCTGGACTTTGCGGTTGCGGGGATGAGGGCGCTCAGGCATGCTCCAGTTCCACAGGAGGGAGCGCCGCCGATGAGCGAGTACCTGACGCTCCAGGAGGACCCAGGAGGGCTTCGCCGGCCCGTCATCATCATGGCGTTCTCCGGCTGGAACGATGCCGCCGAGTCGGCCACCACCGCGGCCCGCTACCTGAGCCAGCTCTGGTCGTCGCGCCCCCTGGCCAGCATCGACCCGGAGGACTTCTACCACTTCGGCCTGTCCCGCCCGCACGTCCGCTTCAAGACCGGCTCCCGGACCGAGCGGGAGATCGTCTGGCCGGCCACCGAGTTCGCCCTCGCCCAGCCCCCGGAGCTCGACCGTGACCTCGTGGTGGGCGTCGCCATCGAGCCGCACCTGAAGTGGCGGACCTACTGCGGGGTGGTGCTGGACCTCGCGCGCCGCTGCCGGGCCTCCCTGATCCTCACGCTGGGCGCGCTCCTCGCCGAGGTGGCCCACACCCAGCCGGTGCGCCTGTCGGGCAGCTCGTACGATCCCGAGCTGTCCGCTCGCCTCGGCCTGCGGCCGACGCGCTACGAGGGGCCGACCGGGATCGTGGGCGTGCTCAACACCCTCTGTCGCGAGGCCCGCGTGCCGACGGCGAGTCTGTGGGCCAACGTGCCCCACTACGTCTCCGGGATCGAGAACCCGCGGGCGGCCCTCGCCCTGGTCAGGCACGTGCTCGACATGCTCGGCACGGAGGCGGATCTGGCCGATCTCCGCGAGGCGGCCGAGCAGTTCGACCAGAACCTGAGCGCGATCGTGGCGCAGAACACGAAGATCGCCGACTACGTGCGCAAGCTCGAGCGCAAGGGCGGGGACGAGGACGAGGAAGCGCCCGCGCCTGCTCCGGCCGAGCCGCCCGAGGCGAGGGATCCGCTGCCGGCCTCCGGCGACGTGATCGCGGAGATCGAGCAGTTCCTCCGCCAGCAGCGCCCCAAGGATTCGTAGGCCGCTGAAAAGGCCTCGCCCATGACCCTTCGTTGACGCCCTCGGTCGGGCGCTCAACGTAGAGGGGTATGCCTCGCGCCCGACCTTCGGGCGTCGCCTCGCATCTGGACCCTTTTGAGCGGCCTACGCCGTAGAATTCAGGCATGTGGCTCTGGCTCGCGCTCCTGCTGATCGCCCTTCCGTCCGGCGCACAGGCGCTACAGGTGCGGGTGGTGCCGCCGGCCCCGCGCCAGGGCGATACGGTGGTGGTGTTCGTCGGCGGCAGCAAGGGCGCGCGCGACGTGGAAGGCAGCGTGGGCAGCCAGCACCTGGCCTTCTTCCCCTACGGCGCCGAGTTCGCAGCCCTCGCCGGGATCGACCTCGAGACCAAGCCCGGGACCGTCCCCTGGCGGATCGGGCTGGTGGGCGGCGACGGCGTCGTTCGCAAGGCCGCGGGCACGATCCGGATCAAGTCCGCCGGCTTCCGCGTGCAGCATCTCACGCTTCCGAAGGCGATGGTGGACCTCGATCCGGAGGCGGAGCGCCGGGCGGCCAACGAGGCGGCCCGGCTGCGCACTCTCTACGACACGGTCACCCCGGAGCGGCTCTGGCGCGGGCCGTTCACCCGGCCGGTGGCCAGCCGGAAGCCCGGCGAGGGGTTCGGCTTCCGCCGCATCATCAACGGCCAGCCGCGCATGCCCCACTCCGGGATCGACTACTCGGCGGACCGGGGCACGCCGGTGGTGGCGGCCAACCGGGGGCGGGTGGCCCTGCTCGGCGAGTTCTTCTTCGCGGGGCGACTCGTGGCCCTCGATCACGGCCTGGGGCTGTACACGCTCTATTTCCACCTGGACGGGGTCGCGGTGAGCGAGGGCCAGCTCGTGGAGCGCGGCCAGACCGTGGGCACGGTGGGCACCACCGGCCGCTCCACCGGGCCCCACCTGCACTTCGCGGCCCAGGTCGGCCGGGCGCGGATCAACCCGCCCGATCTCTACGCGCTGCCCGTGCGGGATTGATCGGGCAGGCCGGTGCCCTGCGGCTCGCGGTCAGGGTCGGCAGGCGCGCTCGGCGCGGGTGGCCGCCGCGTCCACCTTGAAGGTTCCGGGCAAGAGCACCACCCCGTGCTCCCGCCGGGCGTACTCGAGCGTGATCTTGGCGTTCCGTGCGTCGGCGGCGACCCGCTCCGGATCGCGGGTGAAGGGATCGCCGAAGCCGCCCCCGCCCGGCTGCTCGTGCAGCACCACGTCGCCCCGCTTCAGGACGACCGCGAACTTGGCCGGCATCACCCGGGCCTCGCCGTCCGGGTTCAGCACGTTTCGCGCGCCGCGCGCGGGCTTGCCGCCGGACAGCCCGTACGGACGGAACCGCATCCGGTCCGCGCGCAGCTGGAGGGTGGCCTCCTCGTTGAGCAGGGTGTAGCGGCGGCGCAGCCCGAGCCCGCCCCGGAAGCGGCCGGCCCCGCAGGAGTCGGGGACGAAGGCGTACTCGTCGATGCGGATCGGGTGCTGGGCCTCCAGCACCTCCACCGGGGTGTTGGACATGTTCTGCGACGGGTTGGTCACCGCCTCCATGCCGTCCTTGTCTGGGCGACCGCCCCAGGCGCCGGTGATCATGTCCACGATCACGAAGGGTCGCCGCTCGGCGGTGAGCCCGCCGATGGAGAGCACGGTGTTGCCACCCTCGCCCGCCGCGGGCACGCGGTCGGGCAGGATCTGGGCGAGCGCCCCCAGCATGACGTCGAGCATCCGGTAGCCGGTGAGCGCCCGGGCCGCGCAGGCGCCGGGCAGGCGGGGATTCAGGATGCTGCCCTCGGGAGCGACCACGTCGATGCAGCGGAAGACGCCCGCGTTGTTGGGCACGTCCTGGCGGAGGACCGAGCGGACCGAGAGGTAGGTGCAGGACTTGGTGAAGGACAGCGTGGAGTTGAGGGCGGCCTTCACCTGGGGCGCACTGCCCGTCCAGTCGCAGGTGAGATGCCCGTCGGCGTGCACGGTGATGGCCACCCGGAGCGGGATCGGCTCGTCGCTGAAGCCGTCGCTGTCGAGGTGATCGGTGAAGGTCACGGTGCCGCGCGGCCAGCGCGAGATCTCCGCGCGGGTCAGGCGCTCCGCGTAGTCGAGTAGCTCCTCGGTGTAGCCGCGGACGGTGTCGCGGCCGTACCGTGTGTAGAGCCGTCCCAGCTCGCGCTCACCCACCTTGCAGGCCGCGTACTGGGCTCCGAGGTCGCCGAGCACGCGGTCCGGCACTCGCACGTTCTTCTCGATGATGCGCCGGACCGACCGGCTGGGCCGCCCGGCCTCGTAGAGCTTCACCGGGGGCAGGCGCAGGCCTTCCTGGTAGATCTCGGTGGAGTCGCTCGCGTTGGAGCCGGGCACGCGGCCGCCCATGTCGGTCTGGTGGCCGATCACCACCGCGAAGGCCTCCACCTCCGCGTCCCAGAAGATCGGCATGAAGAGGAACACGTCCGGGATGTGCATGCCGCCCTGGTACGGATCGTTCATGGCCACCACGTCGCCGGGCTCCAGATCGCCGGTGAACTCGGCGAGGACGCTGGCCATCGCGTCGGGGATGGCGCCCAGGTGCTGCGCGATGGTCTTGGCCTGGGCGATCATGCGGCCCTGTGCGTCGCAGAGGGCCGCCGAGTAGTCCATCACGTCCTTGATGATCTCGGAGCGAGCGGTGCGGATCACGGTGTAGGCCATCTCGTCCACGATGGAATCGAGGGCACTCTTGACGACCGCGAGCGTGATGGGATCGATCATGGGCCGGCTCCGAGCGTGATGAGGAGGTTGTCGAGGGCGTCCCGGCGCACCGTCGCGCCGGGCGGCACCACCACCGTCGAGTCGTAGCTCTCCACGATGAGCGGGCCCGCCAGCTCGGTCGCGGGCGCCGCCTCGCGGGCCAGCACCGGGGTGACCGCCGGGCTCGCCCGCCGATCGAACGAGACCCGCCGGCGCGCCGCCGCCGGCCGCGGCCCCGCCGCGACCCGGACGGTGCGAAAGTCCAGCCGGCTGGGCCGGAGACCGGTGGCGATCACGCGCACGTTGACCAGCTCGAGCGCCTCGTCGCTCGCGTAGCCGTAGGTGGCGGCGTACTCGCGGGCGAAGGCCTCGCGGACCGAGGGCAGCCGGACCGGGTCGAGGCGCTCGCCCGGGATCGGGATGACCAGCTCCGAGGCCTGGCCCACGTAGCGCAGGTCCGCCTGGGCTTCGAGGTGGACCCGGTCGCGGGCATAGCCCTCCTGGGCGAGGGTGGCGAGCGCCTCGGCGGTCATCTCGTCGAGGCGGGCGTTCGCCCGCTCGAGCGTGGCCCCCTCCAGGGCGCCGCCCGCCGCGCGCACGAAGTGATGCTCCACGTCGCTCGCGAGCATGCCGACCGCGGTGAAGACGCCGGGCGAGACCGGCACGAGCACGCGCCGGATGTCGAGGGCGCGGGCCACCGCGGCCGCGTGCACCGGGCCGCTGCCCCCGAAGGCGACCAGGGTGAAGTCGCGCGGGTCGCGCCCCCGCTCGATGGTGACCGAGCGGATCGCGCGGGCCATGTTGGCGTTGGCGACCTCCCGTATCCCGTGAGCGGCTTCGTCCACCGAGAGGCCCAGCGGATCCGCCACGTGCGCCCGGATCGCCGCGCGGGCACGCTCGACCTCGATCCGCAGCTCCCCGCCGGCCAGGTAGGCGGGGTTCAGGAAGCCGAGGACCACGTTGGCGTCGGTGACGGTGGGGCGCGCGCCCCCCTGCGCGTAGCAGGCGGGACCGGGATGCGCGCCGGCCGACTCGGGTCCGACCCGCAGCAGCCCGCCGTCGTCGATCCAGGCGATCGAGCCGGCCCCCGCGCCGACCTCGGCGATGTCGATGGCCGGGGCCTTCAGCATGTAGCCTCCGGCCTTCACGAAGCGGCTGGAGGTGCTGATCCCCTCCCGGAACTCGTACTCGGTGGTGAGCGAGACCCGCCCGTCCTCCACCAGGGAGGCCTTGGCGGTGGTGCCGCCCATGTCGAACGCGATCAGGTTCGGGGTGTCGGCCACCCGCCCGAGCCGCGCCGCGCCCGCGACGCCCGCCGCCGGCCCCGACCCCACCGCGAAGACCGGCCGCTCCCCCGCGCCCTGCGCGCCCACCACGCCGCCGTTGGAGGCCACCACCAGCAGCGGCGCCTCCACCCCGATGGAGCGCAGGCCGGCGGTCAGGTTCGCGAGGTAGCGGCGCATCACCGGCAGCAGGTAGGCGTTGACCACGGTGGTGCTGGTGCGTTCGTACTCCTTGATCTCGGGCAGCACGCGGTGGGATGCGGTGATGTCGAGGGCGGGGAAGCGCGCGCCCAGCAGGCTCTCGGCCAGCCGCTCGTGCGCCGCGTTCACGTAGCTGTTGATGAAGCTGATCGCGATCACGTCGACGCCGTCCGCGACCAGCCGGTCCGCCGCGGCCAGCAGCTCCTCGCGGTCGAGCGGGCGGACGACCGCTCCGTCGGCGCCGATTCGCTCGTCGACCTCGAGGCGATGGCGTCGCTCCACGAGGGGCTCCGGCTTCTCCCAGGTCAGGTCGAAGAGGTCGGGGGTGCGCACCCGGCCGATCTCGAGCACGTCGCGGAAGCCCCGCGTGGTCAGGAGCCCGACGCGGGCGCCCTTCTTCTGGAGGATGGTGTTGGACGCCACCGTGGTCCCGTGCACGATCTCCACGACCGAGGCCGGGTCGACCGAGGCGGCGCGCAGCAGGGTGTCGAGGCCGCGCACCACCGCGAGCCCGGGATCCTCCGGGGTGGACGAGACCTTGCTCACCCGGAGCGTGCCGTCGGAGCACCGCAGCACGATGTCGGTGAAGGTGCCGCCGATGTCCACTCCCACTCGCGCGCTCACGCCGCCCCCCGCAGGCTGCCGCTCAGCACCGTGACCGCGCGGCCGCCCACCCGGGCCCGGACCGCCCGCCCGCCCGACACCACCACCTCGACCTGGAGGCGCCCGGGGCGGCCGAGCCCGTCGCCTTGCTCGGCGGTGAAGCCCACGCGGTCGCGGTCGGCGGGCAGCACGCCCGCCTCGAGCAGCCAGACCCCGATCGACGAGTGCACGGAGCCGGTCACGATGTCCTCGGGCAGGCCGTAGTGGGGCGCGAAGAAGCGGCAGTGGCTGCCCGAGCCGGCCTCCACCGTCTCGCGCGACACCGCGCAGACGCCGCGCGCGCGCTGGGCGACGCGCAGGCCGGCGAGGCGGCGCATGTCGGGCTCGAGCGCCTGGAGCGTGGCCAGATCGCGCACCGGCAGCAGGAGATCCTCGTCGGGCGTCACCGCCGGCCGCGCCCATCCGCCGAGGCCGGCCCGGGCCAGGCCGAGCGCGTCGAGGATCTCCACCGTGTCGCCCTCGAACAGCCGGCAGGCGGGAAGCGGGGGCTCGAGCCACATCAGGGGCGCGCGGCCGTCGGCCCGCTCCACGTCCACCCGCACGAGACCCGAGGGGGTGTCGAACGTGACGCGGGCCGCCGGGAGGCGGCCGCTCTCCACCAGGGCGTGCGTGCCGCACAGGGTGGTGTGGCCCGAGTAGGCGACCTCGCGGCGGGGGGTGAACGCACGGAGGCGCCAGTCCGCGCCGGCCTGATGCGAGGCGGAGACGAAGGCGGTGCCGGGCACGAGCATCTCGGCGGCGATGCGCTGCATGTCGGCCGTGTCGAGACCGTCGGCGTCCAGCACCGCCGCGGCTGGATTGCCGGCGAACGGTCGGTCCGTGAAGATGTCGGCTTGGATGACCGCGACGGGGGCGCTCACGGCCGGATCCGCTCGCGCAGGCGCCGGGCCTGACGCCCGAGGGCCCGCGCGGACCACACGGTGCCGAGGGAGTGCGCCATCAGCCCGTAGACGCGCACCCGGGGGACCTTGATCGTCACCGCGGGGTCGAGCCAGCTGGGCGAGGCGGCCAGCAGATCGAGGGTGCGAAGCCCGATCAGCAGGGGCCACGCGCAGGCCAGGCGCATGCGCGCCTCGCGCCGCGGGATCGCGAAGGTGTACTGCCATCCCGCCTCGTAGTGATCGAGCGCGGTGTTGAGCCACTCCGCCAGGAGCGGCCGCGCCGCGTCGGAGTGCCCGGGGTCGAGCAGATCGCGCGGCTCCAGGCCGAAGCGCGCGAGGTCCTGGCGGGGCAGGTAGCAGCGCCCCTGGCGCAGGTCACGGGGCACGTCCCGCAGCACGTTGGTGAGCTGCAGCCCCTTGCCGAAGCGGGCGCCGAGGGCGCGCATGCGCGGCAGGTCCCAGTGACGCAGGCGGGGCCGGTGCGCCACGTGCACCTCGGTCCAGAACTCCCCCACACAGCCCGCCACCAGGTAGGTGTAGCGATCGAGGTCCTCGCGCGTCTCGAGCGCGGCCAGCTTGCCCTCGTTCTCGCCCGGGAAGACCCGCAGGTCCTGGATCTGCCCCTCGATGATGGTGCCGAGCACCGCGTGCACGCGCCCGCGGTCGGCGGCCGGCAGCGCGTGGTAGGCGGCCAGGCAGTCGGGCAGCCGCTCGAGCAGCGTCCGCTCGGCGGGCAGCCGCTGCGAGGCGGCGGTGGCGTCCACCACCGCGCCGATGGGCCCGGGGTCGGGCGCGCCGAGCGCGGCGCGCAGGGCCTCGAGATGGGCGATGCGCCAGGCGCGGTCGATCAGCCGGGTGTCCGCGATCGTGTCGGAGGCCCGCGCGAGCAGGTAGGCGAGCCCGATGGTGGGCCGCACCGCCTTGGGCAGGACGGCGAGCGAGAGATAGAAGGACCGGCTGACCCGCCGGAGGACGGCGGTGGTGAGGTCGCGTCCGGCCACCGCGGCTAGTCGAGGTCGAGCGGATTGAGAGGGCGGCCGGGCATGTCCTTGGCCTTCTTCATTCCCTCCTTGAACATCTTGTCCAGGATCTGGGGCTTCTTCTCCTGGGCCTTCAGCTCCTCCTTGAACCGCTCCGCCCGGCGCGCCTCGGCCCCCTTGAGCGACGCGAGCGCGTCGTCGAGCCCCAGCCCGGACTTGGCCCGCGGCGCCGGCTCGTGCGCGATGACCGCCTGGAGCGCCGGATCAATGGTGAGGCGCCCGCCGCAGCAAGGACAGGTGACCTTGAACTCCCCCATGAGCCTGAGCCTACCAGAAAACGCGGCGGAAGAGGCGACCTAGCTCCGGCGACGCTCCCTCTCGAAGCCGGGCAGGATGGCCTTGAAGAACGCGTTCTGGACGAGACCCGCGATGGTCTCGACCAGGCTCGTGTCCGGCTTGTCGAGCCGGCCCGAGAGCTCGACGCGGGTAGCCACCTCGTCGCGCGGCCGGTTCTGGAGGACCTTCGAGACGCCGCCCACCACGCGCTCGTAGATCTTGCGCGCGATGTTCTTCCCCCGATCCTGCCGGGAGTCGTAGACGGTCATGTCCTGGAAGAGCGGCTTGACGTAACCGGAGATCCGCCGGTCTCTGACCGCGACCTCCGTGTACAGGGAGAAGCGGCCGGCCGTCACGTCGAAGTTGCCGTGGGCGCGGAGCAGGTCGTTCATCGCTCTCAGATCGGTCTCGTCGATCTGTACCGCCAGGTCGAAGTCGGGGCCGGGCTGGGTCGGGTGCAGGCGGAAGTCGGCGCGGGCGGGGCCGCCGCCCATGAACGTACCGGTCACCTTGGCCACCGCGGTCTCCCCGCCCGGCTGGCTGCTCAGGTTGGTGAGGGTCAGCGTGGTGTCGTCCACCGACACGCGGTAGCTCGGGGTGGCCGCCTTGTTGACGAAGCCGAAGGTGCTGTCGACGATTTCGAACCGGTCGACGCGGAATCTCACGCCGGGGTCCTGGGCCTTCTCGGCGGCCTGAGCCGCCTCCCGCGCGACCTGCCCGCCCACCCCCTTCATCGCGGGGGTGCGCGCGTAGTCCACGCGCGCCCTGTCGACCCTCGCGCTCCACAGCACGACCGACTTGAAGCGGGGCGCGATCTCGATCTCGCCGGAGCCCGAGAGGGTTCCGGCGGTCACCGTGACGTGGTAGCGGTCGGCGATGGGCTTGAAGTAGTCGAGCTCGACGCCGTCGAGCGTCACGTCGGCCATGAAGGCGGCGTGGGGCTCGGCGAGGAAGTCGGCCCAGCCGTCGGCGGTGATCGAGCCGCTCTCGAACACGCGGGCCGAGAGGTGCATGGGGGACGGATAGGCTCCCACCTCGGAGTGGACGTTGCGGATGTTGAACGCCTCGACCCGGAGATCCCGCACCCGCAGGGGCTTGAAGGGTCCCCGGTCCTGGTAGGTGACGTCGCCGTCGGAGATCTTGAGCTGGTTGATCTTCAGCGGGTAGATCGCCTGCAGCGCCTGCTGCCAGCCCTTGTCCTTGACCGGCGTGGGATCCGCGATCTCCTGCTTCGCCTGGGCGAGGTTCAGGATCACCACCGGCCGGTCGATGAGGACATCGCCCACCACACGGCCCGAGAGGAGCGCGCGCCAGTGCACACTGGCGTACAGCCGCCCGATGGTGGCCACCGGAGGGTCGGGGTGCTCGTCCTGGACGATGACGACGTCCCGGAGATCGAGGGAGAAGGTGGTCGGGCTGAAATGCAGGCGGCCGACCGTCGCCGTGTAGCCCTGGAGCCGTGCGTTCATCTTGGCCTCGGTGTAGCGGCGGAGCGGCTCGTCGATGAAGAAGAGCGCGGCGACCGAGGCGAGGGCCGCGACCGCGAGCAGCGCGGCGATCGCGACCATCCAGTGGCGCCTGGGCATGCCGATCATGCGAGAGATGGTCAGCAAGGGGCGTGCCCGGGGGCACGAATCCGCGGCTCGCGCCCGGACGCCTCTCGTTCGTCGGCCTCCGGAAGGAGCCCGGTCGACCGTTGCGCCCGCCCGGGCAGAAGCTACCGCGTAAAACGACCCGGGCCGTGGGTCCCGCACGCGTGCCGATGCGGGGGAGCGCGCGCGGATCGCGCGGAAGACCGCGCGTGCAGGGGCGGCATCGCCCTTGCACCGTCGTCGAGACGGAGCTCAATCGACCACACCAAAAGGAGCCACGATGAACCGGGACATCCTCGCCGGGAAGTGGAAGGAGATGAAGGGGCGCGTGAAGGAACAGTGGGGCCGGCTCACCGACGACGAGATCGACCGCGCCGAAGGTCGGGCCGATCAGATCGTCGGCCTGCTCCAGCAGCGCTACGGCTACACGAAGGACCGGGCGGAGGAGGCCTACGACCGCTTCCTGAAGGACCAGCAGCTGGAGCCCCGCCCCTAGCGCTCGTCCGCGACGAGATCCTGACCAGCGGCGGCCGGCTCCTGGTCGCCCGGGAGCCCGGTGGCCGGGGTGACGCGCTCCTCCTGGCCGGCGAGGGCCTCTGCCCTACCGCCGCTAGCGTCTACAGCGCGAGGTACTGCTGGCGGATCGCGTCGTTGTCGCGGAACTCGCGCGCGCTGCCCTCGAAGCGGATGTGACCCTTCTCGAGGACGTAGACGCGGTCGGCCAGGTCGAGCGAGAAGCTCACGTTCTGCTCGGCGAGCAGGATGGTGAGGCCGTCGCGCTTGAGGCGCCCGATCTGCTCCTTGAGGTGGTCGACCACGAGCGGGGCGAGGCCCTCGGAGGGCTCGTCCAGGAGCAGGAGCTCGGGATTGCCCATCAGGGTCCGGGCGATCGTGAGCATCTGCTGCTCGCCGCCCGAGAGGAAGCCGCCCTGGCGATCCACCAGCTCGCGCAGCTTCGGGAAGAGGTCGAACACCCGCTCGGCGGTCCATCCGCCCCCCGCGCCGCCGCGGCGGGCCACGTCCAGGTTCTCCCACACCGTGAGATCCGCGAAGATGCGCCGGTCCTCCGGGATGAAGCCGATGCCGGCCCGGGCGACCTGGTAGGGAGGCCGCCCGGTGACGTCGCGGCCCTTCCACACGATGCGGCCGCGCCGGGGCGGGGTCAGCCCGATGATGCTGCGCATGGTCGTGGTCTTGCCGACCCCGTTGCGTCCGAGCAGGCAGACGCACTCGCCGCGCGCCACCTGCAGCGACACCCCGAAGAGCACCTGGGAAAGCCCGTAGGCGGTGTAGATCTCCTCCACCGCGAGCACGCGCTCCGGCACCGCGGTCACCGGCTCTCTCCGAGGTAGACCCGCCGCACCTCGGGGTCCCGGCGCACGTCGGCGGGGGCCCCGTCGGCGATCACGCGCCCCTGGTGCAGCACCGTGATGCGGTGAGCGATCGAGAACACCACCTCCATGTCGTGCTCGGTGAAGAGCAGGGTGAGGCCCCGGTCGGCCGCGATGCGCTCGATCAGCCGGATCGACTCCCGGGTCTCGGTGGCCGACATCCCGGCGGTGGGCTCGTCGAGGAGGAGGATCTCCGGCTCGAGCGCGAGGGCGATGCCCAGCTCGAGCTGCTTCTGGTTGCCGTGGGAGAGGAAGCCCGAGATCTCGTGGGCCTTGTCGAGGAGCCCGACCGCCTCCAGCAGCGCCTCTGTCTCCGGGCGAAAGAGCCGCTCCACCGGGGCGAAGAGGCTCCAGCCCCGCCCGCGGTGGCTGACGAACGCGGCCTGGACGTTCTGGTAGACGGTCAGCCGCGGGAA
>DATIFV010000177.1:0-3581 GCA_035455085.1 Candidatus Methylomirabilota bacterium | reverse complement strand
CGAGCTGACCGCGGCGGGCAGCATCGCCACGGTGGACGCGGGGGCCCACATGTTCCCGGCCACCGCCTACTGGCAGGCGCTCGAGCCCGGCGAGCTGCTGATCTCGAACGGGCTCGCCACCATGGGCTTCGCGCTGCCCGCGGCCATCGCGGCGCAGCTCGCCCACCCGGACCGGCGGGTGGTGTGCCTCACCGGCGACGGCGGGCTCATGATGGTGGTCGCCGAGCTGGAGACCGCGGGGCGCCTGCGGCTGCCGCTCGTGATCGTGGTCTTCAACGACGCCGCGCTGTCGCTCATCCAGGTCAAGCAAGAGCAGAGGGGCTTCGAGGGTGTGCCCATGCGGTACGCGGGCCCGGATCTGCCGGCGCTGGCCCGGGCCTTCGGCATCCGCGCCCTGGTCGCCGCCGACGAGGCTTCTCTGCGGAGCGCGCTGATCGCGGCCCAGACCGGGCCCGGCCCCGCGCTGATCGACGCGCGCATCGACCCCTCCGGCTATCGCCGGACGCTCGAGATCGTCCGCGGCGCCCCGGGCGCCTGACCGCCCGAGATGTCGTAATTCAAGACCTGACCCCGTCCTGGGTTGACGGAGGCCGAGCCGGCAGGGCGACCCCGACGACAGGACCCGCCCGCCTCGCGCGAGCCGGGGCAGCGAAGGTCAGGGTATACTGCGGGGCATGGCGTTCCTGTCGGCGAGGGATGAGGCGGCGGTCCGGAAGGAGTTCGAGCGGATCGGCGGGCCCGTGAAGCTCACGGTGTTCGCCTCCGAGCTGGGCGGCGACCACAACGCGCAGACGGTGGCCCTCGTCAAGGAGGTGGCGGCCCTCTCCGATCAGATCTCGGTGAGCGTGCTGAACCCGCACATCGACCGGGACCAGGCGGCGGCCTACGGGGTCAGCGAGTCGCCGGCGGTGGTGGTGGAGGGCGCCCGGGACTACGGGATCCGCTTCCTCGGCGTGCCGGGCGGCTACGAGTTCTCCAACCTGATCGACTCCATCATCGCGGTCTCCACCGGCGAGGCCGGCCTGACCGAGGAGACCAAGAGCACGCTGGCCGCGCTCACCGACGACGTCACCATCAAGGTCTTCACCACCCCTACCTGACCCCACTGCCCCCGGGCCGTGCGCCTGGCGCAGCACATGGCGATCGCCTCCCCGAAGGTGCGGGCGGAGTGCATCGAGGCCAGCGAGTTCCCGGAGCTGGCCCGGCGCTATCAGGTCATGGCCGTCCCCAAGATCGTCATCAACGACAAGGTCGGCTTCGAGGGGGCGCTGCCGGAGCGCGATTTCCTGGGCGCGGTGCTCCAGGCGGTGGACGGCAAGGCGGAGGCCTGACCGCGATGGAGGCCGCGCTCGTCGTCATCGCGGTGCTGGTCGGCTGGTTCGCGCTGAACCGCTGGGTGCTGCCGCGCCTCGGCATCCCGACGTGAGCCGCGCCCACCGGGTGCTCCCGTGAGGAGCCCGAGGCCAAGAGCCGCGACCACGACGCCTAGCTCCGGTGTGCTCTTCACTTACGGCACGCTGATGCGCGGCTTCCGCCTGCACCGGCTGCTGGCGGGACGCGCCGCATTCCTCGGGCTCGGACAGGTGAGGGGACGGCTCGTCGACCTTGGCGCCTATCCCGGCGCGGTGCCCGATGCCGACGGTGCGCTGCACGGGGAGCTGTACCGCGTCGGGGATCCGGCGCTCTGGGCGGCGCTGGACTCCGCGGAGGGACCCCAGTATCATCGCCGGGAGGTCACCGTCCGGAGCGAGGACGGCCGCGAGCTGGCCGCCTCCATTTACTGGTACGTCGGGCCGCTCGATCGGGGCGTGCCCGTTCCGGGTGGCGATTACCGGGCCCACGCGCCCGCGACGTCCATCTATCACCAGAGCCCGTAGGAGGCGCCCGATGCCGGTCGAGGCCGCTCAGCTCATCAAGGACGACCAGGACCACCTGATCCATCCGCTGCACCACCCGAGCGATCACCTGGAGCCGATGGTCTACGTGCGCGGTCGCGGGGCCGTGCTGACCGACGTGCAGGGGCGCGAGTACATTGACGGCCTCGCCGGGCTCTGGAACGTGAACGTGGGCCACGGCCGCGCCGAGCTGGCCGACGCGGCGGCGGCCCAGATGCGCGAGCTGGCCTACTACTCCGCCTACTCCGGCTCGACCAACATCCCGGCCATCCAGCTCGCCTCCAAGCTGATCACCCTGGCCTACAAGAACATGCAGGGCGTGTTCTTCACCTCGGGCGGCGCCGAGTCGAACGAGTCCGCGTTCAAGACCGCGCGCTTCTACTGGAAGGCCAAGGGCAAGCCCGACAAGGTGAAGATCATCGCGCGCAGCCTCGCCTACCACGGGGTCACCCTGCAGGCCATGAGCGCCACCGGGATGTCGCCCTACTGGAAGATGTTCGAGCCGCGGGTGCCGAACTTCGTGCACATCCCGACCTGCTATCCCTACCGACAGGAGGGCGCCAAGCCCGCGGAGACCGCCGGCCAGACCGCGGCGCGCCTCCTGGAGGAGGCGATTCTTCGAGAAGGGCCGGACACGGTGGCCGCCTTCATCGCCGAGCCCATCCACGGCGGCGGCGGCGTCCTGTACCCCACCGACGACTACTTCCCCCTCGTGCGCCAGGTCTGCGACCGGCACAGCGTGCTGTTCATCGCCGACGAGGTGATCACCGGCTTCTGCCGCACCGGCAAGTGGTTCGCGCTCGAGCACTGGAACGTGCTGCCCGACATCGTCTCCTTCGCCAAGGGGGTGTCCTCCGGGTATCTGCCCCTCGGCGGCATCATGGTCTCGAAGGCGATCAAGCAGGCCATGGACGAGGTGAAACCCGAGGACAAGTGGATGCACGCCTACACCTACTCGGGGCATCCGACCTGCTGCGCGGTCGGCCTCAAGAACGTCGAGATCATGGAGCGCGAGCGGCTCTGGGAGCGCGCGGCGGCCATGGGCACGCGCCTGCACAAGGGGCTGGTGCAGGCGCTGGGCGACCACAAGCACGTGGGCGACATCCGCGGCGGCAAGGGGCTGCTGGCCGCGGTGGAGATGGTGGAGGACCGCGGGACCAAGGCTTCCTTCGGCGTCGACAAGAAGGTGGGCCCGCGCATCCTGGCCGAGATGAACAAGCGGGGCGTGATCACGCGCGCCCGGCTCGATCACATCTTCTTCGCGCCGCCGCTCGTGGTGAGCGAGGAGCAGGTCGACCGCCTCGTCTCGGTCACCCGCGACGCGGTGAAGGCGGTCACCGGCTCGTAAGAGCCTTCCCTCCTCATCCCGCTCTCCCCTCCGGGGAGAGGGCAGGGTGAGGGGCAGCAGTGGGCCCGGTCACCTCGCCGGCACCACCCAGAGGTACAGGGTGTGGCTGCCCTCGTGGCTCGAGACCCGCAGCGTGCGGTCCGGCGCCCAGTCCCCCATGTCGAAGTTGTGGGAGACGATGCGGGCGCCGGGGCGCAGCTCGCCGAGCAGCTTCGGGCGCAGGCGCCGGTTCAGCTCGGGAGACAGGTAGAGGGTGACCACGGTGGCCGGCCTCAGGTCGGCCTCGAAGAGGTCCTGCTCCCGGAAGCTGAGCCGGTCCGCCAGCCCCAGCCGCCGGG
>DATIFV010000176.1:0-5729 GCA_035455085.1 Candidatus Methylomirabilota bacterium | reverse complement strand
TCTACGAGTTCCGCGGCGACAAGATCCTCAACAAGGACACCTACTGGAAGCGAGTCGAGCCGGACGGCCGCCTGTAGTCGGCCGCCGCCATCGCCGCGATGCGCTCCCGGCACCGGGCGTGGCGCGCCCCCGGAAGCTGAGGATGGCGCACTGCCCGCCCGCCCTGCTCGACGACGTCGCCGACGTCCTGGCCGCGGTGCGCGCCTGGCCCGGGGTGGTCGAGAAGACGCCGGCGGTCTTCTACGCGTACCGGCAGCCGTTCCTGCACTTCCATCTCGCGGCGGACGGACGCCGCCGGGCGGACATCCGGAGCCTCGCGGGCTGGATCTCGATCGACCTGCCGCGCCCGATCGCACGAGGGCGCCGGCGGGGCTTCCTGCGCGAGCTGCGGGCACGCTACGCGGAGCGGGGCGGCTCGAAATCCTCCGGCCTGAGCGGGCGGAAGAGCAGGTCGAAGGCCAGCCACAGGAGCTTCGAGTAGGGGTAGAAGAGGATGGGGGCGACGATCAGCCCGGCGATGCCCCCGTAGTAGAGCCCGTCCCACGGCGGGTGCGGCCAGGTCCAGAGCAGCACCGCGAGCAGGCCGGCCGCGAAGAGCCCTTCCGCGAACGCCATGTTGAAGACGATCGCGCCCAGGAAGTAGTCCGGCTCCCCGCGGTCGAGGCGCAGCCGGCAGGCCGGACAGGCCGCGAGCAAGCGCAGCCACCGCACCGTCACCGGGCCGGCGCCGCAGTGGGGGCAGCGCCGCCGGAACCCCCGGGCGAACCCGAGGAGCGCACGCTTCATTCAGCGGTACCGCGGGTGCCACTCCTGGCCGGTCCACGTGGTCCAGGCCACCGGCTCGAGGCGCACCAGCACGCGGGGGCGGTCGAGGGTGCGCTCCGCGTAGCGGGGACCGTCGGGCCCCAGGTAGCGGCGCGAGAGGCGGTGGGTCAGCTCGAGCAAGGTCGCGCTCGCGCGGGGCGCCACCGGCCCCTCCAGGATGCGCGCATGGGCCTGCACCTGCACGCGGGTGTGGTGGGCGTGCACGTCGTCGGCCACGTGGAAGGCCACGCGCGGGTTCGCGCCGACGTGCGCGATCCACCGGGCGCGCTCGCGCCCGACGACCAAAAAGGTGCGACCGGGTCGCTCGAACTCGTACCAGACCGGCGCCACGTAGGGCCAGCCCTCGGGGGTGATCGTCGCGAGCCGCCCGTTCCACGGCTCGTCCAGGAACTTGGCCAGCTCGGCGTCGGTCAGGCCGCCGATCTTCTCGCTCGGCCGGTACGTCACGCTTGCCCCTTGCCCCTGAGGCCCGGCCGAGACCTCCTTCAGGCCTTGAGCGCGAACTTCTGGAAGGTGTGGCAGCCGCTCTCCACGAGCCCGCGGCTGACCGCGAAGGTCCAGGTCACCTCGGCCACGAAGATGTTGCGGGCCGAGTCCACCGCGATGCCGTGCGGCGCCGCGAAGCTGCCCGGCGCCGCCTGGTCGGGGGTCCCCCAGCGGGTCAGCACGCGGCCGTCGCGGTCGAACACGCTCACCCGGCCGTAGCGGGCCTCGGTGATCGGGCCGTGGCGCTGCGAGGTCTGGCCCTTGTGCCACCAGAGCTCGGAGACGTAGGCGCGGCCCTGCGGGTCGAACACCAGGTGCGTCGGCCGCTGGGTGTCGGTCCACTCCGTGAGGTACTCGCCGTCGGGGCTGAAGATCTGGATGCGGTCGTTCTCCCGGTCGCACACGAAGACGCGCCCGTCCGCGGCGACCGCGATGCCGTGGGGCAGGATGAACTGCCCGGGCCCCTTGCCCGGCACGCCCCACGAGCGCTTCAGCTCGCCGCCCGGGGAGAACTGGTGCACCCGGCAGTTGCCGTAGCCGTCGGAGACGTAGAGGTCGCCCTTCGGTCCGACGGCCAGGTTGGTCGGCCGGTTGAACGGTCCCGAGGGGCGCGCCACCGTGAGGGTGTCCTTGCCGTCGTAGCCGGTGTCCGACGGCTTGTCCAGGGTGCCGAGGGTCATCAGCAACTTGCCCTGCGGGGTGAACTTGCGCACCGTGTGGTTGCCGTCGTCGGTGCAGTAGACCATGCCGTCGGGGCCGATGGTGATGCCGTGGGTGCGGTAGGTGAACAGGCCCTCGCCCCACGAGGAGAGGAACTTGCCGGTCGCGCCGTACACCATGATCGGGTGATCGCCGCGGCAGATGAGGAAGACGCGGTCCTCCGCGTCCACCGCCACCCCGGCCACGTCGCGGTGCTCGTAGCCCCTCGGCAGCTGCTCCCAGCCCTCGACGACCTGGTACGCCAGCGCGCTCGTTCCCGCCATGGCCCGCCTCCCGGTGGATGCACGTCGATGGAATCGATTCGCGTCAGACTATATCATCGGGGTATGCTCATCGCCCAGATCACCGACCTGCACGTCAGCACCCCCGGCAGCGTCAACGATCGGCACTTCCGCACCGCGGAGCACCTGGAGCGCGCGGTCGCCCACCTGAACGGGCTCAGCCCGCGCCCGGACGTGGTGCTCGTCACCGGCGACCTCGTCGAGCGGGGCGAAGGCGCGGAGTACGCCCGGCTGCGCGCGATCCTGGACGGCCTCGCGATGCCGCTCTACGTGATCCCGGGCAACCACGACGCGCGCGGGCCCCTGGCCCGCGCCTTCGGGGACGGCGGCTACCTGCCGCGGGACGGCTTCCTGCAGTACACGGTCGAGGGCTGGCCGGTGCGCCTCGTCGCGCTCGACACGCTCGTGCCCGGTGCCCCCGGCGGCCGCCTGTGCGCCGAGCGGCTCGCCTGGCTCGACGCGCGCCTGGCCGAGGAGCGGGGACGGCCCACCCTGGTCTTCATGCACCATCCGCCCTTCGTCACCGGCATGCGGGCCATGGACGCGATGGGCCTCGAGGGCAAGGCGGGCCTGGCCGAGGTGATCGGCCGCCATCCGCAGGTGGAGGGAGTGGTCTGCGGACACCTGCACCGTCCGATCACCCGGCGCTTCGCCGGCACCGTCGCCACCACGTGCCCGGCCACCGCCCACCAGCTCGCGCTCGACCTGGCCCCGGCGCCGCGCCTGGCGGTGGTCATGGAGCCCCCGGCGTGCATGCTGCACCTCTGGCTCGGCCCGGAGGCGGGCGTGGTCAGCCACGTCAGCGTGATCGGGGCGGAGCGCCCGCCGTTCACCCTCTACGACGGGGAGCGCTGGCTGCGGGAGGCGCTGCCGCCGCCCGCGTTTCATCCGCGCTGACCGACGGCAGGGCCCGCGCGTCTTGCGGGCCCGCGGCCGATCTGATAGCGTCGCGGCCATGAGCCCGACCGCCGTCACGCTCGACTGGGCGACCGAGGAGATCCGGGTCGCCGGCTGCTCCGTGAGACTACGTACCGCCGGACGGGGCGCCCCCCTGCTCGTGCTCCACCACGACATCGGCACCCCCGAGCAGCTGCCGTTCTACGCGGCCCTGGCCGAGCGCTTCACGGTGCTGCTGCCCTCGCACCCCGGCTACGACGGCTCCGAGCGGCCCGCGTGGATGCGCGGCGTCCGCGACGTCGCGGTGGTGTACCAGGCCCTGCTGGCCGCCCGCGGCGCGGGCGATATCTGCCTCGTCGGCCTGGGCTTCGGCGGCTGGATCGCAGCCGAGATGGCCACCATGGCCCCGCGGGGCTTCCGCCGGCTGGTGCTGGTGGGGGCCATGGGCCTCAAGCCCGCGGACGGGGAGATCCTCGACCAGGCGCTCGTGAGCTACATCGACTACGTGCGGGCGGGCTTCGAGGACCGCGGCGCCTTCGAGCGGCTGTTCACGCCCGATCCGCCCACCCCGCAGCTCGAGCAGTGGGACCTCAACCGCGAGATGACCTTCCGCATCGCGTGGAAGCCCTACATGTACAACCCCACCCTGGCCCCGCTGCTCGGCGGCGTGCAGACGCCGGCCCTGATCGTGTGGGGCCGCCGGGACCGGATCGTGCCGGTCGGGGCGGGGGAGCAGTACGCCCGGGCGCTGCCGAGGAGCCGCCTGCACGTGATCGACGGGGCCGGGCACTTCGTCGACATGGAGCAGCCCGAAGCGCTCGCCGAGCTCATCGGCCGGTTCGTCGCCGAGTCCTGATCGGGGGATCGCATGCACCTCATGTACTTCACGGAGCAGCCGATGTCGGCCTACCCGGCCGACGAGGGGCGGAAGTTCGGGGCCACCGCCCTCATGTTCTCCAACCGGCACTTCGATCCGGCGGCGGGCAGCCGGCTCTACAACGAGTACCTCGAGCACTACCGGCTGGCCGAGGAGGCCGGCTTCGACGGCATCATGCTGAACGAGCACCACAACGCCCCCTTCTGCATGCAGGCCAAGTGCAACGTGTTCGCGTCGATCCTGGCCGCGACGACGAAGCGCGTGAAGATCGTGCTCCTCGGCAACCCGCTCCCGCTCGCCGACAACCCGGTGCGCCTGGCCGAGGAGCTGGCCATGATCGACATGATCTCGCGCGGTCGGCTCGTCTCCGGCTTCGTGCGCGGGGGCGGGCAGGAGCAGCTCGCGACCGGGGTGAACCCGGCCTACAACCGCGAGCGCTTCGAGGAGGCCCACGAGCTGATCGTGCGCGCGTGGACGCAGGCGGGCCCGTTCCGCTTCGAGGGCACCCACTACCAGCACCGGGTGGTGAACCCGTGGGCGGTCCCCCTGCAGAAGCCCCACCCGCGCATCTGGATCCCGGGCGTGCTCAGCAAGGAGACCATCATCTGGGCCGCGCGCCAGCGCTACCCCTACATCGCGCTCAGCACCGCGATCGACGCGACCAAGAAGATCTGGGAGCTCTACGACTCGATCGCGGCCGAGGCGGGCTACACCGGCGGGCCGGAGAACCGCGGGTACCTGCAGCGCTGCCACGTGGCCGAGACCGAGGAGAAGGCGCTCGCCAACGCGCGGCAGTTCATGTGGATGCAGGGGGAGTTCACCGGGCTCGCGCACCCGGTGTGGTCGAGCCCCTCCGGCTACTTCTCCCCCTCGTACCGCAAGGCCTTCGTGGAGTACGCGGTCGGACGGGGGAGCAACCCGCGCGCCGCCGCCTTCGAGGACCAGCTCCGCGACCAGCAGATCATCGCGGGCACGCCGAAGACGGTCATCCCGAAGCTGCGCCGCCTGCTCGAGGAGACGCGTCCGTCGATCCTGGGGTTCTGGGCGAGCGACGGGTTCGTGAGCAACCAGGACGCGACCACCTGCATCCGGCTGCTCGGCCGGGAGGTGCTGCCGGCGGTGCGCGAGATCGGCAAGGAGCTGGGGCTCTGGAGCCCCTTCGAGGCCAACAGCCCGGTGGGCATCAACCAGCCCGCCCCGGCGGCCGGCCTCGCCGCGGCCGGCTAGCCAACGACGGTCCGGGGGGGGCCGCGGGGTCGGGGCCGTCCTCTCGGGCAGGCAGCTGAAGTCGAGCCGGACCTTGCCCTGGCGTACCAGCCGGAGCCCGGCGTAGTCGGCCATGGCCGCGTGGCAGAGCTGACGGCTCTCGAAGGAGTCGATCAGGGTGAAGCCGCGATCGACCAGGCGGCCGTCCACCATCGCGGTCTCGTGCGCCCACAGGATCCAGACCAAGGTCAGCGTCAGCACGTAGCGCGTCATCTCGATGCCCCCCGTTCG
Source organism: Candidatus Methylomirabilota bacterium (assembly GCA_035455085.1). Taxonomy (GTDB): domain Bacteria; phylum Methylomirabilota; class Methylomirabilia; order Rokubacteriales; family CSP1-6; genus CAMLFJ01. The sequence continues at coordinate 146 of DATIFV010000176.1, read as the reverse complement.
AGTGGTGGGCCCAGGCAGAGCAAGCACTGGACCACGCTCGGCCGCTCGTGATTCCAGGTGGTTGGAGCCGATTGCCTGAGACGGAAGAGAAGGCCGTGCGCCAGGCTGGGCAGGAGCCTACCCAGGCTGGGGCCGGGGCGGGCACG
>DATIFV010000175.1:0-6401 GCA_035455085.1 Candidatus Methylomirabilota bacterium | reverse complement strand
CTGCGTCGAGCCCCTCGATCTCCGGCGCGATCACCTCGATGACGTTCTGGACGGCGCGGCGCACGCCCTTGCCGAGATAGCGGCTCTGGTCCTCGTCGCGCAGCTCCACCGCCTCTCGCGTGCCCGTGGAGGCGCCGGAGGGCACGAGGGCGCGGCCGAAGGACCCCGAGTCGAGCCACACCTCGACCTCCACCGTCGGGTTGCCGCGGGAGTCGAGCACCTCGCGGGCGTGGATGGTGCGGATCTCGCCCATGGTCAGGCCCGCCGCTCGAGGATGAAGCGCCCGAGGGCGCGGATGGGCTCCGCGCGGGGCCCCAGGACGCGGAGGGCCTCCTCCGCGTCGCGGATCAGGAACGCGGCGCGGGCGCGCGAGGCCTCGAGGCCGTGGATGGCGGGATAGGTCGCCTTCTGCTGGATCTGGTCCTTGCCCGCGGTCTTGCCCAGCGCCTCCGAGCTCGAGACCACGTCGAGGATGTCGTCCACGATCTGGAAGGCGAGCCCCAGGTCCGCGCCGGCCACGCTCAGCGCGCGCACCTGGGCGGCGTCCGCCCCGCACAGCATGGCGCCGACCCGGAGCGAGGCGCGGATGAGGGCGCCCGTCTTGTGGGCGTGGATGTAGTCGACCACGTCGGCTCCCACCCGGCGGCCCTCGGCCTCCAGGTCGGCCACCTGGCCCGCCACCATGCCCTGGTGGCCCGCCGCGTCTGCGATGTCGGTCACGACCTGGCGGAGGGTGGCCGGATCCGCCGCGTTGTCGGCCACCAGCCGGAAGGCCAGGGTCAGCAGCGCGTCCCCGGCGAGGATGGCCATCGCCTCCCCGAACACCTTGTGGTTGGTGGGCACGCCCCGGCGGAAGTCGTCGTTGTCCATCGCGGGCAGGTCGTCGTGGACCAGCGAGTAGGTGTGGATCAGCTCCATCGCGCACGCGGTGGGCATCACCTGCTGCGCGGTGCCGCCCACCGCCTCCGCCCCCGCGATCACCAGCACCGGGCGCAGCCGCTTGCCCCCCGCGAAGACGCTGTAGCGCATCGCCTTGTGGAGGGTCTCGGGGCGGGCGGTCTCGGCGGGCAGGAAGCGCTCGAGGGCCGCGTCCACCGCGTCGGCCCGCTCCTTCATGTAGGTCCCCAGGTCGAAGCTCACGCGCGCTCGTCCTCGGGCAGCTCGAACGGCGCGGTCTTCAGGACGCCGCTCTCGTCGCGGATGAGCAGCTCGATGCGCTTCTCGGCCTCGTCGAGGTACTTGCCGCAGCGCCGGGCCAGCCCCACCCCCTCCTCGAACACCTGCAGCGACTCCTCGAGGGTGAGGTTGCCGGCCTCGAGCTGGTCCACGATCTGCTCGAGGCGCTGCAGCGCCGCTTCAAACTTGAGGTCGGTCATCGCGCTCCTTGACCCGCTCCACCCGGGCGTCCAGCGCGCCCCGGTGCAGCAGGATCTCGATGGCGTCGCCGGGGCGCGTCTGCGCGGCGGTGCGGACGATCGCGCCCGAGGCCAGACGGGTCAGGCTGTAGCCTCGCCCGAGCACGGCCAGCGGGGAGAGACTGTCGAGCTGCCCCACCGCCGCGTCGAAGCGATGGCGCGAGGCCTTCACCCCGTGGACGGCGGCGGAGGCGAGCCGTCCGCGCAGCTGCGAGAGCAGCGCCGATCCGTTGGCAATCCTAGCGACGGGGTTCAGGGAGCGCAAGGCGTTTCTGGCCAGAGACACGCGGTGCGCGGCGTCCTGCCGCCGGCGCCCGGCCGCGAGGGCGAGCCGCGCCCCCAGATCGTCGAGGCGCCGGTGCAGGTCGCGCAGCGCGCGCGAGGGCTCGGTGAGCACGCGCCGCCGGGTCAGCGCTTCCACGCGCTCGCGCTCGCGCTCCAGGCGATCGGCCAGCGCCTGCTTGAGGCCGGCGTAGAGATCGCCCAGCCGGCGGACCACGTGCAGCTTCTCCTGCACCACCAGCTCGGCGGCCGCCGACGGGGTGGGCGCGCGCAGGTCGGCCACGAAGTCCGCGATGGTGAAGTCGGTCTCGTGGCCCACCGCCGAGATCACCGGCACGCGGCACCCCGCGATCGCCCGCGCCACCCGCTCGTCGTTGAAGGCCCAGAGATCCTCGATGGAACCGCCCCCCCGGCCCACGATCACCACGTCGAGCTCCGCCACCGCCTGCAGATCGGCGAGCGCCCGCACGATCTCGCCGGGGGCCTCCTCGCCCTGCACCCGCACCGGCGCGACCAGGATGCGCAGGTCCGCGAAGCGGCGCCCGATCACGTGCAGCATGTCGCGGATGGCCGCCCCGGTCGGCGAGGTGACGATCCCGATGGTGCGCGGGAAGGGCGGCAGCGCCCGCTTCCGGGCCGCGTCGAAGAGCCCCTCCCCCTCGAGCTTGCGCTTGAGCTGCTCGAAGGCGAGCTGCAGCGCGCCCACCCCCTTGGGCTCGAGCAGCTCGACGACCAGCTGGTACTCCCCACGCGCGACGTACACGTCGAGGCCGCCGAAGGCCAGGACCTGCATGCCGTCCTCGGGCTGGAAGGCCACGCGGCGGCCGCGGCTGCGGAAGAGCACGCAGCGCAGCTGGGCGGTGTCGTCCTTGAGGGTGAAGTAGGCGTGCCCCGAGGACGGGGTGCGCAGGTTGCTGATCTCTCCCTCCACCCACACCGCCGGGAACCGGTCCTCGAGCGACGCCTTGATGCGCAGCGCCAGCTCGCTTACCGTGCACACCACCCGCTCGCTCATGGGGAGAGCTGACGGAGGGCGGCGCGGTAGGTGTTGCGCATGAGCATGGCGATCGTCATCGGCCCGACGCCGCCGGGCACGGGCGTGATCGCGCGGGCCTTCGGGGCGACCGAGTCGAAGTCCACGTCGCCGGTGACCTTGCCGGTGGGCAGGCGGTTGACCCCCACGTCCACCACCACCACGCCCTCGCGCACCATGTCGCCGGTGACCACCCCGGCCTTCCCGGCCGCCACGCAGAGGATGTCGGCGCGCCGGCAGTGGGCGGCCAGATCCCGTGTGCGCGTGTGGCACATGGTCACGGTGGCGTTGCGGGCCAGCAGGAGCTGGGCCAGCGGCTTGCCGACCAGGCGGGAGCGGCCGATCACCACCACCTCCGCGCCCTCGATCGGGATGCCGTAGTGGTCCAGGATCTCCATGCACCCGGCGGGGGTGCACGGCACCGCGCCCGGCCGGCCGCCGAGCAGGTTGCCCAGGTTCACCGGGTGGAGGCCGTCGGCGTCCTTGTCGGGCGCGATCGCGCCCACCGCCTGGTCCTCGTCCATGCCCTTGGGCAGCGGCAGCTGCAGCAGGATGCCGTGGACGGACGGGTCACGGTTGATGCCCGCGATGGTCGCGAGCAGCTCGGCCTGCGAGCAGCCCTGCGGGAACAGGAAGTCCCGGGTGGCGATGCCGACCTCGTCGGCGGCGCGCTTCTTGTTGCGGACGTAGATCTGCGAGGCGGGGTCCTCGCCGACCAGGATCACCGCGAGGGTGGGCTGCGCGCCCGTCTTCTCCCGGAGCGCGGCCACGTCGGCCTTCACCCCGGCCAGGACCTTCGCCGCGACCTCCTTGCCGCTCAGGATCAGCAACGGCGTCGTCAGCCGGCGGAAGGGACGCGCAGACGCTCGATGGACAGCCCGCGACCGGTCTCGGGATCGATCCGGATCACCGCGCCCTGGAGCATGGCCGGCCCCTTGGCGGGCTCGAAGCGGTTCGGCATCTGGGAGAGGAAGCGGCCCAGGGCCAGCTCCGGCTCCACCCCGATCACCGAATCGACCGGCCCGGTGAGCCCGAGATCGGTGATGTAGGCGGTGCCCTTGGGCAGCAGCCGCTCGTCCGCGGTCTGCACGTGCCGGTGGGTGCCCACCACTGCGCTCACGCGGCCGTCGAGATGCCAGCCCATCGCCTGCGACTCCGAGGTGGCCTCCGCGTGCATGTCGACCACGATGATGGGCGTCTCGGCCCGCAGGCGCGCGAGCTCCTCGTCCGCCTTGCGGAAGGGGCAGTCGAGCATCGGCAGGAACACGCGGCCCATCAGGTTGAGCACCGCCACCTTGTGGGGACCGGCCTTGACCACGATCGACCCCGCGCCGGGCGTGCCCGGCGGGAAGTTGGCGGGGCGCAGCAGGAGGTTCTCCTTGACGATGTACTCGATGATCTCCTTCTTGTCCCAGATGTGGTTGCCGGAGGTCATCACGTCCACGCCCTGCTCGAGGAAAGTGCGCGCGATCAGCGGGGTGACCCCGAAGCCCGCGGCCGAGTTCTCCACGTTCACCACCGCCAGGTCGGCCTCGTGCTGCTTCTTGAGCCGGGGCAGCAGCTGCTGCACCGCCCGGCGGCCCGGCTCGCCGAAGACGTCGCCCACGCAGATGACGGTGAGCGGCTTGCTCGCGCCCTTGATCACTTGGCCACCTCGACCGCGCGAGTCTCGCGGATCACCACCACCTTGATGTGGCCGGGGTACTGCATCTCGGCCTCGATCCGCTTGGAGATGTCCTTGGCGAGCTGGTGGGCGTCGAGGTCCGAGATCTGCTCGGCCTTGGTCATCACCCGCAGCTCCCGGCCAGCCTGGATCGCGTAGCAGAGCTCCACGCCCTTGTAGGACATGGCGATCTCCTCCAGCTTTGCCAAACGCTTGATGTAGCTCTCGAGGACATCGCGCCGGGCGCCCGGCCGCGCGGCGGAGATGCCGTCGGCGGCCTCGGTGAGCACCGCCTCGATGGTCTCGGGCTCCACGTTCTCGTGCCCGCACAGGGCCGCGTTGATCACCTGGGGCGACTCGTTGTACTTGGTGAGCACCTGCAGGGACAGCTCGGGGTGGCTCCCCTCCTGCTCGTGGGTGAGGGCCTTGCCGATGTCGTGCAGCAGGCCCATGCGCTTGGCGAGCGGGACGTCGGCGCCGATCTCGGCCGCCATCATCCCGGCGAGCCAGGCCACCTCCTTGGAGTGCTGCAGGCAGTTCTGCCCGTAGGAGGTCCGGTACTTCATCCGGCCCACCAGCTTGATCAGCTCCGGGTGCAGGCCGTGCACGCCGACCTCGAAGCAGGCCCGGTCCCCCTCCTCGCGCAGGTGCTGCTCCATCTCCTTCTTCACCTTCTCCACCACCTCCTCGATGCGGGCGGGGTGGATGCGGCCGTCGGCGATCAGCCGCTGCAGGGCCCGGCGGGCGACCTCCCGGCGGTAGGGATCGTAGGCCGAGATCAGCACCGCCTCCGGCGTGTCGTCCACGATCAGATCCACGCCGGTGAAGCTCTCCAGCGCCCGGATGTTGCGCCCCTCGCGGCCGATGATGCGGCCCTTCATGTCGTCCGAAGGCAGATCCACGATGGACACCGCGGTCTCCACCGTGTAGTCGGGCGCCAGCCGCTGGATGGTGGTGGCCAGCACCTCCTTGGCCTTCGTGTGCGCGGTCTCCTTGGCCTCCTCCTCCAGGCGCATGGCCAGGAGCTGGGCCTCGCGTCGGGCCTCCACCTCGACCTGCGCCATGAGCTGCCGCTTGGCCTCCTCGGTGGTGAGGCCCGCGACCGCCTCGAGCTTGCGGCGCTGCTCCTCGAGGGCCGAGCCCAGGCGCGCCTCCTTCTCCCCGAGCCCGCGCTCCCGCTCGCCGAGCGCCCGCTCGCGCGCGTGAAAGTCCGCGTCGCGGCGGTCGAGCTGATCCAGGCGCCGGCCGAGCTGCTCCTCCTGCTGCGCGACGCGCCGCTCCAGGTCCTGCAGCTCCCGCTGGCGGGTCCGCGACTCCTGCTCGAGCTCCGCGCGCGCCCGGAGCGCCATCTCCTTGGCCTCGAGCTCGGCGGCGCGGACCTTGGTCTCCGCCTCGCGGGCCCGGGTGTCGGCCTCGCGCAGCTTGGCGTCGGCGTCGGCGCGCGCCTGCTCAGCCAGGCGCCTGGCGTCCTCGACGATCCGGTTGCCGCGGCCCTGCGCCTCCGTGATGGCGCGAGCGGCCACCGCGCGGGCGCCGAAATATCCGATGATGGCGGACAGCAGGACGACGGCCGGCACCAGCACGACCAGCCAGGTCATGGCGTTCATCGATCACTCCATCCCGGGTCGTGACCCGGTCCGGATCGTGTGCACTCGAGGTAACGATCGGCAAGTAGCCGCGAAAGTTGACGAATTATAGGCTCTGCCGGGCGGGAATGTCAACGAAGCGACGGAGGGCTACCGTAGCGAAGATGCCCCACCTCTGCCGTGTGCCGACGGTGTTTCGAACCTGGTATGTACCAGGTGGGCGCCAAAATGGAGGGCTTCAGGCTTCCCCTCTAGGAGGGGCATGCGCACCACCCTCGTGAGCGGCTCCCAATCTTTAAACGAGGTTGAAACTTCCCCCCGGCATCACGAACAGCGCAGGGCCCCTACTGTGTACCCCCGGCGCCGCCGGCGGGTCAAGCTACTTCTCGGGCACCACCGCGTCCAGCAATTGGCGCAGTGCG
>DATIFV010000174.1:0-4365 GCA_035455085.1 Candidatus Methylomirabilota bacterium | reverse complement strand
AGATCCCCGCCGCGCGCCGGAGCACGCGCCACGCCAGCCCGGGCGTTCCCCTCTCGAGCCGCGGGCCCAGGGCCAGCGGGATGGAGACACCCACCACGAACAGGAAGAAGGGGAAGATCATGTCGGTGGGCGTCCAGCCGTGCCACTCCGCGTGCCGGAGCGGCGGGTAGACTGCGCTCCACGTGCCCGGATTGTTGACCAGCACCATCCCGGCCACCGCGAGGCCGCGGAGGGCGTCCACCGAGAGCAGGCGGGGCGCCGCGCCGGGCGCCGTCACAAGATGGAGCGGCCCGCGTCCACCATCAGGGTGGCGCCGGTCACGAACGAGGACTCGTCCGAGGCCAGGAAGAGGATCGGAAAGGCCACCTCGCGCGGCTCCGCCCAGCGGCCGAGGAGGTTGTCGCCGCTCCGCTGGGTCCGCAGCTCGGCCTCGGACACCCCGCGGGCCGCCGCGCGACGCACGTGATACGGCGTGATGGTACCTCCGGGGCACACCGCATTGACCCGGATGCGGTGGGGGGCCTCCTCGACCGCGAGGGCCCGCGTCAGGCCCAGCACCGCGGCCTTGGTCGTGTCGTACTGGCCCATGCCCGGCCGCCCCATCAGACCGTAGACCGACGACACGTTGACGATGGTGCCGCGCCCGCTCGCGCGCAGCCGGGGCAGCGCCGCCTTGCAGCAATGCGCGGTGCCGAGCACGTTGACTCCGAGGATGTGCTCCCAGTCGGCGGCCGTCGCTTCGGCCAGCGACGCGTAGACGCGCACGCCCGCCACGTTCACCAGGGTGTGGAGCGCTCCGAGGCGGGCCGCTGTCGCCTCGATAGCTCTCGCCGCATCGTCCTCCCGGGTGACGTCCCCGGCGAGCGCCAGTACCTGCGCGGCCGGCACCGCCGCCCGGATCCCGGCCGCCGCCGCCTCGACGGCCTCCGCCTCCCGGTCGAGGAGCGCGACCGCGGCGGCCTCCTCCGCGAAGAGCCGGCCCGTCGCCTCGCCGATGCCTCCCCCGCCGCCGGTGATCAGCGCCACCCGCCCGGCCATACGGCCCGGCATCAGGCGAGCGTGAGCTGGTCGCCCGCCCTCACCACGACCCGCGGCATGGCGCCCTGGATCCAGCTCGCGCCAGGCGCCAGGACGACCGACGCGGACCGCACCAGGAACGACCGCGCGTTACCGCCGGGCGGCGGGGTGGCGTCGTCGCGCAGCGCGCGGGCCGCCGCCATCAGCCGCCGGCGCACCTGGATGATCGCGGTGTCGCTCGTGCCGAGGCGCTCCTGGCTCCGGTCCACGATCGGCCCCTGGCTCTCCTGGACGGCCTGGTCCTGCACGCCGAAGCCCGGGATCCCGCAGTACATGCGGGTGCGGTGCACCTCCCAGTCCATGAAGTAGTCGTTGTCGCGGTTGGCGGCGGTACGCACGTCGCCGTAGGGTTCGGAGGTGGCGGGCGCGTAGTCGCAGACGTGCGCCCCCTTGCCCTCGACGTGGAGCCGGATCTCCTCCCCGGTGAGCCGGCGATCCGGGTGCCACGTCACCATCCAGTTGACCACGTGGGTGTCGTCCATCGGCACCCAGATGTGCGACTGGACCACGCGCTCGTCCAGGTCGGTGGGCGGCATGGTGTAGAACGGCATCAGGAACTGGGTGATCCGCCAGTACCACTGACCGTCCGGATTGGCCCGGCGGGCGCCGATCAGCACCCCGTAGTCGGTGTCGGCCACCTCGAAGCGCGGGGCCCGGTCGCCCGTCGAGACCGCCGCCCCCACCCCGAAGCTCACCCGGTCCATGTCCTGGGTGATCTCGCGGTCGCGATGATCGATGGGCGCGTGCAGGAACGAGATGTGGCTCGAGTCGATCCCGCCCTCCAGGGCCTGGAACCAGTTGCAGTCCTGCACGCGGCGCGAGACGAAAGTGTGGCCCTCGGGCAGCAGCGTGAACTCGAGCTCGGGCAGCGGGGGCGGCTCGCCCGGCCCCATGTAGGCCCACACCACCCCGCCCTTGTCGAGGCACGGATAGGCGGTCTGCTTGACCTTCGCCGCGAAGCTCGACTCCGGGGGCTCGCTGGGCATGGCCAGGCACTGGCCGTCGAGCCCGAACCTCCAGCCGTGATACGCGCAGCTCATCCCGGCCTCGTCCACCCGCCCGAAGTAGAGGGAGGCCGAGCGGTGCGGGCAGAACTCCCCGATCAGGCCCGCGCGCCCGCTCCGGCCGCGAAAGACGATGAGCCGCTCGCCGAGCAGCATCACCCGCTTCACGCGCCCACCGGGCTCGAGCTCCTTCGACTCCACCACCGGGATCCAGTAGCGCCGGATCAGCGCCCCCATGGCGGTGCCAGGACCGGTCCGCGTCAGCAGCTCGTTGTCCTCGTGGCTCAGCATGGCTCGGGACCCCCTTTGACGCGGAAAGCGTAGCACGCGGCCGAGGCGGGTCGCCAGATTGACAACCGGCGCCCGGTCCGGGAGGATGACCGACCGTGATGCCTTCCGTCCGCCTCGACGTCGACGGCCCGGTCGCCCGTGTCACCCTGAACCGCCCCGAGGTCCTGAACGCGGGCGATCCCGGGTGGGTGTCGGAGCTTACCGACGTCGTCGCGCGGGTCGAGGCGAACCGGGACCTGCGTGTCGCGGTCGTCACCGGGGCCGGCCGCGCCTTCTCCACCGGGGTGGACCTCAACGCCCTCGCGGCCGGTGCGATGACGCTGCCCCACTTCGTGGCCTGGGAAGACGCGATGACCGCGATCGAGCGCATGCCCCTGCCCTGGATCGCCGCGATCAACGGGCACTGCCTGGGCGGGGGCCTGCAGCTCGCGCTGGTCTGCGACCACCGGCTGGCCGCGGCGGAGGCCCTGATCGGCCTGCCCGCGGTGAAGGAGTGCCTCATCCCATCGATGGCGCTCTACCGGCTGCCCCGGCTCATCGGCGCCGCGCGGGCCCGCGAGCTGATCCTGACCGGCGAGCCGATCCCGGCGGCCCGGGCCGAGGTCTTCGGCCTGGTCGACCGGGTCGTCCCCACGAGCGAGCTGCCGGCCGCGCTGCAGGCGTGCCTCGAGCGTTTCCTCGCGCTGCCCGCCACCAGCGTGGGGGTCAGCAAGCGACTGCTGGCGCGCGCCTTCGATCTGCCCTTCGACGCCTTCCGCCGCGAGATGGAGGCGGGCTTCCGCCTCTGCCTCGACTCCGCCGAGCACCGGGCCGCGATGACCGAGATCCGGCGGCGACCGAAGGGACCGGCCCGATGACCGGCCCTGCGACGCTCCTTCCCACCACGGTGATCGGCAGCCACGGCCTGCCCGGCTGGGTCTGGCTCGCCCGCGAGGCGATGCAGGCGGGCCGGCTCGGCGCCACCGACGTGCGGGAGCTCCTGGAGGACGCCACCCAGGTCGCTCTGCTCGATCAGGAGCGGGCCGGGCTCGACGTGCTGACCACCGGGGAGATGGGCCGGGTGCGATTCATCATCGGCTTCTACGAGCGCCTGCAGGGCATCCGGACCATGGAGGAGCCCCGCAAGCTGGGCCAGCCGCACTGGGACACCAACACTCCGTTCCAGGTCGTCGCGCGGCTCGCCGCTCCCGCGGGGCTCGGCATCGTCGACGAGTTCAAGCTGGCGCGCTCGCTGACCGCCAGGCCGCTGAAGGCCACCGTGCCGGGGCCGTACACGCTCATGTTCCCGCTCAGGCTCGGCGGCGGCTACCGCGACCGGGACACGCTTCTGGCCGACCTCGTCGCGATCGTCAACGAGGAGTGCCGGGCCCTGGTCGCGGCGGGCGCCGACTTCATCCAGATCGACGAGCCCCACAGTGGCATGTTCGCGGGCGCCTCGCCGGACTTCGTCAAGGGCGTCAACCGCGCGGTGCAGGGCGTGGCGGCGAAGATCGCGGTGCACATCTGCTTCGGCAATCTCTACGGCCGCCCGTTCCAGCCGGTGCGCAGCTACCGCAACGTGTACCCGGCTCTCCACGAGCTGACCGCCTCCCAGATCGTCCTCGAGTACGCCAACCGGGGCATGGACGACCTGCCGCTCTGGAAGGAGTTCCCGACCGACAAGGAGCTGGGCGCGGGGGTCATCGACGTGAAAGCGTTCAAGCCCGAGACCGCCGAGGAGGTGGCCGAGCGGATCCGCGCCCTGCTGCGCTACGTCGCCCCCGACAAGCTGTGGCTGAACCCCGACTGCGGCTTTTGGGAGACCCCGCGCTGGGCCACCCGGCTCAAGCTGGCCGCCCTGGTCGAGGGCGCCCGCCTCGCCCGCGCCACCCTCGAAGGGGTCAGGTGGGCCTCGTCGGTGTCCTGGGCGGTGATCGCGCGGAGCACCACCGCGGCGACGGCGCCGTCCCAGGCCGCCAGGGCGGTCTTGATCGCGCCGGGCGACACGGCGGCG
>DATIFV010000173.1:0-3327 GCA_035455085.1 Candidatus Methylomirabilota bacterium | reverse complement strand
AGTCGGGGTCGCTCGCCGAGCTGAAGCAGAAATGCGCCGCTCTGATGTCGGCCGGTCAGAGCGCGGCCCAGTCCTGAGCGATCGTGGAGCTCCGTGAGCTGTTGCTGAGCCTGACCCTCGTCTGGCTCGCGGCGAAGGTGGCGGGCGAGGGCATGGAGCGGATCGGCCAGACCGCGGTGCTCGGCGAGCTGCTGGCCGGCGTGCTCATCGGCCCCGGCGTGCTCGGCCTCATCCACGAATCGGAGGTGCTCCACGCCCTGGCCGAGCTCGGGGTCCTGATCCTGCTGTTCGAGGTGGGGCTCGAGTCCGATCTCGACGAGCTGCTCCGGGCGGGCCTGCAGGCCACGCTGGTCGCGGTGGTCGGCGTGGTCCTGCCGTTCGCGGCCGGCTACGGGGCGATGCAGTGGCTCGGGTATTCCGCCATCGTGGCCGTCTTCGTCGGCGCCACTCTCACCGCGACCAGCGTCGGCATCACCGCGCGCGTGCTCGCCGACCTGGGGCGCCTCCAGGACCCGGCGGCCAATGTCGTGCTCGGCGCCGCGGTGGTGGACGACATCCTGGGCCTGATCATCCTGGCGGTCGTCACCGGGGCCGCCCAGACCGGGGGAGTGTCGCCCGGAGCGGTGGCCCTCCTGAGCGGCAAGGCGGTCGTCTTCCTGGTGGTGGCCCTGCTGCTCGGGCTGCGGCTGGCCCCCACCTTGGTCGGCTGGATCGGACGGCTGCGGGCGCGCGGTACGCTGGTCGTCTACTCGGTAGTGTTCGCGATGTCGCTGGCCGCGGTGGCGGACCTCATCGGCCTGGCCACCATCATCGGCGCGTTCGCGGCAGGGCTGATCCTGGCCAAGACCGATCGGCGTGCTCACATCGAGGAGCGCATCAAGCCGGTCGCGGACCTCTTCGTCCCGGTCTTCTTCGTCACCGTCGGCATGAAGGTGGAGCCCGCGATGCTCGATCCGTTCACCCCCGGCGGCGGGTTCGGCCTGGCCATGCTGCTGACCGGCCTCGCGGTGGCGTCGAAGCTCGCCGCCGGGCTCGCGGTCTACGCCCCGGGGGTGCGGCGCTGGCCGGTCGGGGTCGGCATGGTGCCCCGCGGTGAGGTCGGCCTGATCTTCGCGGGGGCCGGCCTGGCCGTCGGGGTCATCGCGGCCGATCTCTATTCCGCCCTCGTGGTCGCGGTGATGCTCACCACCTTCGTGGCCCCGCCGTGGCTCAAGGCCCTGTACCGGAGCCGGTGAGGCGCCGAATTTTCCGGCTAGGATTCCGGCGGTGTTTTGAGTATATTCGGTGGGGTTTTCCCAGGGAGACAGCCCGAAACTCATGCGCATCCCACGCTCCGCCGTCGTCGGTAGTGCGGCCATCGCGGCCGCGCTCGTCGGAATCCTGATCGGCTTCCCCTTCTCCGCGGCCAGATCGGCCACCGCGCCCGGCGCCTCGCCGGCGGCGCCGCCCGGGCACGGCACCAACGGGGTCGACCCCCGGCTGATCGAGCGTGGCAAGCAGACCTTCGGGGTCTACTGCGCCAACTGCCACGGCCCCGAGGGCAAGGGCGACGGTATCGCGGGGCAGAACCTGCCCATCAAGCCCCAGAACCTCACCGATGGACGCATCCTGAATCCCCTGCCGGATCATTTCCTGGCCCGGCTCGTCGCGCACGGAGGCCAGGAGGTCGGCCTGTCTCCGCTGATGCCGAACTTCAAGCCGTTCCTGTCCGACCTGCAGATCAACGAGGTCATCGCTTACGTCCGGACCCTGGCCGAGCCGGCCTTCGACCCGACGAAGGTGCTGCCGATCGCGGCCACGCCCCAGGGGCCGGTGCAGCCGATCTTCTTCAGCCACGTGATCCATGCGGGCTCCTACCAGATCGCCTGCCAGTATTGCCACGCGGGTGCCCGCCGCAGCAACGCGGCGGGTTTGCCGTCGGTGGAGCGCTGCATGGGCTGTCACAAGATCGTGGCCGCCGAGGGCAATCCGGAGGTCCGGAAGCTACAGGGCTACTGGGAGCGCAAGGAACCCATCCCGTGGGTCCGCCTCTTCAAGGTGCCCGAGCACGCCCAGTTCACGCACAAGCCGCACGTGCAGGCGGGCGTGCAGTGCCAGACCTGTCACGGGCGCATCGAGGCGATGGAGCGGGTGCACGCGCAGACCGGGCAGAGCATCATCAACGATCTGAGAAACCTCGCCCTGATGCCGGCCCCGCCGCCCAAGCTGACGATGGGCTGGTGCGTGGAGTGCCATCGTACCGTCAACGCAAAGGGGGTCCAGGCCGTCCAGACCGCGGCCGATGCGCCGATCCCGTCGGTGCACGCGCCCGCGGGCAGCGAGAGCGAGCGGCGCAACGCCCCGCTCGAGTGCGTGACCTGCCACCACTAGGCTGAGCACCTCCCTCTTCCTCGGGGAAGGGGTGGGGAGGAGCGGCTCATGCGGGTGATCGTCACCACCCTTGGCGTCTACGTCGCCGCGGTCGCGGCGGTGTTCGGGCTGCAGCTCCTCGCGGTGAGCGCGCTCGCGGCTCGGGGGTCCGGTCCGCTCGATCTCGAGGCTGCCGGGCTCGCGCCGCTCCTCGCGGGGGTCTCCGCTTCCTCGCTGGGGCTGGCGGCCATCGCCTGGCTCGCGGCCGGGCGCCCGCGGCGGGCGCGGCTCCGGATCGGACGGGGCCGAGCCACTCGCGCCACGCTGGGGGCGCTCGTCGTCGGCACCCTCGCCCTCGGCCAGGCGCTCGAATCGCTCACGTACCTGCTCGGAGTGGGGCCCGGAGCCAACCTCGACTGGATCGCGAGGACGCTGGCCGCGGCCCGGCCTGCCGAGCTGGGCCTGGCGGTCCTCGTGATCGGGGGGCTCGCGCCCGCCGGCGAGGAGCTGTTCTTCCGCGGCTTCATGCTGACCCGGCTGCGGCAGATGTGGAGCGCGGGACCGGCCATCCTGGTGAGCGCGCTCGCGTTCGGGGTGATCCACGGCGAGTGGGTGCACGGCCTGCTGGCCGCGGGCCTGGGCGTCTACCTCGGACTGGTCGTGGAGCGCACCGGCAGCGTGGGCCCCGCGGTCCTCTGCCACGTGGGCAACAACACGGTGTCGGTGGTGCTGGCGGCCCTGGTGGGCCCGCTGCACGGGCGCGGGGTGCATGCGGTGTTGCTCGTGGCCTCGACGGCGCTCCTACTCGGGGCCGGGCGATGGCTGCCCCGGCCGGCCGCGATCGACTGACGGGCCCGGCCCGCTCAGCGTCCGGGATCGAGGATCGCGGTCAGGCTCCGGAGATCGGGGCAGGTGTCGAGCGACTCGACCATCTGGGCCACCGCGTCGACGCGGTCGGCGGGGAGCACGAGGCCGGCG
>DATIFV010000172.1:0-21741 GCA_035455085.1 Candidatus Methylomirabilota bacterium | reverse complement strand
AGATCGGCGCGTACAGGATCAGGGCGCAGATCGTGGCGGCGATCGGGAGGGCGAGCACCTGCCCCGCGCTCGCGTGGACCCGGGAGCGGACCCATTGCGCGAGCTCCTCGATGCCGCTCGCGGAGGCGAGCACCAAGGGCGCGACGAGCTCCGCGTAATGCACCGGGCCAACCACGTTGATGCTGGGCACCGTGGTAAGCGCGTAGACCAGGACGACGCTGGCCGGCGCGAGGAGCAGGGCAAGGCCCTCGCGGGAGCGCCGGAAGAAGGGTAGGAAGGCGAGGGAAACCGGCCAGCCGAAGAGCCAGAAGTTGAGGCGGGCGAGGGTGTAGCCCAGCTCGAACAGGGTCGGGAAGGGTGCGGGGGCAACCAGCGATCCGATGGCGAAGGAGAAGCGGTTGATGCGGCTGAAGGTGTGGTAGCCGGTCGTGAACGGGTCGCCGGACAGCGCCGTGTGGTACGCCGCGAGCAACCCGCCTGCACCGGCCCCGACCAGGCAGAAGATCAGGGCGCCTACCCAGACACGGCCGCCGGCGCGCGGGCGGAGGGTGGTGGCCAGCAGCACCAGCCAGGGCACCGCGAATGCCGCCGCCGACACCGGCCGGGTGAGCCCCGCCCAGCTCAGGGCCAGCCCCGCGATGAGCCACCACCCCGCGCGGTCGGGGCGTTCCAGGACCCGGAGGGCCGCGTACACGAAGGTCATCAGCAGCGCCGCGGCGGTCGAGTGGGCGAGCAGGGTCGCGGAGGACAGGACGAAGAACGGAGACAGCACCAGCAGCGGCAGGGCGAGGAGGGCCGCGCGCTGCCCGAACACCCGTCGCCCGACCGCGAAGGCTAGCGCGGCGGTCAGGGTCGCGGACACCGCCGGCACCCAGTGCATGAGATGGACGCGCTCCCCCAGGGCGAGGGCGGCCGGATGCCCCGGGAAGTAGATGCCGTACCACTTGCCGTCGTTGATCAGGAAGTGGTTGTCGAAGAACGGGCGGACCGGCTCCGGCATCGAGGGGAGGTAGAGGCGTCCGCTCGCGAAGGTCCGCGCCATGAACGTGTAGACATTCTCGTCGTCGGTGATGGCGGTGTCGCCGAGCAGCCCGTATCGCGCGACGGTGACGAGCGCGAAGACCGCGAGTGAGCCGACCGCGGTGATGGTCCAGGCCGATCGCGAGGAGAGGCCGGCCAGAGCGTCGAACCCCGCGATCAGGCGCCGGCCGAGGGCGAGATCGAACCCGAGGGCGAGGAGGATTGCCGCTCCGGTTCCGAAGAGCAGGTAGTGGAGAAGGAAGGCGATCTCGGGCGGGCTCCACCCGTGGATACCATAGAGGATCGCGTAGTTGCGATACGCGAGGCCGCCGGTCAGGACGATCGCGACGCACACCATCGCGGAGAGCAGGAGCGTCAGGACCCGGACCCGGTCGCTCACGACGGAGAGCGCTCGGAGGCCGGCGTCATCCGCCCGCCCCCAGGTACGAGGAGACGAAGGTGCCGGCCGTCGCGACCCCCCGGAAGCGATCGAGCCGGAACGGCGTCGGGCTCACCGGCGGGCGCCCGCCCGTGACGAGCGCGGCGATCATCTCCCCTACCGCCGGCGCGAGCTTGAAGCCGTGCCCGGACATGCCGGCCGCGATCCAGAACCCGCGCACCGGGGACTCGTCGAGGATCGGCATCCAGTCCGGCGTGATGTCGAAGGCCCCCGCGTAGCCACCGCAGAACTTCGCGTCCGCCAGCGCGGGGATGGCCCGGGCGGTGCGGGCCAGCACCTCGGCCGCCTCGTCGAAGCCGGCCTCGCTGCCGAGCAGATCCGGGTCCATGGGATGCTGCGTCTCGTCGTCGGTGAGGGAGCCGGTGAGGGTGAGGCTGCCGGTCTCGGGCCGGACGTAGCTGCCCCCGGCCAGGTCCAGGTAGACGGTGTGGGCGGCCCCGAATCTCGCGTCCCGCGCCACCGTGAACACCGGATGGCGCCCGACCACGATCGGCAGATCCACCCCCGCCAGCCGGGCCACCTGCGGCGCCCAGAGGCCCGCTGCGTTGATCACGACCGGCGCGTCGATCCGATCCCCGCTCGCGGTGTTCACCCCGATGATGCGGTCGCGGGTGTGGCGGATCGCGGTCACCTCGAAGCCCTGCTCGATGACCGCCCCGAGGCGGCGCGCCGCGCCCGCAAAGCCCGCGGTCACCGCGCTCGGGTCGCCGTAGCCCGAGCCCGGCTCCCACAGGACCGCGCCGAGCCCCGCCGGGGCGATCCGAGGCTCGATCCGGCCCAGGTCGCCCGGCTCCACGATCTCGGCCCGGATACCGATGCCCTTCTGGACGGCCAGCGTTCGCTCCAAGGTCGGGCGCATCGCGGGGGAGACGCCGATCAGCACGCCGCTCTCGACGAAGCCGGCCTGGCCGCCGACCGCCTCGCCGAAGCGCCGGAAGACGGCCAGGGACCGGAGCACCATCTCGCTGGTCTCCCGGGTCGGGTAGAGCTGGCGAATGATGCCCACCGATCGTCCGGTGCCGCCGGCCGCGAGGAACTTCCGCTCGAGCACCATGATCCGCCGCACGCCGAGGCCGGCCAGATGGAAGGCGATGGAGACCCCGGTGACTCCGCCGCCGACGATGACGGCGTCGGCCGTCCTCATCGGGGCCCGATCAGGGCCAGGGCCTCGTCCTCGGTGAGGAGCTGCACCGCGTCTCCGCTCCTGAGGGAGCCCTCGCGAAGCACCCGGGCGTAGACGCGGCTGTCCCCGGGGTGGCGCTTCTGGGACACTCGGGAACAGTCTCGGTCGCGAAACGACGCGGTGATGTTGAGACACGGCGCCGTGTACGTCGTGACCTGGGCCAGGACGTCCGCGCCGAGGCGCAGACAGATGCCCGGCGTCATCCGGCTCCAGTCGAGGCCCTCGATGGTGAGGTTCTCCCCGATGCTACCCGGTGAGATCGGGTGTCCCTCGGCCTGGAGCGCCAGGATGCGCTCGCGAGAGTACAGGCAGAGCGCGCGGTCCGGGCCACCGTGATGATGACGGTCACGCTGGGCATCGCCTTCGACTCCCTGCGTGGTCACCCGGGCCGAGGGTACCGCGTGCTTCGGCACGCCGCCGGGCGACACGCTGATCTGCACGATGCGGGTCCGTCCGCTCATAGCGTCACCTCGGTGCCGAGCCCGGCCGCCGTCGCCCGGTCGTAGGCCAGCCGGGCGGTCACCGCGTCTTCCGGCGCGAACCCCACCGACTTGAACAGGGTGATCTCATCGGGAGACGTCCGGCCCGGCCGGGTCCCGGCCACGACCTCGCCCAGCTCCGCCCGGACGTGGCGCCGGGTGATGGCGCCGGCCTTGATCGGGATCAGCAGGTCTCCAGCCTCCTCCCAGGCTCCTTCATAAGTATCCACCACCACCCGGGATTTCCGGATGGTCAACGTGTCGACCTCGCGGGTCACGGGCCGGAAGGATCCGACCGCGTCCACGTGAGCGCCGGGGGCCAGGTCCCGGCCGGAGAAGACCGGCCGCCCCGAGGTGGTGGCACAGGTGATCAGGTCGGCGCCGGCCACCGCCGCCTTGCGGCTCGGCTCGACGCGGACGGGGATCCCCAGCTCGCGGCTCATCTGTCCGGCGAAGGCGGCGGCGCGGGCTGGGTCGCGCCCGACCACCCGCACCTCGGCCAGGGGCAGCACGCGGCTGAGGCAGAGGAGCTGGAACCGGGCCTGCACCCCGGCCCCGAAGCACGCCGCGACGGCCGAGTCGGGGCGTGCGAGATGCCGGGCGGCCACCGCGGAGGTCGCTCCGGTCCGGATGCCGGTGAGAAAGCCGGCCTCGAGCAAGGCCAGCGGCGTGCCGGTCTCCGGATCGACGAGAACGTAACAGGCCTGGATCGTGGGCAGCCCGCGACGCTGGTTGCCCTCCACGACCGTCAGCAGCTTGGTGCCGAGGGCGCCCAGGCGGGGCAGGGCCGAGACCATCGCCATGAAGACCCCGTGGCGGCCGATCGAGAGCACCGCCCGGGGCAGGGCGGTGGCCCGACCGGCGGCCCGCTCGCGGAAGGCGCGCTCCACCGCCGTGATCACGTCGTCCGGCGGCAGCAGGGCCTCCAGGGCCTCGCGGCCGAGGATCCGCATCAGCCCGGCTTGCGCTTGATCATCCGCTTCACGACGGCCTCCAGGACGAGCTCTCCCCGCTGGTTCGTCACCGCGTGTCGGTAGGTGACGATGCCGCGGTCCGGCTTCTTGGTCTCGCGCTTGTCGGTGATGGTCACGCTGACCCGGAGCGTGTCGCCCACCAGCACCGGAGCGACGATGCGGATCTCGCCGCCCAGGTACGACATCCCGGTTCCGTGGATGAGGCCGGTCTGCATGATGAGGCCCTCGGAGAGCGAGAAGGTCATGGCGCCCGGCGCGGCCCGTCCCTTGAACACCGATTCCTTGGCGACGTACTCCATGTCCATGAACAGCGGCTCGCTGAAGCCGCACAGGTTCACGAAGGCGCACACGTCCGCCTCCGAGACCGTGCGGCCGAGGGTGTGGTACACCGCGCCGACCGTGTGCTCCTCGTAGGTGAGCCCCTGGGTCTTCACGTGCGCCTCCTGTCAGGCCTCGCCGAGGTAGGCCCGGCGGACCTCGGGGTTGTCGGCCAGCTCCCGGGCGTGACCCTCCAGCGCCAGCCGACCGGTCTCGAGCACGTAGCCGCGCTCGGCGATCGACAGGGCCATGGCCGCGTTCTGCTCGACCAGCAGGATGGTCACGCCCTGACGGTTGATGGTCAGCACCGTCTCGAAGATCTGCTCGACCAGCACCGGTGCCAGCCCCATGGATGGTTCATCCAGCAAGAGCAGGCGTGGCTTCGCCATCAGCGCGCGGCCGATGGCCAGCATCTGCTGCTCGCCCCCGGACAGGGTGCCCGCGACCTGGGTGCGCCGCTCCTTGAGGCGGGGAAACACCGTGAACACGTGATCCATGTCCTGGCCGATGGCCGCATCACCGCGGGTGTAGGCGCCCATCTCGAGATTCTCCACCACGGTGAGGCGATTGAAGATGCGGCGGCCCTCGGGCACGTGCGTGATCCCCTTGAGCACGACGTCGTGGGGAGCGGTACCGAGGAGCGAGGCCCCTTCGAGCTGCACGTCGCCGCTCCGGGCGGCCAAGAGGCCGGAGAGCGTGCGCAGGGTGGTCGTCTTGCCCGCGCCGTTGTTGCCGAGGAGCGTCACGATCTCGCCCTGCCGCACCGTGAACGAGATGCCCTTGAGGGCGTGGATCTCCCCGTAGAAGACGTGGAGATCGCGTACCTCAAGCATGCGTGCCGCCCGCCGCTGCCGCACCCGGCGTCCACTGTCGTCGCCCGAGATACGCCTCGATCACCCGGGGATTCCTCTGCACGTCGGTGGGTCGCCCCTCCGCGATCTTCTCGCCGTAGTCCAGGACGGTGACGTGGTCCGAGACCTCCATGACCACCCGCATGTTGTGCTCGATCAGGAGCAACGTGAGGTTCCGCTCCTGCACGAGCCGGCGGAGCAGGGCCATCAGGCTGCGAGCCTCGCCCTGGGTCATCCCCGCGGTCGGCTCGTCGAGCAGCAGCAGGGCCGGGTTGGAGGCCAGAGCCCGCGCCAGCTCGAGCCGTCGCTGCTCCCCGTACGGGAGATTGCGCGCCAGCTCGTTCGCCTTGCTCCGGAGCCCGGCGACGTCCAGCAGCTCGGCCCCCCGCTCCCACAGGCCCCGCTCGTGGGTGCGCCACTTCGGGTTGCGGCTGAGCACGTCCCAGAGGCGAAGGGGCACGCGGCTGTGCATGCCCACCAGGACGTTCTCGACCGCGGTCATGTTGCCGAACAGGCGGATGTTCTGGAACGTGCGGCAGATGCCGAGCGCGGTGATCTGATCGGGCCGCCGGCCGAGGACCGGGACGCCGCGGAAGGTCACCGAGCCCTCCTCCGGGATGTAGATGCCGGTGAAGACGTTGAAGAAGGTGGTCTTGCCGGCGCCGTTGGGCCCGATGATGGAGGCGATGTGCCCCTCGGCCAGCTCGAAGTCCACCGCGTTGAGGGCGGTCAGCCCGCCGAACCGCTTGGTGATCCCCCGCGCCTCGAGCAGGGCCACGTCAGGAGCCTTCCTCGAGCTCCCGGTGCCGTCGCCGTGCCGGCAGGATGCCCTGGGGACGGAAGATCATCATCAGGACGAGGATGAGCCCGAAGACCATCCGCTCGTACTTGGCCGGCTCGAGTTGGGTGGGCAGGTTCGCCAGGCTGTAGCCGAAGATCTCGACGCCGGCGTTGCGCAGCTCGTTGAGCCAGAGCGAGAGTCCCTTGAGGACCTGGAGGTTGAGCACGGTCACCACGGTCGCTCCCAGGATCGCGCCCGGGATCGAGCCCATCCCCCCCAGGATGATCATGGCAAGCACGCCGATGGACTCCATGAACGTGAAGGACTCGGGATTGATGAAGACCTGCTTGGCCGAGAAGAGGACTCCGACCGCCCCCGCGAAGGAGGCGCCGCAGGCGAAGGCGAGGAGCTTCATGCGGACCAGCGGCACCCCCATGGCCTGGGCGGCGGTCTGGTCCTCCCGGATCGCCTCCCAGGCGCGTCCCACGTGTGAGTCCTCGAGGCGGCGGTTCACCAGGACCGTGATCCCCACGATCACGAGCACGATGAAGTAGAGGTAGAGCGGGTAGACCACGTTCGGGTTCGCCTCGATCCCGACCGCGCGGAGCAGAGGGTCGAAGAAGATCGGCGGCCGCGAGATCGGGGTGATGCCCTTGGGTCCGTTGGTGATGTTGATCGGCTTGTCGAGGTTGTTGGCGAGGACCCGGATGACCTCGCCGAACCCGAGGGTCACGATCGCCAGGTAGTCGCCGTGCAGGCGCAGCACCGGGAGCCCGAGCAGGAGGCCGGCGGCCGCCGCGACCCCGATTCCTACCAGGAGGAACACGAAGAACCACCATCCGGCCAGCGGGAAGGCGCTGCCGCCGAAGATGCTGTTGGCGTGGGGCGAGCCGAAGATCGCCCAGGAATAGGCGCCGACCGCGAAGAAGGCCACATAGCCCAGGTCGAGCAGGCCGGCGAGCCCGACGACGATGTTGAGACCGAGGGCGAGCGCGACGAAGATGCCCACCTGCACCGCGATCTCGAGGTAGTACGCGTTGATCGAGCCCAGCACCGGCATCAGCACGCCCAGGGTGCCCGCGGTGAGCAGGGCCTTCAGCCAGGCCGGCATGCGCGCGAAGTACAGCAGCAGGATCGAGCCCTGGAAGAGCATGAACACCAGGATCGAACGGGGGAAGTGGGTCACCCCGTAGGCGGTGACGGCAAGGAGCGCCACCACCAGGAGAGTCGCGGGAAGGGGACGGTCGAGTACCCACATCACCTCAGGCCCGCTCTCGGACGACCTCGCCCAGGAGCCCCTTGGGACGGAAGATCAGGATGAGGATGAGGATCGAGAAGGCGAAGATGTCCTTGTATTCGGCGCCGAAGGCGCCGCCGGTGAGCAGGGACAGATACGAGGCCGCGAACGCCTCGAGAAGCCCCAGCACGAGCCCACCCAGCATCGCCCCGGGGATGTTGCCGATGCCCCCCAGCACCGCCGCGGTGAAGGCCTTCAGCCCCGGGATGAATCCGGTATAGGGATTGATGAGCCCGTACTGGACGCCGAACAGCACCCCGGCCGCCCCGCCCATGGCCCCGCCGATCAGGAACGTGAGCGAGATGATCCGGTTCACGTTGATCCCCATGAGGCTGGCCGCGGCCTGATCCTCGGCCACCGCCCGGATCGCCTTGCCGATCTTGGTGCGCCGGACGAGCGTGTGCAGCGCCCAGAGCATGAGCAGGGCCGCCACGATCACCACCAGGGACTTCAGCGGCACGTCGAGGGTCTCGGTGATCTCGAAGCGGTGGTTGAGCACGTCCATGGTCGGATAGACGAGATTGAAGGCGTTGTTCCAGACGGATTCGAACAGACGGATCGCGTCCTGCAGGAAGAACGAGACCCCGATGGCCGAGATGAGCGGGATCAGCCGCGGGGCGTTCCGGAGGGGCCGGTAGGCCACGCGCTCGACCACGACCGCGAGCGTGCCGCTCACCACCATGCCCGCGGTCAGGATCAGCAGGAGCACGACCACCCAGGGCAGGCCCTCCAGCAGGCCCGCGCCCTTCAGGGCGAGCAGGATCTCGACCCCCACGAAGGCGCCGACGATGAAGATCTCGGAATGCGCGAAGTTGATGAACTCGAGCACGCCGTAGACCATGGTGTAGCCGAGCGCGATCAGGGCGTACATGAATCCCAGGATGATTCCGTCGAGCAGGACCTGCGGGAAGATGCCGATCAGGAGCTCGAGGTCCATCGGATCTCGGTCCCTACGCGGGAGGAGCCGGAGGGGCGGGAAGCCCGCCCCTCCGGCCGGTGATCGTGTGGATGGCTACTTCTTGGCCGCAGGCGCGGCGATGGTGAGCCGCTTGACTTCCTTGTTGTCGCCCCACTTCTGGGGGTCTTCGCTGGCGACCTGCAGCACGAAGTAGAGCGCCTTCTTCGGGTCGCCCTTGGAATCGAACTCGACCGATCCGGTGATGCCGTTGTAGCGGACGTCGCGGATCGCCGCGGTGACCGCGTCCCGGGTGGGAGCCTTGCCGCCCTTGGTGGCCGCCTCGAGGGCCTTGATGGCGATGACCGCGGAGTCGTAGGCCTGCGCCGCGAAGGGCTCCGGGTTCTTGCCGAACTTCTTCTTGTATTCCTCGGCGAACTGCTTGGCCTGCGGGTACACCGACACCGGGCCGGCCACCGAGGTGTAGTTCATGCCCACGACGGTCTTGCCCGCGATCTTGGTCAGGTCGGAGGAGTCCAGGCCGTCCGGCCCCATGAACTTGGCCTTGACGCCCTTCTCACGCGCCTGCTTGAAGAACGGCGCCGCCTGCTCGTAGATGCCGCCGAAGTAGACCAGGCTGGGGTTCTTCGCCTTGAGCGGGGTGATGATGGGATCGAAGTTGGACTTCTCCTCGGTGCCCTCGAAGCCCAGCACCTTGATGCCTTTCTTCTCCGCGTCGGCCTTGAAGAACTCGGCCACGCCCTGGCCGTAGGTGGTCTTGTCGTGGATGATGTAGACGCTCTTGGCCTTCAGCGTCCCGGCCGCGAACTCCGAGCCCACCACGCCCTGGACGTCGTCACGCCCGCAGATCCGGAAGACGTTCGGATATCCGCGGTCGGTGATGGTGGGGTTGGTGTTGGCCGGCGAGATCATCGCCAGGTTCGCTTCCTTGTACACCTCGGAGGAGGGGATGGCGACGCCGGAATTCAGGTGACCGACTACCGCCATGATGTCCTTGTCCGCGATGATGTTCTTGGCGTTGGCCACGCCGACGTCCGGCTTGGCCTGGTCGTCGAAGGGCACGAGCTCCACCTTGAAGCCGCCCTTCTCCAGGGGCCCCTTGAACTTCTCGATGGCGAGCTGCGCGCCGAGCTTGATGCCCTCCCCCAGGGCGGCCTGGCCACCGCTGAGCGGGCTCTGGGTGGCGATCTTGATGGTGCCCTTGGACTGGGCATCGGCGATGGATGCCAGCGGGAACACCAGCGCCAGCGCGACGAGCGACGTGATGACCAGCCGAAGCCGTGCGAATCTCATCAGGTTCCTCCTCCTTGACCGGAGCAAAGGGGTGGGTTCAAGCGCGGCCATTATAGCGGTTTCTGGGGTGTCGTCAACGGACGGCGGCCGCCTCCGCCGCCCGAGGATCGAGCCGGCGCAGCTCCACGAGCTCGGCCTGCGCCAGGTCGTCGCGCCCTCCCCGCTGGTAGGCCCGGATCAGCCAGAAGCGCGCGGGGACGTTGGAGGGCGCCAGGGCCACCGCCCGCTCCAGCGCGAGGGTCGCCTCCTGCGGCCTGCCCTCCTCGACGAGCGCCCGGCCGAGCAAGGTGAGCGCCCCGAGGTCGTCCTCGACGAGGCTGATCGCCCGCGGGAGCGGGCGCGCGGATCCGTCCGGCCGCGGCGCGGTCGGCGGCAGCCCCCGCGCCCCCTCCAGGAGCGGGATGGCCTCGTCGTAGCGCCCCCGGAGCAGATACAGCAGCCCGAGTCGGCTCATGCCGCTCGTCGAGGCCGGCACGAGCTCCCGGTACTTCCCGAGCGCCGCCTCAGCCTCCTCCCAGCGCCGGCGCACCGCCAGCACCGTGCCCAGGTTGTAGTACGGGGTGGGATTGTCCGGTCGCAGCTCGATGGCCCGCCGCAAGTGCCGCTCGGACTCGTCCAGGCGGGCCAGCCCCAGCTCGGTCGCCATGATCGCCGAGCCGAGATTGGCGTGGCAGAGCGAGCACGCGGGATCCACCTCGACCGCCCATCTCCAGAGCGTCTCCGAGTCGCGCCACACGTGCGCCTGGCTCCAGGTGGCCACGGCCAGCACGCCCAGCAGGAGCGCGGCGCCTCCCGCGAGCACCGTGCCGGTCACCGTCGAGATCCGCCGTCCCCCGCGCATGCGCAGGCCCCAGAGGATCACGCCGCCGCCGAGCATCGCGAAGCCGATGCCGGAGAGGTAGCTGTAGCGGTCGTTGACGAGCTGGCTGCCCGCGTGCACGACTCCGCTGATCGGGAGGACCATCAAGGCCGAGTAGCACCAGGCGGCGAGACCGGCGGGCCACCGGGCGCGCGCCAGCACCAACACCGCGGTCAGCGCGATGAAACCCAGGAGGGCGGCCAGGAACGGCCATCGTCCGAGCTCGACGCGGGCCGGCAGCTCGTACATGGGGGACAGGCGTATCGGCACCGCGAACGTGAGCGGATAGAAGAGAAAGCTGTACACCACCATGCCGAGGCGAGCGGCCGGCCCGTACGTCTCGTAGGAGGTCACCTGCGTGCCCCGGGGCAGGGCGATGAGGGCGGCCGCCGCCGTCGCGACGGCCAGGACCGCGTACGGCAGCTTCTCGACGAGCAGCCGTGTCCAGCCGAGGGCCCGGCGCCGGAGCGGGTAGACATCCAGCAGGACCAGGACCGCCGGCAGGGGCATGGCGGCGGCCTTGGACAGCAGCGACGCGAAGAAGGCGACCAGGGAGACGCCCTGCCAGGTCGGGCGCAGGGTCCCGCTCGGATCCTGACCTCTGAGGTAGGCGAGGACGGCGAGCAGGAAGAACAGCCCGCACAGCACGTCCCGTCGCTCGGTGATCCACGCCACCGACTCGACGCGCAGCGGATGGACGCCCCAAAGGAGGGCCGCAGATGCGCTCGCCAGGACCACCGGCGTGGCGCTCCGGCTCTGCGCCGATCCGCCGCTCCCGGCCGCGGCGAGGAGGCGGCGACCGATCAGGTACACGAGGGTCGCGTTCGCGGCGTGCAGGCCGATGTTCACCAGGTGGTAACCCCACGGCCTCGTACCCCCCAGGGCATAGTTGAGCCCGAAGCTCAGCCACGTCAGCGGGATGTAGTGGCCCATCAGGGTGGTGGTGAACATCCACTGGATCTGCGTCCAGCCGAGACCCCGGTAGTGCGGATTGGCCGCGAGGTTGACCGAGTCGTCCCAGTTCAGGAACTCCCCCTCGAGCGCGGGGAGGAACGGAGCTGCGGTCGCGATGAAGATCAGGACGGGCAGAAGAAGGCGTCCGCGGCCGGCGCCGGTCATGGGCGTGAGGCCGGCCCGCTCCCCGGGCTCCGCAACGGCATCGAGGAGGTGAGCGCGCGCGCCTCGACCAGGAGGGTCTCGGCTTCCGCGCTCCGCCCCTCCGATTGCAGCGTCCGGGCCTGCCCTTCCAGGGCCCGGGCGAGGTAGCTCCGGAGGTCGGAGGCATCCGGTCGGCGCAGGAGCGCCTCGCGCAGGAGGGGGGCGGCCGTCTCGTGGCGTCCTTCCAGCAGGTACACGAGCCCGAGACGCTCGGGCCCCGCGGCGGACTGCGGGACGCGCTCCATGTAGGCTCGCATCGGCGCCGCCGCTTCCGCGTACCGGCCCTGGACCGCGAGGGCCGTCCCGAGGTTGAAGTACGCATCCGGCAGGTCCGCACGCAGGGCGATCGCGCGCCGGAAGAGTTCCTCCGCCTCCGCCGCCCGCCCCACCCCTCCGGGCCCGCCGAGCGCGCTCTCTCCCAGCTTGCCGTGGCAGACGCTGCACTCCGGATCCATCTCCACCGCCCATCGCCAGAGGGTCTCCGAATCCCGCCAGACCTGGCTGTAGCTCCACGAGGCGACCCCGAGGCCCGCGAGGGCGACGAGGCTCGCCAGCGCGGCGACCCGGCCCAGCGTGCGGCTCAGGGTCCCCCGCCGGACGAGCCGGATCACTGCCACGACGGCCCCACCGGCGAGCAGCGCGAAGCCCAGGCCCGAGAGGTAGGTGTAACGGTCGGGAGCGAGGTCGACGCCCTGGCGCACGATCGCGCTCGTCGGGGCCAGCATGAGCGCCGAGTACGCCCACGCGGCCAGCCCGGCTGGCCATCGGTTCCGGACGGCGATCAGCCCGACGGTGACCAGGGCGGTGCCGACCAGAGCCAGGCCGAAGCGCGGCTCGAGCAGGCCGATCCGGCCGGGCATCTCGTACAGCGGTGACAGCGATCCCGGCCAGATCATCCGGATCGGCGACATCAGGAACGTGTGGGCCGCCGCCGCGAGCCGCGCGAGGACGCCGTGCTCGGAGATCTGGGTGAGGACTGCGCCGTGACGGACCGCGTAGGCGACGGTACCCCCTGCGGCGAGGGTCACGAGCAGCAGCGGGAGCTTCTCCCGCACCAGGACCGGCCACCCTAGCCGGCGGACACGCCGGAGGGGGTAGATGTCGAGCAGGAACAGCACGCCCACGAGCGGCAGCGCCGACCCCTTGGAGAGGAGCGCGGCCACGAGGGTGGCGGCGCCGGCCAGCATCAGCCCGTGACGCGCGGGGCCCGTGCCCTCCACCGCCCGAAGGTGGAACCAGACGGTGAGCAGGGCGAAGGAGGCGCACAGCACGTCGGCCCGCGCGGTGATCCACGCGACGGGCTCGACCCGCAGCGGATGAAGCCCGAAGACGAGGGCGGCCACGGCCGCCGCCGCGAGGAGACCCGGCTCCCCGGGCCCGGGCTCATCGCCGGCCCCGGCCGCGGCGGCCAGGAGGCGCCGGGCCACGAAGTAGAAGATCACCGCGTTGGCCGCGTGCAGCAGCACGTTGACCAGGTGGTAACCCCACGGGTCCATCCCGCCGAGGGTGTAGTTGAGGCTCCAGCTGAGGCGGGTGAGCGGGATGTAGTGGCCGAACAGCACGCTCGTGAATGCCCACCGGATCTGCTCCGGGCCGAGGCCGCGGTACGCCGGGTTGCCGAGGAAGTTCACGTTGTCGTCCCAGTTGAGGAACGAGCCTCCCAGCACAGGGAGGAAGGCGGCCGCGGTCAGGAGTGCCACCGCGACCGGGATCAGCACACGCCGGATCATCGTAGCTTCGGCGGGCGGGCCGGATCGGCCCGGAAGCGGGCCAGGAGGCGCTCGGCGTCCGGGTCTCCGGGCCGGAGCGAGGCCGCTCGCTCCAGATGGGCCGCGGCCGCGTCGCTACGGCCCTGCTCCCACAGGGCGAGGCCGAGGTTCCGGTGGAGATCGGGGTCATCCGGGATGAGAGGGGCCGCTTCCTCGAGGAGCTCCTCGGCCTCCCGGAGCCGGTCGGCGCGGGCCTGCGCGATACCCTCGTTACGCAGCGCGAGGCCCAGATCCGTGCGGAGACCGGGATGCTCGGGCGCCTTCACGAAGGCGGCGCGCAGCAGCGGGAGCGCCTCGGCGTAACGGCCGCGGCGCGCGTACAGCGATCCCAGGTTCACCGCGGGCAAGACACGGTCGGGGGCCAGCTCCATGGCCCGGCGGAACGCGGCTTCGGCGTCCCGATCCTGGTGCCGTCGCGCCAGGATGGCCCCGAGCGTGGTGTACGCGCTGTCGTAAGCCGGGTTGATGGCGAGGGCGCGGCGGGCCAGCTCCTCCGCTTCGCGCAGCTGCGCCGCGTTGTCGCTGTGGATGAACAGCACCGCCAGATTGTTGGCGCAGACCGCGCAGCGCGCGTCCACCTCCAGACCCCACCGCCAGAGGGTCTCCGAATCCCGCCAGATGCGGCTCTGCTGCCAGCTGCTGATCCCGAGGCCCGCCACCACGAGGATCACCACCCCGAGGGCCCCGGCGGCGACCGCCCGGCTCACCCGCCGGGCCGCGCCGGCACGCAGGATCCACACGACCCCCCCTCCGGCGGCGAGCGCGAAACCGAGCCCCGACAGGTAGCTGTACCGGTCGTGAGCCAGCTGGAAGCCGGCGTGCACGACTCCACTGATCGGCAGCAGCATGATGGCGGAGTACAGCCAAGCGGCCAGGCCGCCGGGCCACCGCTTCCGCAGCCCCACGAGCGCCCCAGTCACGAGCAACAGCCCGACGACGGGGAGCAGGAACCTGCCGGCCAGCGGGTCGACGTGTGCGGGCAGCTCGTACATGGGCGACAGGCGGGCCGGCCACGCCCAGGCCGCCGGGTAGAACCAGAAGCTGTAGGCCACCATCGTCAGGCGGGCTTCCGGGCCGTAGGCGGCATACGGGGTGATACGCAGCCCGGAGGCTCGCAGTGCGACCAGCGCGCCCAGCGCACCGGCCAGGGCCAGGGCCCAGTAGCCGGCCTTCTCGACGATGAGCCGCCGCCAGGCGAATGCCCCGCGGCGCAGGGGATAGACGTCGAGCAGGACGAGCACCGCGGGCAGTGGCATCACCGAAGCCTTCGACAGGAGGCCGCCCGCGAAGAGCGCGAGCGAGCAGTTCCGCCAGCGGGGCTCGATCCGGTCGCCCGTCTCCACGCCGCGCAGATAGGCGAGGACCGCGGCAAGGAAGAAGAGCCCGCTGAGCACGTCGCGCCGCTCGGTGATCCAGGCGACCGACTCGACCCGCAGAGGGTGGAGGGCGAACACCAGCGCGGCGGCCGCGGCACCCCAGGCCAGGGCGGTCTCGGCGCGCCGGTGCTGGCTGCCGGCGTCGCGGGCGGCCGCGAGCAGACGGCGGGCCACCAGGAAGAAGAGGACCGCGTTCGCGCCGTGGAGGAGCAGGTTGACGAGGTGGTAGCCGCGCGGGTGCATGCCGCCGGCCACGTAGTTGGCGGAGAGGCTGAGCCAGGTGACCGGGATGTAGTGGCCCATCCGGACGTTGCTGAACGCCCACCGGATCTGCGGCCAACCCAGCCCACGGTACGACTCGTTCCAGAGGAAGTTGACGTCGTCGTCCCAGGTCAGGAACTGGCCGTCGAGCGCGGGCAGGAAGGCCACGACGCTCACGATGCCGACCAGGACCGGGAGCAGCCGGCGCACCGGGCGGGGCCTAGCGGTCCGGGCCGGGCGCGGGGGTGTCGGGTGCGAGCCGCGCGAGGAACCGCCGCGTCGCCGCCTCGGGGTCCGGCACCGCGCACAGGGCCGAGATCACGGCCACCGCGTCCGCGCCGGCGCCGAGGACCGCCCCCGCGTTGTCTGCGGTGATGCCGCCGATGCCCACGAGAGGGACCGGGACCTCTGGTCGGACTCGGCGAATCAGCTCGGGCCCGACCAGCTGGAAGCCGGCCTTGGTGGTGGTCGGGAAGATGCTGCCGACCGCGACGTAGTCGGCGCCGTCGGCCACCGCGCGCCGCGCCTGCTCCGGGTCGTGGGTCGAGACCCCCAGGATCATCCCGGGCCGGAGGAGGGCACGGGCCCGCCGCGCGGGGAGATCGTCCTGGCCCACGTGGAGCCCGTCGGCCCCAACGGCCAGGGCGAGGTCCGCCCGGTCGTTCACGATGAAGAGCGCGCCCACCGCGCGACACCGGCCCGCCAGAAGCTCGGCCAGCGGGAGCAGCTCGGCGAGGGGCATGGATTTCTCGCGAAGCTGGATGAGCCGGCCGCCCCCCCGCAGGATCGCGTCGAGCAGCCCGAGGAGATCGCGGCCGCCGGCGACCGATCGGTCGAGGATCGCGTAGAGGGGCGAGGGCAGCCGCACGGCGGCGCCCTTAGAGATTCTGGTCGAGCCGGGCCAGCGTGGACCCGCCCGCCACGAACGCGGGGTCGGCCAGCAGCTTGAGGTGGTACGGGATCGTGGTCTTGATGCCCTCGACCACGGTCTCGTGGAGCGCGCGCTGCATGCGGGCGATCGCCTCGCCACGGTCGTGCCCGTGCACGATGATCTTGGCGATGAGCGAGTCGTAGTGTGGGGGAACGACGTAGCCCGCCATCATATGGCTGTCCACGCGCACGCCGGGCCCTCCCGGAGCGATCCAGACGGTGACCCGGCCCGGGGAGGGCACGAAGTGCTCGGGATCCTCCGCGTTGACCCGACACTCGATCGCGTGGCCGGTGAAGCGCACCGCGCTCTGCCGGTAGCCGAGCGGCTCCCCGGCGGCGATCCGGATCTGCTCGCGGACGATGTCGATGCCGGTGATCATCTCGGTCACCGGATGCTCGACCTGGATCCGGGTGTTCATCTCGATGAAGTAGAACTGACCTTCCCGGTCGACCAGGAACTCCACCGTGCCCGCCGACAGGTAGTTGACCGAGTTCGCGACCGCGAGGGCCGCCTTGTGCAGGCCGGCCCGCGTCTCGGGGGCCAGGGCGGGCGCGGGACCCTCCTCGAGGAGCTTCTGATGCCTCCGCTGCACCGAGCAGTCGCGCTCGCCCAGGTGCACGCGCATCCCGTTCCGGTCGCCCAGGACCTGCACCTCCACGTGTCGGGCCTCCTCCACGAACTTCTCGAGGTAGAGATCGGAGGACCCGAAGGCGGCGCCCGCCTCCGCCTGGCAGGTCGCGAAGGCCCGGGCCAGGGCCTCCCGCTCGCGCACGATGCGCATGCCCCGCCCGCCGCCCCCCGCCGCGGCCTTCACGATCACCGGATACCCCATCGAGTCCGCGAGCGATTGCGCCTCGTCCACCCCGCCCAGGGGGCCTTCGCTCCCCGGGACCACCGGCGCGCCCGCATGCTTGGCCATCTCGCGTGCCTGCGCCTTGTCGCCCATGAGCCGGATCGCCTCCGGGGACGGGCCGATGAAGGTGATGCCGCACGCCCGGCAGATCTCGGCGAACGCGGGGTTCTCCGAGAGCAATCCGTACCCGGGATGGATGGCCTCGCTGTCCGTGATCGCGGCCGCCGAGATGATGCTGGGGATGTTGAGGTAGCTCAGGCGCGCCTCGGGCGGGCCGATGCACACCGACTCGTCGGCCAGACGCACCGGCAGCGAGTCGGTGTCGGCGGTGGAGTGGGCGATGACGGTGCGGATTCCCATCTCCCGACACGCGCGGATGATCCGGAGCGCGATCTCGCCCCGGTTGGCGATGAGGATCTTGTGGAACATCAGCCGAGGGTCAGCCGAGCGGCTCCACCAGGAAGAGCGGCTGTCCGAACTCGACGGGTTGGCCGTTCTCCACGACGATCTTGACGATGCGTCCCGCCAGCTTGGATTCGATCTCGTTCATCAGCTTCATCGCCTCGATGATGCAGAGGACCTGCCCTTCCTTGACCGTCTCGCCCTCGGTGACGAAGGGAGGCGCGTCCGGCTTGGGGGCGCGGTAGAACGTGCCGACCATCGGGGCCTCCACCGTGAGGAGATGAGCGGTGGACTCGCCCACCTCCGCCGCCGCCTGCGGGAGCGCGGCCGCGGCCGGGGAGAGGGCTTCGAGCCGGGGCGCGCCCGCCGCCGGCGCGTGCTCCCGGACGATGCGGATGCGGGTTCCCGCGACCTCCACCTCGAGCTCGGCCAGGTCGTGGCGCACCGCCAGCTCGACCACCTGGTCGACGGTGAAGGGAGCGGAGCCCGCCGGGCGTCGGGCCGCTCGCCGCCTGGCCACGTTAACCCGCCGCCGCGACGCGGCCCAGGTACTCGCCGCTCCGCGTGTCGACCTTCACCACGTCGCCCTCGTTGAGAAAGAGCGGAACCTGGACCACCGCGCCCGTCTCGAGGGTGGCGGGCTTGGAGCCTCCGGAGGCGGTGTCCCCGCGGATGCCAGGGTCCGTCTTGACGATCTGCAGCTCGATGAAGTTGGGGAGCTCCACCGTGACCGGGCTCGCGTCGATGAACAGGATCTCCACCTCGGTGTTCTCCTTGAGGAAGTCGCGCGCGTCGCCGACTTCCTCGGCGGACAGGGAGATCTGATCGTACGTCTCGAGATCCATGAAGTGATAGCGGTCGTCCTTGTAGAGGTACTGCATGCGCTTCTCGTCGAAGTCGACCAGCTCCACCTTCTCGCCGGCGCGGAACGTGTTGTCGATCACCCGCCCCAGCCGCATGTGCTTGAGCTTGGTGCGCACGAACGCGCCTCCCTTGCCGGGCTTGACGTGCTGGAAGTCGACGATGCTGTACGGCTCACCGTCGAACTGGATCTTCAGCCCCTTCTTGAATTCGGCCGTGGACACCTGCATGCGGTCATGACCCCTTCCGTCGCTGAGTCTTGAGTCGGAGCGCCTCCTCCAGCCGCTCCCGCGCCCGGGCGTGGCCCGGGTCGCGGTGAAGGAGGCGCAGGAAGATCTGCGCGGCCTCGTCCACCAGGCCCTGCTCCAGGCACAACGTGCCGAAGCTCAGGGTGGCGAACGTGTCGTCGGTCAGCAGCTGCCTCAGTGCCGAGCCCTCCGGGACCGCCCCCCCGGCGCCCAGCACGTCCAGGAGCGCGCGCGACTCCCGGTCCCCCGGGTCGAGCCGCACCGCCTGCTCCAGGTGCTGCACGGCCTCGGCCAGGGCCCCGGCCCGGCGATAGAGCTCGCCGGCCAGGCGATGAGCCTGGGCCTCCTGCGGGCTCGCGGCGAGGATCGCCCGCACCTCGTCCAGCGCCCCGTCGGGATCGCCCTCGTCCAGGAGCGCCTTGGCCAGGATCAGCCGGGCCGTCACGTACTGCGGAAACCGCGCGAGCCCCTCGCGACAGAGGCGGATCGCATCGCGCGCCCGTCCGGCCTTTCGATACGCGTCAGCGAGCGGAGCGAAGACCAGGGAGCCGGGGTCCCGGGCGAGGCGCTCCTCGTAACGCCGGATCGTCGCGGCCAGGGCGCCGTCCTCGGTCGCAACCGGGGCGCCGACCCGAGGCTCCGGCGTCATGGCCTCAGTGTAATACGTGGGCCGCGCGGCATGGTCAATTCTCCACGCATCAGGCGCCGGCGGCGAGCTGATTCAAGGTGGCGAGGATCTCCGTGGCCGGCACGTCGAAGACGAGCTGATACCGGCCGATCTCGGGAGACAGGATGAAGGGGACTCGGCCGTCTCGCGCTTTCTTGTCCCGGCTGAGTGCCTCGACCACCGCGGCCGGCTCGGCGCCCAGTCCGGACACCGGCAGGCCCACCGCCCGGAGCAGGCCCACCTGTCGGTCCCGCGTGGCGGGGGCGGCCAGCCCCAGGCGTTCGGCGAGGCGGGACTCCGCCGCGATGCCCAGGGCCACCGCCTCCCCGTGCGCCCAGCGTGTGAACGCGGTGGCGGCCTCGAGCGCGTGGCCGATGGTGTGGCCGTAGTTGAGGACGAACCGGAGCTCGGCCTCCTGCTCGTCGCGCTCCACCACCCGCGCCTTGATCCGGCACGACCCAGCGACCACCCGCTCGAGGGTCGGGAGATCGCGCGCGAGGAGGGCCGGGAAGCTTCTCTCGAGGTCGCGGAAGTACTCCGCGTCCAGCACGATGCCGTGCTTGATCACCTCGGCCAGCCCCGAGCGGAACTCCCGCTCCGGCAGGGTGGTGAGCACCGCGGGATCCACCAGGACGAGCCGGGGCTGATGGAAGGCCCCGATCAGGTTCTTGGCGCGCGGGTGATCGATGGCGGTCTTGCCCCCGATCGACGCGTCCACCTGGGCCAGGAGCGTGGTGGGCACCTGGACGAAGTTCATCCCGCGCATGTAGGTCGCGGCGACGAAGCCGGCCAGGTCCCCCACCGCGCCTCCCCCCAGGGCCACCACCGTCGCGCTGCGGTCACACCCGGCATCCAGGAGGCGATCCCACATCTCCCGGGCCGTCTCGAGACGCTTGGCCCGCTCCCCTTCGGGCACGGAGACGCGGACCAGGTCGAACCCGGCGGCGGTGAGGCTCCGCACGGCGGTCTCGCCGTGCAGCTTCTCGATCACTGGATCGGTGACGAGCACCGCCTTGCGTCCAACCCGCAGCTTGGCCAGCTCGGCCCCCACGGTGCCCAGGGCGCCGGTGCCGACCAGGATGTGGTAGGAGCGCGGCCCGAGATTGACGGGTATGTCGGTCATGGTCCTCGGTGAGGTCCCCGGAGGGGGGCCCAGGGGCAAGCCTACCAGCCTTTGAGGTAGTCCAGGTATCCCTGATAGTTGCGGCGGATCTCGTCCACGCTGTCCCCGCCGAACTTCTCGAGGAAGGCCTCGGCGAGCACGATGGCCATCATCGCCTCGCCCACCACCCCCGCCGCGGGCACCGCGCAGACATCGCTTCGCTCGACCACCGCCTCCACCGCCTCACGGGTGTCGAGGTCCACGGAGCGCAGAGGCTTGCGAAGAGTGGAGATCGGCTTCATCGCGGCCCGGACGACCACCGGCTGGCCGTTGGTGACTCCGCCTTCGAGCCCCCCCGCACTGTTGGAGCCGCGGTGGAAGCCGGTCTCCTTGTCGAACAGGATCTCGTCGTGGACCTGCGATCCCGGGCGGCGCGCGGCTTCGAAGCCCAGCCCGATCTCGGCGCCCTTGATCGCATGAATCGAGCAGAACGCGCGGGCGAGAAGGCCGTCGAGCTTGCGGTCCCACTGCACGTAGGAGCCCAGGCCCACCGGGCAGCCCAGAGCCACGACCTCGAAGACGCCGCCCAGGGTGTCGCCGCCGGCCTTGGCCCGGTCGATGGCCTCGATCATGGCGGCCTCGGCCGCCGGGTCCGCGCACCGGACCTCGCTGGCCTCGGCACGGCCCCTGATCTCCTCCCACGGGGCCTCGAGGGGACCGATCCGGATCCCCCCGATCTCGGTGACGTGGCTCAGGATCGTGATGCCGAACTCGCCCAGCAGCCGCTTGGCCACTCCGGCCACCGCCACCCGTGCCGTCGTCTCGCGGGCGCTCGAGCGCTCGAGCACGTTGCGGATGTCGTGATGCCCGTACTTCATCGCCCCGGCGAGGTCGGCGTGGCCGGGCCGCGGGCGGGTGACCGCCTTGGGGGCGGCGCCCGGGGTTGGGGCCCCGACCGACATGGTCTGCTGCCAGTTCTCCCAGTCCCGGTTGCGGATGGTGAGGGTGAGCGGGCTGCCGAGAGTCAGGCCCCAGCGCACCCCTGCGGAGATGTGGGCCTGGTCCTGCTCGATCTTCATCCGGCCGCCACGGCCGTAGCCGCGCTGCCGGCGGGCCAGGTCCCCGTTGATGTCGGCTTCGGTGAGCGGAAGGCCCGCCGGAAGCCCGTCGATGACGGCGGTCAGCGCCTCACCGTGGGACTCGCCGGCGGTGAGGAAGCGCAGCCGCCCGCCCACCTACCTTCCGGAGACCGCGGCCTGGGTGCCGTCCGTCTTCAAGATGGTGGGCGTCATGAAGACCACCAGCTCCCGTCCGGTCTCGAAGTCCTCGCGCTGCTTGAAGAGCCAGCCCAGGATCGGCACGTCGCCCATGAGGGGCACCTTGCGCACGGTCTTCTGCTGGACGTTCTGGGTGACCCCACCGATCACGAGGCGGTCACCTTCCCGGACGAGAACCTGGGTCTCGGCCTTGCGCCGGTTGATGATCGGCACGCTCACGCCCTGCGCGGGGCTGATGACGTCCCCCCGCGAGTTGTTCTCCACGATCACCGTCATCTTGACCTTGCGGATCGTTTTCTGATTGACATTCTGGGTGACCCCGCCGATGACCAGGCGGTCGCCTTCCCGGACGAGCACCTGGGTCTCGGCCTTGCGCCGGTTGATGATCGGCACGCTCACGCCCTG
>DATIFV010000171.1:0-11028 GCA_035455085.1 Candidatus Methylomirabilota bacterium | reverse complement strand
CCCGAGCGCGTCGCCGCAATGCTGGCGGGCACCGGGCGGCCGGCGGGCGACCTGGTCGCGATCCTGCCCCCGCGGCTCGGCCGCGCGACGGTAGAGCGCGTGGCGGTCAACGCGGTCCTGGCCGGGGCGCTGCCCGAGCACTTCCCGGTGATCCTGGCCGCGGTCGAGGCGGTGGCCGAGCCCGCGTTCAACCTGCAGGCGGTGCAGACCACCACGCATCCCTGCTCGCCCCTGGTCATCGTCAACGGCCCGATCGCGGCGCGGCTCGGCGTCAACGGCGGCGGCAACGCCCTCGGCCAGGGGCATCGCGCCAACGCGGTGATTGGCCGCGCCCTGCGCCTGGTGCTGCAGAACACCGGCGGGGCCCGGCCGGGGCGCGAGGACCGCGCCACCCAGGGCCACCCGGGCAAGTACAGCTACTGCGTGGCCGAGAACGAGGCCGCCTCGCCGTGGGAGCCGCTCTCGGTGGAGCGCGGGTTTCCCCGGGAGGTCAGCACGGTTACGGTGTGCGCCTCGGAGGCGCCGCACAACATCAACGATCACGGCTCGGCCACCCCGGAGGGCATCGTCACCACGGTGGCAGGCACCGCGGACACCGTCGGCTCCAACAACATCTACCTCGGCGGCGAGCCGCTGCTGGTGCTCGGGCCCGAGCACGCGGCCACGGTGGCGGCCGGGGGCTGGAGCAAGGCCGACTTCAAGCGCGCGGTCTGGGCCCGGGCGCAGGTGCCGCTCTCGCGCTTCGACCCCGCCAACCTGGAGCGTTTCGCGGTGATCCACCCCGTCGGCTTCAAGGACCGGCCGCCGGAGACGCTGGCCCCCATCGCGCGCGCGTGGAGCGACATCATGGTGGTGGTGGCGGGCGGGGCGGGCAAGCACTCGGTGCTGATCCCGACCTTCGGGGCCACCCGCTCCATCACGCGGCGGATCGAGCCGTGATCGCGCGCGCCGCGCTGGCCGGGCTGGTGCTCCTCGCGGTCGTGGGGCCGGCCGCGGCCGACATGACGCCGGCGCCGCCGCGGAGCCGCATGCCGCCCGCCCCGTCCGCGGAGGAGGAGTACCGCCGCGGGGTGGCCGCAACGCAGGCCAAGGAGTGGAGCGTGGCCGCGGCCGCGTTCGGCAAGGCGGTGGAGATGAGGCCGGGCTACGCGGAGGCGTGGAACGGCCTCGGCTACGCGCTGCGCAACCAGGGCAAGTACCCGGAGTCGCTCCGCGCCTACGACGAGGCGCTGCGGCTGCGCCCCGACTACCCGGAGGCGCTCGAGTACCTGGGCGAGGCCTACGTGAAGCTCGGCCGTCTCGACGACGCGCGCCGGGTGCTGGAGCGCCTGACGCCGCTCGACGCGGGGATGGCCCGCGAGCTCGCGGAGGCTATCGCGGGGGCGAAGAAGTAGGCGCGTAGAGGCGGGCGAAGTACTCCTTCACCATCCGGTCCGAGGTGAAGCGCTCCTCCGCCATCCGGATCGAGGCCCGCATCATGGCGATCCACCGCGCCGGATCGGCGAAGGTCGGGAGCACCTCCCGCTCGAGCGTCTCGTAGAGGGCGCGCAGGTCGCGGGGATCGGGATCGGCCGGGGTGGTCCCGTCGCCGATGGCCCAGCCGGTGACGCCGTGCTCGCAGCCCTCGGGCCACCAGCCGTCCAGCACCGACAGGTTGAGGGTGCCGTTCAGCGCCGCCTTCATCCCGGAGGTGCCGCTGGCCTCCATCGGCCGGCGGGGCGTGTTCAGCCACACGTCGGCGCCGCGCGTGAGCAGCCGGCCCAGCGCCATGTCGTAGTCCTCCAGGAAGACCGCACCCTCCGGCCACCGGCGCAGCGCGGCGATCAGGCGGGCGATCACCGCCTTGCCCTCGTGATCCGCCGGGTGCGCCTTGCCCGCGAAGAGGACCTGCACCCGGTGACGCGCGATGAGGGCCGCGAAGCGCTCCGGGTCGCGCAGCAGCAGGTCGGGCCGCTTGTAGGTGGCGGCGCGCCGGGCGAAGCCGATGGTCAGTGCGTCCGGATCGAGGAGCCGCCCGGTGCGGGCGCGGACCTCGGCGAGCAGCTCCATCTTGAGGGCGTGCTTGGCCGCGCGCAGGCGGTCGTCGCTGGCGCGGGCCGCCGCGATCCGCGTGTCCTGCCACGTGCCCGCGTGCACGCCGTTGGTGATGGCGATGATGGGGGCGGCGTCCTCGACGTGGGCCCACATCGCGCGCGCGGTCTCCCCGTGGAGCTGCGCGACCGCGTTGGCCAGGTACGACAGGCGCAGGCCCGCCACCGTCATGTTGAACGGGTCGCCCCCGATCTCGGCCAGCTCGCTCGCCACCAGCTCGCAGCCGGCGCCGAGCCGCCGCAGCTCGGGGAGCGGGTGCACCTCGTTGCCGGCCGGGACCGGGGTGTGGGTGGTGAAGACGATGCGCGCGCGCGCGCCGCGCCACGCTTCCGCGAAGGGCTGGCCCGCCTCCATGCGGTCGGCGATCATCTCGACCCCCGCGAAGACCGCGTGCCCCTCGTTGAAGTGGTACCGCTCGACCGGCAGGTGCAGGGCCCGGAGCGCGCGCACCCCGCCGATCCCGAGCAGCATCTCCTGGGCCATCCGGCAGTCGGGGCGCGGATCGTAGAGGCGCCGGGTGATCCACAGGTCGCGCGGGTCGGTGGGCTCGAGCAGGTAGAGCGGGGCGACGGCGTAGCGGCTCACGCGCCAGATGCGGCACTCCACCTCGCGCGTGGCCACCCGGACCCGCACCCGCGCGCCGGTGTCGGTGAGGGCGTCCGGCTTCTGGTCCGCCCACTCGTCGTAGGGATAGCCGTCGGCGCCGATGTGCTGGGAGGTGTAGCCCTGGCCCCACCGGAGGCCGATCCCCACCACCGGCAGGCCCAGATCCCCCGCGGACTTCATGAAGTCGCCCGCTAGGATGCCGAGGCCGCCCGCGTAGGAGTGGAACTCCTCGTGCAGGCCGTACTCCATCGAGAAGTAGGCGACCAGCGGAGGCCGGCTCGCGGTGCTCAACGGGACGCGCTCACGGTCCCGAGCATACAACGGGGCCCGCCGCCGCCCAGCCTCTCGCGCAGGATCGGGTCAGCGCTGGGGCTTCCAGGGGTTGGTGATCAGGCGGGCGCCGCGCTGCCAGCTCAGGTAGGCCCACGCCCACTGGAACAGGACGAGGAAACGGTTGCGGAAGCCGATGAGGAACATGATGTGCACGAAGAGCCAGGCCAGCCACGCGGGCAGCCCGGAGAGCCGGAGGCGGCCGATCACCGCCACCGCCGCGGCGCGGCCGATGGTGGCCATGGTGCCCTTGTCGCGGTAGTGGAAGGGCCGCGTCGGCTCGCCGGCGAGCCGGCGCAGCACGTTGATGGCCACCGCCTGGCCTTGCTGGATGGCCACCGGCGCCAGCCCGGGCAGCGCGCGCCCATCCGGCCCGGACCAGGCGGCCATGTCGCCGATGGCGAAGACCTCGCCGTGGCCGGGCAGCGAGAGATCGGGCTCCACGAGGACCCGCCCCGCGCGGTCGAGCGGCACCCCGAGCGAGCGGGCGAGGGGCGAGGCGGCCACGCCGGCCGCCCACAGGACGGTGCGGGCCCGGATCTGCTCGCCGCCGAGCCACACCGCGTCGGGCGTCACCCGAGTGACCGGCGCCCCGGTCCGCACCTCGACGCCGATGCGGGCCAAGGCCGCGGCGGCGCGGGCGGAGAGCGGCTCCGGGAAAGCCGTGAGGATGCGCGGCCCGGCCTCGACCAGGACGACCCGCGCCTTCGTCGGATCGATGAGCCGGAAGTCCCGCGCGATGGTCTGGCGCGAGATCTCGGCCAGCGCCCCCGCCAGCTCGACCCCGGTCGGCCCGCCCCCGATCACCACCGAGGTCAGCAGCGCCCGCTGCTCGGCCCCGTCTCGCTCGCGCTCCGCGTCCTCGTACGCCAGGAGAACGCGTCGCCGGATCTCGAGCGCGTCCTCGAGGCTCTTCAGGCTCGGGGCCAGCGGCTCCCACTCGTCGTGCCCGAAGTAGGAGTTGCCCGCCCCCGCGGCCAGGACCAGCGCGTCGTAGGTGATCTCGCCCTCGTCCAGGACGACCCGCCGTCCGGCCGGGTCCACCGCGCGGACCTCCGCGAGCAGCACGGTGACGTTGAGCGCGCGCCGCAGGATGGACCGCAGCGGCGTCGCGATGTCGGAGGGGTTGAGCACCGCGGTGGCCACCTGGTAGAGCAAGGGCTGGAACAGGTGATGGTTGCGGCGGTCCAGGAGCGTGACCCTCACCGGCCGCCCCGCGAGCGCGCGGGCCGCGTAGAGACCGCCGAAGCCGCCGCCGACGATGACCACGTGCGGGCCTCGCTCCGGGCCGCTCACGGCGCCATCTTCCAGGGGTCCCGCGGGGGTGTCAACCCTTGACAGACTGCGGGGTTGGCCCTAGGGTGACCCCGATGCGCCAAATGCCGCCTTCCTACCTCGCCACCGGCCCGGGGGTCGTCGCCGCGGGCCGCAGGGGTCTGTCATGACCGCGCGGATCACCTCGCAGCGTTACGCCGTCGACGACTTCCAGGAAGCGCTCGACCTCTGCTACCGCAAGGGCTGGACCGACGGGCTGCCGGTGGTCCCGCCCACCGAGGCGGCGGTGCGGGCCATGCTCGACGCGGCCGGGCTCGAGCCCGACGCGCAGGTCGCGTTCATCACCAATCGGCAGGTGGCCATCACCGCCGAGAAGGTCGCGATCAACGCGGTGATGGCGGGCTGCCTGCCCGAGTACATGCCGGTGGTGCTGGCCGCCCTGGAGGGCATCGCCGACCCGCGCTGGGGCTATCACGGGCCCGCCACCTCCACCGGGAGCGCGGCGGTGCTGATGATCGTCAACGGGCCGATCGCCAAGCGGCTCGACTTCAACGCGGGCGACAACCTGTTCTCGCCCGGCTGGCGGGCCAATGCCACCGTGGGCCGCGCGGTGCGTCTGGTCATGCGCAACGTGATCGGCACCCTGCCCGGCCGGCTCGACCGGGGCACCTTCGGGCACCCCGGCCGCTACACCTACGTGATGGCCGAGAACGAGGCGGACAGCCCGTGGACCCCGCTGCACGTGGAGCGGGCCGGCTGCCGGCCAAGCGACAGCGCGGTCACCGTGATGGCCGCGCTCGCCCCGATCCAGTTCTACAACCAGCTCTCGAGCACGGCGGCCGGGGTGCTCACCACGCTGTGCGACACCATGCGCTACCCGGGGCAGATCGGGCAGCCCAACTACTGCGTGGTGCTGGCCGGCGAGCACATGCGCACGATCGCGGCCGACGGCTGGTCCAAGGCGGACATCCGCAAGTTCATCTTCGAGAACACCACGAACACGATCGCGCACTTCAAGCGGACCGGACGGCTCCCCGGTGCCGTCAAGCCGGGCGACGAGACCACGACCCGGACGCTGGTGCAGTCCCCGGACGACATCCTCGTGGTGGCGGCGGGCGGTCGGGCCGGCTCGTTCTCGTGCTTCATCCCGGGCTGGGCGAGCCGCACCTCGTCGGAAGCAGTGACGGTGGTCATCAAGGAGAGGAGAGCGTGATGGCAGGCTTCGAGATCCTCGACCCGACGGTCGAGCCGCGGCGGCAGCCGCTCACGTACGTGCCGCGGCCGGATTCGCTCAGGGGCAAGCGGATCGGGCTGGTGGAGAACACCAAGTTCAACTCCGACAAGCTGCTGGTCAAGATCGGCGAGATCCTCAAGCAGGACTACGGGGCCGCCGAGACCCGCATGTGGCGCAAGCACAACGCGGGGGTGCCCGCCCACGCCGAGATCATCGAGGAGGCCAAGCGGACCGTCGACGTGGTCGTCGCCGGCATCGGCGACTGAGGGTCCTGCTCGTCGGGCAGTGTGCTCGACGGAATCGTGTTCGAGAAGGTCGGGATCCCGGCCGCGTCCATCGTCACCGACGTGTTCCAGGCCACCGGGCATGCCATGGCCCAGGCCTGGGGGGTTCCCGAGTACCGGTTCCTGGCCATGCCGCATCCGATCGCGAACCTCGGCGAGGCCGAGCTGGATGCCCGCGCCCGCGCCATCGCCGGCGAGGTCGCCCAGCTCCTGCTCAAGGGCCAGGAACCCTAGGAGCGACAGCAGACTGTCGTCCGCGGCCGGGGGGAGTGCGGGGGCCATGTCGAGGCCCCCGCAGCTGAAGAGCCTGAAGAAGTAAACGGGTGTCCGCTATCGTCCGCACATGCCCGACTCCACCTACCGCCCTCCGCGCTGGTACCGGGGCCGCCACCTGCAGACGCTCTGGGGCCCGCTGTTCCGGCACTGGCGGAAGCCGCCGCTGCGCCGGGAGCGGCTGGAGACGCCCGACGGCGACTTCGTGGACCTGGACTGGCTCGAGGGGCCGCCCCGGGACGCCCCGCTGGTCCTGGTGCTGCACGGTCTCGAGGGCTCCTCGCGCTCCCACTACGCGCGCGGCCTCCTGCTCGGCGCGGGGCGCCTCGGCTGGCGCAGCGCGGTGCTCCACTTCCGCTCGTGCAGCGGCGAGGTCAACCGGCTCCCCCGGCTGTACCACTCCGGCGAGACCACGGACCTGGCGTGGGTGGTCGACCACCTGCGCACCCGCGCCGGCGCGGCGCGGATCGGCCTGGTGGGCATTTCGCTCGGCGGCAACGTCGCGCTCAAGTGGCTGGGCGAGCGCGGCGAGGCGGCTCCGCCCGAGGTGGCGGCGGCCGCCGCGATCTCGACGCCCTTCGACCTGGCCGCCTGCGCCGGCGTGCTCGACCGCGGGTTCAACCGGGCGGTCTACACCACGAGCTTCCTGCGCACGATGAAGGCCAAGATCCGGGCCAAGCGGCACCTGTACAACGGCGACCTGGACCTGCGGGCGGCCCTGCGCTCCCGGACGTTCCGGGAGTACGACCGGTCCTTCACCGCGCCGCTCAACGGCTTCGCCGACGAGCGGGACTACTGGACCCGGGCGAGCAGCGGGCCGTATCTCGAGCGGATCCGGCGCCCCACCCTCCTCATCACCGCGGTGAACGATCCCTTCATGCCTTCGGAGAGCCTGCCGCGGGCCGCGGTCGAGCGCTCGCGCTGGCTCGAGGCCGCCTTCGTGGACGAGGGCGGGCACGTGGGCTTCCTGGACGGCCGGCTCGGCGGATCGTCGTGGGCGGAGCGCCGCGCCCTCGCGTTCCTCGGCCGCCATCTGCTACGATGACCGGCGTGGTACGCGACGCCGACCGTCTCCGGGAGCACCCGCGCCCCTCGTGAACTGGGACGCGCTCGGCCGCGAGACCATCGAGCTGCTCCGGCAGTACCTG
The DNA here is from genome assembly GCA_035455085.1 of Candidatus Methylomirabilota bacterium. Lineage (GTDB taxonomy): Bacteria > Methylomirabilota > Methylomirabilia > Rokubacteriales > CSP1-6 > CAMLFJ01. The sequence goes on along the minus strand of DATIFV010000171.1, from coordinate 3,787 downwards.
ACGCTCGACACCACCAACCCCCCCGGCAACGAGACCGCGGGGACGCGTTTCCTCGCCGAGGTGCTCGGGCGCGAGGGCATCGCGAGCGAGGCGGTGGAGTCGGCGCCCGGCCGCGGCAACCTGGTGGCGCGCCTGCGCGGGGACGGCTCGGAAGGCGGCATCGTGCTGCACCACCACATCGACGTGGTCTACGCGGACCGCCGGTACTGGACGGTGGATCCCTTCGGCGGCGAGACCCGCGACGGCTTCCTCTACGGCCGGGGCGCCCTCGACATGAAGTCCACCGGCGTCCTGCATCTCTCCGGGCTCCTCGCGATCAAGCGGGCGCGGGTGCCGCTCAAGCGCGACCTCATCCTGCTCGCCACCGCGGACGAGGAGGCCGGGAGCCGCTTCGGGGCCCAGTTCGTGGCCGACCGGTACCGGAGCTGGCTTGACGGGGCCGAGTACGCGCTGTCGGAGACCGGCGGGGTCCACCCCGAATCGGGCCAGAAGGCGCCGTTCGGGAGCATCGTGACCTCCGAGAAGACCGGGCTGCCGCTCCGCCTGACCGCGCGCGGCGAGCCGGGGCACGGCTCGATGCCGTGGCCCCACACCGCGCCCAACCGCCTCGTCGGCGCCCTGGCCCGGCTGCTCGGGGCCGAGCGCCCGCTGCGCGTGCTGCCCGAGGTCCAGGAGTACTTCGCCCGGCTGGGGTCGGTGCTGCCGGGCGAGGCGGGGCGGGGCTACGACGACCTCGAGCGGTCGCTGGCCGACGCGGGCTTCCGGCGCGCCTTCCTGGCCCGCCGCCAGCAGGCCGCGATGGTCCGGACCACCTTCGCGGTCACCATGCTCCAGGGCAGCGAGAAGCGCAACGTGATCCCGCCGCAGGCGGTGGCCGAGATCGACTGCCGCATGCTCCGCGGCGACGATCCGGACGAGATCGTGAGCTGGGTGCGCGGGGTGATCGCCGACGAGCAGGTGGAGGTGAGCCTGGTCAACCCGCCGCCCAAGATCCCGAACGCCTCGCCGCCCGACACCGCGCTCTACAAGGCGCTCGCGGCCGCGCTCGGCCGGCGCGCCCCCGGGGTGGTGGTGGCCCCCGACATCCTGGTGGGCTTCACCGACAACTGGGTGTTCCGGAACTGCGGCCTGCACGGCTACGGGTTCAGCCCCTTCGTCCTGGACGAGGCGGAGTGGCGGCGGGTCCACGGCAACGACGAGCGGATCTCCCTGGAGAACCTGCGGGAAGGCGTGCGCTGCCACACCGAGATGCTGCTGGAGATGGCGGCCGCCTGATGGCACGCGCGCCGCTCGTGATCCGCCGCGGCACCCGGCGCGACGTGCCCACCATCCTGCGGCTGATCCGGGGGCTCGCCGAGTACGAGCGGCTCGCGCACGAGGTGAAGGCGAGCGCGGCGCGGGTGCGGGCCCACGGCTTCGGGCGCCGCCGCTACTTCGAGACCCTGATCTGCCGGCGCGGCGGGCGGCCGGTGGGCTTCGCGCTCTACTTCTTCACCTACTCCACGTTCCTCGCCCGCCCCACGCTCTACCTCGAGGACCTCTTCGTGCTGCCCGAGGAGCGCGGCAACGGAGCGGGCCGGGCGCTGCTGCGGGCGCTGGCGCGCCTCGCGGTCCGCCGCGGGTGCGGCCGGCTCGAGTGGGCGGTGCTGGACTGGAACCGGCCCGCCATCGGGTTCTATCGGCGGCTCGGGGCCAAGCTGCGCCGCGAGTGGATCCTCACGCGTCTGACCGGGGCCCCGCTGCGGCGCCTCGCGCGCTGAGGCCGGCGTGATCCGCTCCGCGGTCGCGGCCACGCTGCTGGCCCTGCTGCTCGGCCCGGCCCCGGCCCTCGCCCAGTCCATCACGTGCCCGCCCGGCACCAAGCGGGGTGGCGCGGAGGGCGAGGGCGGCAAGGTCCAGTGGTGCGAGCAGGCCGCGCCCGGGGGCCCGATCCGGCAGGGCCCGATGGTGGGCTTCCACCCCAACGGCCGGCGCAGCTTCGAGCTGACCTTCGTGGACGGCACCCCCCGCGGCGCCGTCCGGGCCTGGTACGAGAGCGGATAGCCGAGCATGACCGGCGACACCCGACCCGACAACGGCACGCTGCTCCTGTGGGACGCGCGCGGCCGCAAGCGCGCGCAGGTCGACGTGCTGGCGCGCCAGGTGGTGACCCGGGCCTGGGACGAGCAGGGGCGCGAGGAGCGCTACGAGGAGGGCAAGCTCGCGAAGGCGATGCCGGCCAACCGAAACCTCGGGTTCATCATGCAGCTCTGGGCGATCGGCATCGGCATCCAGTAGCGCGCCCCCGGCGCGCGCCTACACCTCGGAGAGCAGCGGAGGCACCCGGTCCGCCCACGGGGCGGCCGCCTCGAAGGCGGCGGCGGCCCGGAGCACCGCAGCCTCCTGTCGCCGGCGGCCGACGATCTGCAGCCCCACCGGCAGCCCGCTCTTGGTGAAGCCGCACGGCACCGAGATCACGGGCAGGCCGGTCACCGTGATGCCGTAGGTCAGGAAAAACCACTGGGTGTAGTTGTCGAGGACCCGGCCGTTGATCTCGGTGGGGTAGGGCTGCTCGACCGGAAACGGCGGCATCGCCACTGTGGGCAGGATCAGCAGCTCGCGCGTCCCCATGAAGGCGCGCACCCGCTGCCAGAGCCGGGTGCGGAGCCGCTCGCCGTTGCCGATCTGCTCGGGGGTCAGCGCGAGGCCCTGCTTGATGTTCCACACCAGCCCCTTCTGCATCACGGACTCCCAGCGCGCGAGCTTGTCGGCGTGGCGCGCGACCATGGAGAGCCCGCGGGTGGCCAGCACGATGTCGTTGACCTCGCTGAAGTCCGGGCAGGCGTGCTCGATCCGGGCCCCGAGCGAGCGGAAGACCCCGGTGGCGCGCTCCGCCACCGCGGCCACCTCGTGGTCCACCGGGATGAGCCCGTTCAGGTCCGGGGTCCACGCCACCCGCCAGCCCTTGACGGACGGCCGCTTCACCGCCGCGGTGAACCGCCGCGTGTCCACCTCGTAGGAGAGCGGGGCGCGGTCGTCGGGCCCCGCCATCGCGGCCAGCATCAGGGCCACGTCCCCCACCGTGCGGGCCATCGGGCCGGTCACGCTGAGGGAGTCCCAGGCCAGGTCCGCCGGGTACACCGGGATGAGGCCGGGCGAGGTCCGGAAGCCGACGACCCCGCAGAAGGCGGCCGGGGTGCGCAGGGAGCCGCCCAGGTCCGAGCCCTGCGCGAGCGGGCCCATGCCGGTGGCGAGAGCCACCGCCGCCCCGCCGCTCGAGCCGCCGCAGGTGAGGGCGGTGTTCCACGGGTTGCGGGTGGCGCCGAAGACCGCGTTGAAGGTGTTGCCGCCGGCTCCGAACTCGGGGGTGTTGGTCTTGCCGACCACGATCGCGCCGGCGGCCTTGAGCCGCTCCACGTAGAGCGCGTCCTCGTCCGGCACGTGGTGCTCGAAGATCTTGGAGCCCCAGGTGGTGCGGATGCCCTTGGTCGGGGTCAGATCCTTGATCGAGACCGGCACGCCGTGCAGCGGGCCCAGCGGCGACCGCCGCGTGAGCGCGGCGGTCGCCTTCCGGGCGGCCGCGAGCGCGGACTCGCGGGCGACCGTGACGTAGGCGTTGACGCGGGGATTGACCGCGTCGATGCGCGCCAGGACCGCCTGCATGACCTCGAGCGGGGACACCTTCCGGGTGCGGTAGAGGCGCCGGAGCGCGGTGGCGGGGACAAAGCACAGATCGCGATCGGTCACGGAGCTCTCCTGGTCGGGCGAGGTGACGACGGCGCCGCCACGACGGGGCCTAGGCGTCGGC
>DATIFV010000170.1:0-12112 GCA_035455085.1 Candidatus Methylomirabilota bacterium | reverse complement strand
CGCCCGCGCCGGGCTCGAGGTGACCATGAAGGAGATGGAGCGGGCCGCGGGGGCGGGCGAGCTGGAGCAGTACTCACGCGTCGCGATCGAGTTCCACGACCGGGTGCTGGCCGCCGCGCGGAATCCGGTGCTCGGCCGGCTGCTCGAGAACGTGTACGCGCAGATCCTCGTCCTGCGCCTGCGCTCGCTCTACCTGCCCGAGCGCGTGGAGTCGAGCGTGGCCGAGCACCGCCAGCTCTTCGAGGCGGTCCTCGCCGGCGACGCCGAGCGCGGGGAGCGGCTGGCCCGGTCGCACGCCGACCACGTGCTGCAGGACGCGCTCGAGTTCACGCGCCGGAGCGAGCCGGGCCGGTGACCGGACGCGTCGCGGATGACGTCCTCCTCACCGCCGTCCCGCTCATCGATCTCGCTCCCTTCGCCGCCGGCGCGCCCGGCGCCCGGACCGCGGTCGCGCGGGCGGTCGACGCCGCCTGCACCGACATCGGCTTCTTCACGATCACGGGCCACGGGGTGACGGAAGCCCTGGTGACCCGCATGCTCGAGACCGCGCGCGCCTTCTTCGATCTGCCCGTGGCGGAGAAGCTTGCGGTGAGGCAGCCGCGGCCCGAGCAGAGCCGCGGCTACATCGGGCTCGGGGCGGAGAACCTCGCCGGGAGCCGCGGCGACCTCACCACCACCGACCTCAAGGAGTTCTTCGCGATAGGGCCGGTGGACGTGCCCGACGAGGAGTACTACCGCCGGCCCGAGGCCTACCCCTCGTTCGCGCCGAACCTCTGGCCGGCGCGCCCGGCCGCCTTCCGCGCGGTGTGGACCGAGTACTATCGGGCCATGGAGCGGCTGGCCGGACGCATCATGGGCCTCTTCGCGGCGGCCCTCGGGTTGCCGGAGAACTTCTTCCACGACAAGACCGACCGCCACATCAGCGGCCTCCGCGCCAACCACTACCCCGAGCAGCGGGAGGCTCCGCGGCCGGGCCAGATCCGCGCGGGCGCCCACACCGACTACGGCGCGGTCACGATCCTGCTCGCCGAGGCGGTGCCGGGACTCCAGGTGCTGAACCGGCGCGGCGAGTGGGTCGACGTCGCGGCGTCCCCCGGCACCTTCGTGTGCAACATCGGCGACCTCATGCAGCACTGGACCAACGACCGCTGGACCTCCACCATGCACCGGGTGGTGAACCCGGCGCTCGAGCCCGGCCGGAGCAACCGGCGGCTCTCCATCCCCTTCTTCCACCAGCCCAACTACGACGCGCTGATCGAGTGCCTGCCGGGCTGCGGGGGGCCCGATCGCCCGCCGCGCTACGCGCCGGTCACCTCCGGCCGGCACCGGCTGACCAAGTTCCTGCGGGGCGTCGGCGCGGCCGCGCCGGGCCCCCGAGGGTGACACCATGAGCGCCGAGGCCAAGACCCCCTGGGACCGCTACGCGACCGCGCTGCCGTCCATCGCGGCCGCGGTGGGCCGCACGCCCCTCGTGCGCCTGAACCGCGTCACCCGAGACGTGACGCCCGCGATCTACGTGAAGGTGGAGTGGTACGGAGCCACCGGCAGCCTGAAGGACCGCATCTATCTCCACATGTTCGAGCGGGCGGAGGCGCGGGGCGATCTCAAGCCGGGTATGCAGGTGCTCGAGTGCTCGACCGGCAACGCGGGCATCGCCTGCGCGTGGGTCGCGGCGGTCAAGGGCTACCCCTGCACCATCGTGATGCCGGCGGGCATGAGCGAGGAGCGCAAGAAGATCATGCGCGCCTACGGCGCCGAGCTGGTCTTCACCCCGGGCGGGGAGAGCGACGTGGATCTGGCCCTCGCACGGCTGCGCCAGCTGCGCGAGGGCGCACCGGGACGATACTGGGTGCCCGGGCAGTTCGACAACCCCGACAACGTCGAGGCCCACGTCCTCACCACCGGCCCCGAGCTGTGGGAGCAGACCGGAGGCCGCATCGGGGCCTTCGTCGACTCGCAGGGCTCCGGCGGGCTCCTCTCGGGGGTGGGCCGCTACCTGCGCGGCCGCGACCCGGGCGTGAAGCTCTACGCGGTGGAGCCGGCCGAGTGCGCGCTGCTCTCCCACCGCGCGTGGGGCCACCACGGGATCGAGGGCATCGGGGACGGCTTCGTGCCGCGCAACCTCGACGTATCCCTGCTCACCGGCGTGATCACCACCACCACCGAGGAGAGCGTGGACGTCGCCCGGCGCCTCGCCCGGGAAGAGGGCATCTTCTGCGGCATCTCGAGCGGCTGCAACGTGGCCGCCGCCCTGAAGCTGGCCCGCCGGCATCCCCAGCTCGGCTCGGTGGTCACCATCATCAACGACACCGGCCAGCGCTACTTCACGACCCCGCTCTGCGGCGAGGCCAAGCACGTGGAGATCCCGGAGCGCGAGCACCCCCTCGACGCCCACACCGTCGCCCAGCTCGACCGCTACCAGAGGACCTGGGAGATCCTCGCGTGACCATCGCACCGCGCGAGTACGACTTCGAGGCGGCGCGCCGGCGGCTCGAGGCCAAGCCCAAGTCGGCGGGACCGAAGCTCGGCTCCCTGGAGGACGCGGTGGCGCGGGTGCGGGACGGCGATCACCTCGCCCTGGGCGGCTGCCTCTACTCCCGCACCCCTCTCGCGCTGGTGTGGGCGCTGCTGCGGCGCCGGCCGACCGGCCTGACCTTCTCCCGCAACCTCCTGTGCTACGAGGGCGAGTGGGGCATGGTGTCGGGCGCCGTGCGCAAGGTCGTGACGTCCTGGATGGGCATCGGCCTGCCCTGGGGCCTCTCGCGCATCCAGCGCGAGTTCGTGGAGGCCGGGCGCGTGGAGTTCGAGGAATGGAGCCACCTCGGCCTCGGCCTGCGCTACCGCGCCGCGGCCATGGGGGTGCCCTTCCTGCCCTCGCTCACCATGCTGGGCTCGGATCTCATGGAGGTGGGGGGATCCCGGACGGTGCAATGCCCCTACACCGGACGGGCGCTGCACGCGGTGCCCGCGCTCTTCCCGGACGTGGCGCTCATCCACGTGCACAAGGCCGATCGCCTCGGCAACTGCCGGATCGACGGCTACCCGCATATGGACGCCGACATCACCCGCGCCGCGGCCACCGTGCTGGTCACCGCGGAGGAGATCGTCCCCGAGGACGAGATCCGGCGACACCCGGACCGAACCGTGATCCCCGGCTTCCTGGTGGACGCCCTCGCCCACGTGCCCTACGGCTCCTACCCGCACGAGTGCTACGGCCTCTACGACGCCGAGCCGGAGCACTTCTCGGCCTACGTCGACGCGATCCGGGAGCGCGGCGCCGCCGCAGTGGCCGGGTACCTCGAGCGCTACGTCCATGCGCCCGGGAGCCACGCCGAGTACCTGGCCCTCTTCGGCGAGCCGCGCCTGGCCGAGGCGGCCGGGCGCGCGCGGATGCTCACGACATGAGCGTCACCGCGAACGAGCTCCTGGCGGTGATGGGGGCCCGCGAGCTGCGCGACGACACCACCGTGTTCACCGGGGTCGGCGCCCCGATGATGGCCACCGTCCTCGCCCAGCGCACCCACGCCCCCCGCCTCACCATGATGGTCGAGGGCGGGGTCATCGGCCCCATGTGGAAGCCGGGAGAGCTCCCCATCTCCACCAACGAGATGCGCGCGGCCTACCGGGCCCAGATGCTGCCCGCCATCAGCGACGCGTTCCTGCTCGCCCAGCGCGGCTTCTTCGACGTGGGCTTCATCGGGGGCGCCCAGATCGACCGGCACGGCAACCTCAACACCAGCGCGATCGGCGGCTACGCGCGGCCCAAGGTGCGGCTGCCCGGCAGCGGCGGGGCCAACGACATCATCTCGCTCTGCCGGCAGGTGATCATCCTGACCGTGCACGAGAAGCGGCGCTTCATCGAGCGGGTCGACTTCGTCACGAGCCCCGGCTACCTCGAGGGTGGCGACTCGCGCGAGCGCGCCGGCCTCCTCTTCGGCGGGGTCTCCCGCGTGGTCACCACGCTCGGGCTCTTCGGCTTCCACCCCGAGAGCCGCCGCCTGCAGCTCCTGGCCCTGCACCCCGGCGCCACGCTCGACCAGGTGCGCGAGAACACCGGCTTCGAGGTGCTGGTGAGCCCCGAGCTCACCACCACGAAGCCCCCGACCGACGAGGAGCTGTCGATCCTGCGCATGCTCGATCCCAGGCGCCAGTTCCTCGGATGAACAGAAACAGGCCGCTTGTTCGCAGCCGGGAAGAAGAAGTAAACGGTTGTCCGCAACTGGGGGAGTGCGGGGGCCATGTCGGGGCCCCCGCAGCTGAAAGAGCCTGAGGAAGTAAGCGGTTGACAGGAGAACGCATGACCGACTTCGGACTCGCGATCCGCAACTTCGTGGGCCCCGGCGAGGTGCCCGACATCCAGGGTGTCTATTCCTACGCGGAGCGCGCGGAGGCCCTCGGCTTCGAGTCGCTGTGGGCCTGGGACCACGTGCTCCTCGGCGTGGAGCCCTCCTTCCCCATCGTGGACTCGATCACCATGCTCGGCGCGGTCGCGGCCCGCACCCGGAAGATCAAGCTCGGCACCGGGGTGCTGGTGCTGCCGCTGCGCAACCCGGTGGTCGCGGCCAAGGCCCTCGGCAGCCTCGACGTCATCTCGGGCGGCCGGCTGATCCTGGGCGTGGCCGCCGGCTGGTACGCCCGCGAGTTCGACGCGGTCGGCGTGCCCTTCAGGCAGCGGGGCCGGCAGTTCGAGCGCAACCTCGACATCCTGACCCGCCTCTGGACCCAGGACCGCGTCACCCTGAAGGCGGACGAGTTCAACCTGCGCGAGGCGGTCATGGTGCCCCGCCCCGTCCAGCGGCCCCGCCCGCCCGTGCTGATCGGCGGCTACGTGGACGCGGTCCTCAAGCGCGCCGGCACCCTGGGCGACGGCTGGCTCACCTACTTCTACACCCCGGAGAGCTTCACCCGCTCGTGGCAGAAGGTGAAGGCCTTCGCCCGGGAGGCCGGCCGCGATCCTGGCGCCTTGACCGCCACCAACCAGCTCGCGGTGTACGTGGGCCGCTCGCGGGCGGAGACCACCGCCGACATGCGCCAGTGGCTGTCCACCGAGTGGGACACCGCGGCCTGGAGCGAGTCCACAATCGATCACGCGGTGCACGGCTCGGTGTCCGACTGCATCGAGCAGCTGCGCGCCCACGTGAAAACCGGCGTGCACCGGATTATCCTGATCCCGTACCGCTACCGACCCGAGCAGGTCGAGCGGATCGCCAAGGAGGTCTTGCCCAAGCTATGAGCCAGCCGGTCCACATCGACATCAACTGCGACATGGGAGAGAGCTACGGCCGCTGGACCCTCGGCCACGACGAGGAGGTGATGCCCAACATCACCTCCGCCAACATCGCCTGCGGCTTCCACGGGGGCGATCCGCACGTGATGCGCCGGACCGTGGAGCTGGCGATCCAGCACGGGGTCGCGGTCGGCGCGCACCCTGGGCTGCCCGACCTCATGGGCTTCGGCCGGCGCCGCATGGACGTCTCCCCGTCCGAGATGAAGGACTACCACCGCTATCAGATCGGCGCCCTCACCGCCTTCGCGCAGGCCGCGGGTACCCGGGTGCAGCACGTCAAGCCGCACGGGATCCAGTACCACATGTTCGAGGAGAACCTGTCCCTGGCCCGGGCCACCGCCGAGCAGGTTCTCGAGCTGGATCCCCAGCTCATCCTGATGACCATGGCCATGACGAAGTACGACGCGGAGGCGCGCAAGGTGACGGGCCTCCTCATCGCCGCGGAGGGCTTCGCCGACCGCGTCTACGCCGACGACGGCCAGCTCGTCACCCGCAAGCTCGGCAAGGACGCGCTGATCACCGACCCGGCCCGGGCCGCCGACCAGGCGGTGCGCATGGCCCTGGAGGGCAAGGTGCGCACGATCACCGGCAAGGTGATCGACGCACGGGTCGAGACCATCTGCATCCACGGCGACAGCCCGGGCTCCGACAAGATCGTGGCCGCCGTGCGCGAAGGGCTGGTCAAGGCCGGGGCGGTCGTGAAGCCCTTGCGCGACTGGCTGCGCTGAGTCAGTTTTTCCGTCCCACCGGGGGCACGCGGGCAGCGCAGAACCTGCGGATCCCGGTGGGACCGTCCGAAATCGGTACACTGTATAACCTTGCACGTCACCCCCCTCCGGCGCCGTCGGGGCGGGGCGTTCCGTAACTCGGCTTTGCTGCAGCGCTTTCCCTCCTCCTGAAAGCTGGCATCGAGTTTGCCCTAGAGTGGGCCGGCACGACCATGGGGGACTTCGCGGACGGCAGCAGCGTGAAGGGCGTGAGACACGGTGGCAGCCGGCCCGGCGAGAGCAAGCCGGGCGCGACGCACCGCGGACATCGTCTCACGGACCCGCACGGCCCCCGCGGAGGCCTCCGGGAGCGCCACGTCGCCCTGATCGCGCGGGCCCACCGGCTCCCGCATCACCAGCGGGGTCAGGGGCGATGAGCCAGGCGGAAGCCGGGAACGCCACAGGGGAGGCAACCATGTCATCCACCACATTGAGGCTGCTGTCGGGGACGGGGTATCGGCGCGAGCCGAGCGCGATGCCGTCGGATTCGCAGATCGCGCACGCGCTCTACGACGCGCAGAGCGCGCCGGCCCTGCCGTCACGGAAGAGCCTCGACGAGATCCTGTCCATGGCCCAGCAGAGCTCCGGCTGGACCCAGGTCTTCAAGCAGCTGAAGACGGAAGGCCTGATCGAGGAGCAGACGCTCGGACACGTGGTCGCCCGCTGGACCAATCGCACGATCCGCAACCGGCGGCCCTCGCTGGCCCCGGTCGAGAACATCTCCGCGTAGCTTCCCGCCTCACCGCTACCGCGCGGCCAGGAGCGACTCCAGCCGCGCGGTAGCGCGCTCCCAGTCGAACTGAGTCCGCACGAACTCCCGCCCCTGCCGCCCGATCCGCCCTCGCAGGTCGGCGTCCTCCACCAGCCGGGAGAGCCCCCAGGCGAGCGCGTCCAGGTCGCGCCGGGGCGCCACCACCGCGGTGCGGCCGTCGATGGCGTAGTCGCGACAGCCGCCGTTGTCGTAGGTGCAGAGGGCGGCCCCGCAGGCCATGGCCTCCATCGCGGGCATGCCGAGGCCCTCGTCCCACGACGGGCAGAGGTAGATCGGGCAGCGGCTGTACAGCCACGCCAGCCGCTCCTGGGGCAGGTTCTCGTGAAACTCCGCGAAGGGCAGCTTCCGCGGCGGCGACTTCACCCCGAACCCCACCAGGGTGAGCTCCGGATGGCGCGCCCGCACCCGGCCGAAGGCCTCGAGGCCGTCCGCCACCCCCTTCCACGGATACTCGTGGAAGAGCAGCAGGACCCGGAGCCGCCCGTCGTCCTCGACCGGGACCGGGCGGAAGAGCGCCTCGTCCACCGGGGTGACCACCACCGCGGCGGGGGTGTCGAAGCGCTCGGCCATGGTGTCGGCGAGCCACGTCGAGATCACGATCTTCCGCAGCGGGATGCGGTAGGTGGCGTCCACCCGCGCCGCCTCGCCGTGATAGAGGCTCTCGTAGTGCTGGATGAAGTAGAACTTCCGGCCGCAGCGGGCGGGGGCCGCCGCCGCCGCCTCCACCGACTGCCACGAGGTGGCGATCACCGCGTCGCCCTCGGGCACCCCCGCCGCGCTCCACTCCGGCACCCACTGCACCCGGGCCGCGAGCGACGGCATCCACTCGGGCCCGCGCGGGAAGCGGTTGCGCCACCACGCGGTGACGGCGCGCCGGGCCGGCACGAGCAGGGTCACCTCGTGCCCCCGCCGGGCCAGCCGGTCGGCGTGGATGAGGATCGCGCGCACCCCGCCCGCGATCCGCAGGTGCGGGCAGAGGAACGTGATCTTCACGTGACCTCTCTCGCCCCCCCGCGGCTCATATCGCCATCGAGACCTGCCCGGTGCGCCGGTACGCGGCCGGGTCCAGGATCACGTTGACGCAGGAGACCTCGCCCGAGCCCAGCGCCCGCTCCAGGGCCGGCCGGAGCTGCCCGGGCTCGGTCACGTGGGCGCCCCGCCCGCCGAGCGCCTCCACCATCCGCTCGAAGCGGGTGAACGGCAGCGAGGTGCCGACCGCCCGCTCCGCGCCGAAGAAGGACAGCTGCGGGTTGCGGATCTGGCCCCACCCGCCGTCGTTGCCGATCACCACGGTCATCGGCAGCCCGAAGCGCACCGCGGTCTCCATCTCCATGCCGTTGAGCCCGAAGGCGCCGTCGCCCGCGATCAGCAGCACGCGGCCGGCGGGGCGCAGCAGCTTGGCCGCGATCGCGAACGACGGCCCGACGCCGAGGCAGCCGAACGGCCCCGGGTCGAGCCACTGGCCCGGGCGCGACAGCGGCACGATCTTGGAGGCGCAGCCCACCACGTCGCCCCCGTCGCCGACCACCGTGGTCTCGGCGTCCACCACCGCCGCGATCTCGTGGGCGAGACGGTAGTGGCTGATCGGCACCGCGTCGGAGAGCCGCTCGGTCATGAGCCGCGCCTGCGCGTCGCGCTCCTTCTTCCGCACCGCGCTCACCCAGGGCTCGACGCCCGGCGCCGGCGCCCGCGGCAGCGCATCGGCGAGCGCGCGCAGGGTCAGCCCGATGTGGCTGGTCAGCCCGACCGCCAGGGGACGGTTGCGGCCGAGCTCGACGGAATCGCAGTCCACCATCGCGACCTGGACGTCCTCGGCGAAGGAGGGCGGCCGCCCGTAGCCCAGCCGGAAGTCCAGCGGCGTGCCCAGCACCAGCACGAAGTCGGCCTGGCCGAGCGCGAAGCCCCGCGCCTGGGCGAAGGCCAGCGGATGATCGTGCGGCAGGCACCCGCGGCCGGCCCCGTTCATGAACACGGGCACCCCGGCCCGGTCGGCGAGGGCCGCGAGGTCCCGGGCCGCCTCGTCCCAGTAGACGCCGCTGCCCGCCATGACCACCGGACGCTCCGCACGGCCCAGCAGCCGGGCCAGCTCCGCCACCGAGTCGGGATCGGGCGCGGTGGGGCGCCGGTGGGCGTAGGCGGTGGGGATCGGGGCCAGACGATCCTCCACCACCGTCATCAGCAGGTCCACCGGGATCTCGACGAAGACCGGTCCGGGACGCCCGGTCAGGGCGTAGCGGATCGCGGTGGTCAGGACCTCGGGGATCTGCCGCGTCTCGCTCACCGACCACGCGCCCTTGGCGATCGGCCGCAGCAGATCCACCTGCTCGACCTCCTGCAGCGAGCCGAGCCCGCGCAGGCCGAGCGGCGCGGCCCCCCCGATCAGCAGCACCGGGCTGCGCGCGGAGTGGGCGTTGGCGATGCCGGTGATCGCGTCGGTGACCCCCGGGCCCGCGGTCACCACCGCGACCCCGACGTTGCGGGTGAGCCGCGCGTAGGCGTCGGCGGCGTGCGCACAGGCCTGCTCGTGCCGCATGTCCACCACCTGCAGCCCCTCGGTGATGCAGCCGTCGTAGATCGGCAGGATGTGGCCGCCGCACAGGGTGAAGATGTGGCCGACGCCCGCCTGCTTGAGCGTGCGCGCGACCAGGTGCCCGCCGTTCAGGTCCGCCATGTCAGACCGGGGCGGCGGCGGGGATGCGCACGACCTCCCGCTTCAGCTCGGCCCTCACCAGAACTTCTCCCACCTGACGCTCTTGCGGTCCATACCCTTGGCCACCAGCGCCGCCCGCACCCGGTCGATGGTCTCCCCGCCCCCGCAGGCGTAGACCACCAGCCGGTCGATCCCGTGCACGAGGCGATCGACCGCCTCGGCGGGCTCGCCCTTCTCGCCGCGCCAGGTGGCCGGCGGCTCCCGCAGCACCGGCAGGTAGGAGAAGCCCGGGTAGCGGCGCGCAAGCGACCGGAAGTCGGCGTCGTAGACGAGCCAGCCCGGATCGCGCGCCCAGTAGATCAGCGCGGTGGGGCGCCCGTAGCCGGTCTCGTAGAGGTGGGTCAGGATCGAGCGGATCGGGACGATACCGATCTCCTCGGCCACGAACACCGCGCGGCGGGGATCGGCCCGGTTGAACACGAAGCCGCCCGTCGGCCCCTTGAACCGGACCGGATCGCCCGGCTCGAGGCCGCGCACCCACTGCGAGCCGATGCCGCCCGGAGCCACGTCGATCGACAGGGTGAAGCCGCCCCGGCGGGTGGGCGGTGAGACCATGCTCCACGCCCGCACCGTCTTGGGCCCGAAGGGCACCGAGATCCACTGCCCGGCCTCGAAGGTGAAGTCGGCCGGCTCGAGCACCTTGAGATCCACCTCGAGCACCGCGGCGGTGACGGCCCGCACCGCGGTGACCTCCGCCCGGCACTCCCGCGGCTTCATCCCTTCGGCATGAGCGGGATGACCTCGCTCGCGACCGTCTCCAGCTGCGCCCGCTCGTCCGGAGGATCGCAGATGGCGTTCATCACGAAGTACCGGCAGCCGGCCTCCGCGAAGCGCCCGATCTGCTCGGCGCACTGGCCGGGCGTGCCGATGACCCCGTACTTGCGGGCGAGCGGGGCGAAGTCCTGCGCGTAGCGCCTGGAGAGGATCCGCACCCAGGTCCGCTCGGCGCTCTCGTAGTCGCGCCCCACCGTCACGAAGGTGAGATGCGCGGTCACGAAGCCGTCCAGGCTCCGGCCGGCCTCCGCCGCGGCGCGGCGGATCTTGGCCAGGCTCTGGGCGTACCGCTCGGGCTGGACCACGTAGGAGACCCAGCCGTCGCCCTGCCGCCCGGCCCGGGCCAGCGCCGCGTCCGACCGCCCGCCGACCCAGATGGGCGGCCCCGGCCTCTGCACCGGCTTGGGATCGATGCTGACGCCCTCGAACCGGGTGAAGCGCCCCTTGAACGACGCGGGCGAGTCGCGCCACAGCGTGCGCACCACGTCGATGCCCTCGCTGACGCGGGCGCCCCGCTCGGCGTGGGGAATCCCGCACGCCTCGAACTCCTTGGGGTTCTCGCCCCCCACCCCCACCCCGAAGATCAGCCGACCCCCGCAGAGCACGTCGAGCGTGGAGGTGATCTTGGCCGCGACGGTCGGATGGCGTAGCGCGAGCAGGTACACCCCGCTGCCCAGCTTGATGCGCCGGGTGATCCCGGCGTAGGAGGCGAGCAGGGTCAACGACTCGTAGAGCGGGTGGTGGAAGGACACGTGATCACCCGTCCACACCGAGTCGAGGCCGAGCTCCTCGCAGCGCCGGACCAGCGCGAACTGCTCCTCGGGCGGGTGCATGGCCAGGAATGCCCCGAACATCAGATCCGCCATCTAGCGGGGAAAGGCGTCCTTCACGCCGCCGTCCACCGTGAGCGTGCACCCGGTGGTCTTGGCCGAGCGGTCGGAGGCCAGGAACAGCACCGCCTCCGCCACGTCCTCGGGCAGGATGGGCCGCGCCAGGATGTTGCGCTTGCGGTAGAAATCCTCGAGGTCGTCGACCGAGATGCCCTGGGCGCGCGCCCGCTCCCGGCGCACGTCCTCCGACCAGAGCTTGGAGTCGCGGAAGACCGCGTCCGGGTTCACGATGTTGGAGCGGATGCCGTGGGGGCCGCCCTCCAGCGCCAGCACCTTGGCGAGCTGCGCCTCGGCGGCCTTCGCGGCCGAGTACGCGGAGAAGTCCTTACCGGGCGACATCACGTTCTTGGTCGCCACGAACACGAAGGCCCCGCCCAGTCCCTGCGCCTTCAGCACCCGCATGCCCTCCCGCGCCACCAGGAAATGGCCGGTGGCGTTCACCGCGAAGGACCGCTCCCAGTCCGCGAGCGCCATGCGGTCCACCGGCGCCGAGTGGGCGGTGCCCGCGTTCGAGATCACGATGTCCACCCCGCCGTACGCGAGCACCGCCGCCTCGAACGCGGCGCGCACCGAGCTCTCGTTCGTGACGTCGAGGCCGAGCCCCGCCGCCCGGCCCGTCCCCTGGGTGCCCACGATCTCCTCCGCCACCTTGCGCGCCCCCGCCGCGTCCAGATCGGTCACGAGCACGTGAGCCCCTTCGGCGGCCAGCCGCTGCGCGGCGGCGCGCCCGATCCCGCTGGCCCCGCCGGTCACCAGGGCGACGCGGCGGGCCAGCTCCTTCTCGGGCGGGGCCAGGGACAGCTTGTACAGCTCGAGGGGCCAGTACTCCACGTCGAAGGCGTCCCGGGCGCTCAGCGAGACGTAGCGGCCGAACGAGGTGGCGGCCCCGAGGACCGAGATCGTGTGGTGGTA
>DATIFV010000169.1:0-16586 GCA_035455085.1 Candidatus Methylomirabilota bacterium | reverse complement strand
TGGGGCGGCACGCTCCAGGCGCGCTTCAAGGACGCCGACGAGGCGATGCTGCAGAGCGCGGGCCCGGTCTCGCTGGCCGGGCGCGTGATGGCGATGCGCCACCACGGCAAGAGCTGCTTCGCGGTGCTGCGGGACCACTCCGGCCCGATCCAGCTCTACGCGAGGGCCGACGTGCTCGGCCCCGCGTACGCGGCCTTCGTGGACCTGGACGTGGGTGACTTCGTCGGGGTCACCGGCGAGCTGTTCCGCACGCGGACCAACGAGCTGACGGTGGCGGTGAAGCAGTTCGAGTTCCTGACCAAGGCCCTCCGCCCGCTGCCCGAGAAGTGGCACGGGCTCAAGGACGTGGAAACCCGCTACCGCCGGCGCTACATCGACCTGATCGTCAACCCCCAGGTCCGCGAGGCCTTCGTCACGAAGAGCCGCCTCATCGCGGCGATGCGCGCCTTCTTCGACGCGCGCGGCTTCCTCGAGGTCGAGACCCCGATGATGCAGCCGATCCCCGGGGGCGCCGCGGCCAAGCCGTTCGTCACCCACCACAACGCGCTCGACATGCCGCTGTACCTGCGCATCGCGCCCGAGCTGTACCTCAAGCGCCTGGTGGTGGGCGGCCTCGACCGCGTCTACGAGATCAACCGCAACTTCCGGAACGAGGGGATCTCCACCCAGCACAACCCCGAGTTCACGATGCTGGAGTTCTACCAGGCCTACGCCGACTACCAGGACCTCATGCAGCTCACCGAGGAGCTGTTCGTCTCCCTGGGCCAGACCCTCCTGGGTCGCGACGAGCTCCAGTACCAGGGCGAGACGGTCCGCCTGGCCCCGCCCTGGCGGCGCCTGCCCTTCTTCACCGGGCTCGGCGAGGCGCTGGGGACCCAGGTCACGCCGGACACCGAGGCCCGCGCGCTCGGGGAGGCCGCCGTGCGGCGGGGCGGGTTCGCGGCCGACCGGAAGACGCAGGCGGTCCTTCGCGGCGAGCACGGGCTGGTCGCGCTCTGGAAGGAGATCTTCGACACCCTCGTGGAGCCCGGGCTCGTGCAGCCGACGTTCGTGGTGGACTTCCCGATCGAGCTGTCCCCTCTCTCCAGGCAGAAGGCGGGGCAGCCGCGCCTGGTGGACCGCTTCGAGCTCTACGTCTGCCGGCGGGAGATCGCCAACGCCTACTCCGAGCTCAACGATCCGATCGACCAGCGCCGCCGCTTCGAGGAGCAGGCGGCGGAGCGCGAGCGCGGCGACGAGGAGGCGCACTGGATGGACGAGGACTTCGTCCGCGCCCTCGAGTACGGCCTGCCCCCCACCGCGGGCGAGGGGATCGGCATCGACCGGCTCGCGATGCTGTTCACGGACACCGCGTCGATCCGGGACGTGATCCTCTTCCCCCACCTCAGGCCGGAGCGGAGCGGCGGCGAGGGCGACGAGGCCTGATGCTGCGCCGCATGCCCTTCGAGCTGTTCCTGGGGCTGCGCTACCTGCGGGCGCGCGGCCACCGGACCAACCTCTCCCTCTTCGTCTGGATCGGCATCGGGGGCGTCTTCCTCGGGGTGAGCGCGCTCATCGTGGTGCTCGCGGTCATGACCGGCTTCCAGGACGGCATCCGCGACAAGATCATCGCGGCCAACCCGCACGTGCTGATCATGGAGGCGGGCGGGCGCGGGGTGGCCGACGGCGGGGCGCTCGCCGAGCAGGTGGCGCCGGTGCCCGGGGTGCTCTCGGCCACGCCCTTCGTGCTCCAGCAGGCCCTGTTCACCTCGCCGACCGGCGGGGCCACCGGCGGCCTCCTGCGCGGTGTCGACCTCGCCAGCCCCGCGGTGCGGCGCGCCATCGCCGAGCAGGTGCGGTTCGGCCGGATCGAGGCGCTCGTCGACGGCCCGGAGCCCGCCCTCCTGCTCGGCCGGGAGCTGGCCCGGAGCCTGGGGGTGGCCCCGGGCGACCACGTCACCGTGATCTCGCCGCAGGGGGCGATGACCGCGGTGGGCCTCGTGCCCAAGATGCGGCGCTTCCTGGTGGCCGGCTACGTCGAGGTCGGCATGTACGAGTACGACGTCTCGCTGGCCTACACCAGCCTGGCCCTGGCCCAGGAGTTCGCCGGCCTCGGCGACCGCGTGACCGGCGTGGAGGTGAAGCTCGCCGATCCCTTCGCCGCGAAGGCGGTGGGGCGCGCCATCGCGGCGCGCCTGCGGGGGGCCTACTGGATCCGCGACTGGATGGACATGAACCGCAACCTGTTCGCGGCCCTGCAGCTCGAGAAGCTGGCCCTCTTCGTCATCGTCACGATCATCGTGCTGGTCGCGGCCTTCGCCATCATCGGCCACCTGGTCCTGCTGGTGGCGGAGAAGCGGAAGGAGATCGGCATCCTCAAGGCGATGGGGGCGGGAGCGGGAAGCATCGGGGCGGTGTTCCTGGTGGCCGGCATGCTGATCGGGCTGGTGGGCACGGTGGCGGGCAGCGCCTTCGGCCTCCTGCTGATCTGGGTGCAGAACACCTACAAGATCATCCGGCTGGCCGGCGACGTCTACCAGATCAGCTACCTGCCCATGAAGCTCACCGGCTCGGACTTCGCGATGATCGTGGGGGCCACCCTGGTCATCTCCTTTCTGGCCACCCTGTCGCCGGCCCGGCGGGCCGCCCGCATGGATCCGGTCGACGTGCTTCGATATGAGTGAGCCGCTGGTCGTCGCCCAGGACGTCGAGCGGGAGTACCGCATGGGTCCCGAGCCGGTGCGGGTCCTCCGCGGGGTGAGCCTGACCGTGAATGCAGGCGAGAGCCTGGCCATCATCGGCGCCTCCGGGGTGGGCAAGTCCACCCTGCTGCACCTGCTCGGCACCCTCGACCGCCCGACCGCCGGGCGCATCCTCTTCGACGGCGAGGACGTGTCGACGCGGACCGACGCGGCCCTGGCGCGGCTGCGCCGGACCGAGATCGGCTTCATCTTCCAGTTCTACAACCTGCTCGGGGAGATGACCGCGCTCGAGAACGCGATGCTGCCCGCTCTGCTGCAGCGGGCGAGCGTGGCGGAGGCGCGGGAGCGCGCCGCGGCGGCCCTGCACGAGGTCGGCCTCGGCGACCGCCGGTCCCATCGCCCCGGCGAGCTGTCGGGGGGCGAGCAGCAGCGGGTCGCGATCGCCCGCGCGCTCGTGGGCCGGCCCCGGCTGATCCTGGCCGACGAGCCGACCGGCAACCTCGACCCGAAGACGAGCGAGGTCATCTGGGATCTGTTCCTCCGGCTGCAGGCCGAGCGCCGCCTGGCCTTTGTGATCGCGACCCACAACCACGAGCTGGCCCGGAAGGCGGACCGGGGGTACCGCCTCGTGGAGGGCCGGGCGGTGCCATGGCCCTGACCGCCCGACTTTCAAGGGGTTACGGGGATGTGACGGAGCGTGTCACAAGAAAGCGCTAGGCCGGCGGGGCCCGAAGGCATATACTGATCGCAGGTTTAGGGAGCATCGGGGCGACGCAGCCGGGGCCGGCTCCAGGCGATCCATAACCCGAACTCGAGAAAGGCGCGAGGTCACCCAAAGTGTTCGAGCGATTCACGGAGCGGGCGCGTCGGGTCATCATCCTGGCCAGGGAAGAGGCAGGGCGGTTCCGTCATGACTTCGTCGGGACCGAGCACATCCTCCTGGGTCTCATCCGCGACGGCGAGGGCATCGCCACCGCGGTGCTGCAGCGGCTGGGGCTCCGCCTGGAGACCGTGAAGGCGGAGGTCGAGCGCGCGCTGGCCGGGTTCCCGAAGACGCTGACGTTCGGCGAAGTGCCGTTCACTCCGCAGGCCAAGCGAGTCCTCGAGCTGTCGATCGAGGAGGCGCGGCAGCTCGGGCACAACTACATCGGGACCGAGCACCTGCTGCTGGGCCTGATGAAGGAAGGCCAGTCCATCGCGGCCAAGATCCTCGAGTCCCTCGGGGCCCGCCTCGACGAGGTCCGGCAGGAGACCCTCGCCCTGCTGGGCGACCAGTACTACCCGCGCCCCAAGAAGCGCTCCCAGACCCCCGTCCTCGATGAGTTCGCCCGCGACCTCACCCAGCTCGCCCGCGAGAACAAGCTCGACCCGGTGATCGGCCGGGAGACGGAGATCGAGCGGGTCATCCAGATCCTCGCCCGGCGCACCAAGAACAACCCGGTCCTGATCGGCGAGCCCGGGGTAGGCAAGACCGCCATCGTCGAGGGCCTGGCCCAGCGCATCGTCGGGCACGAGGTGCCGGACGTGCTGGCCCAGAAGCGCCTGCTCCAGCTCGACCTGGGGGCCCTGGTGGCCGGCACCAAGTACCGCGGCCAGTTCGAGGAGCGCCTGAAGGCGGTGATGAAGGAGATCCGGCAGTCCGAGAACGTGGTCCTGTTCCTGGACGAGCTGCACACCCTGATCGGGGCCGGCGCCGCCGAGGGGGCCATCGACGCCTCCAACATGCTCAAGCCCGCGCTGTCCCGCGGGGAGATCCAGACCATCGGGGCGACGACCCTGGACGAGTACCGCAAGTACATCGAGAAGGACGGGGCCCTGGAGCGCCGCTTCCAGCCCGTGATCGTCCGGGCGCCCTCGGTGACCGAGGCGGTGGAGATCATCAAGGGGCTGCGCCACAAGTACGAGGCGCACCACCGGGTGAAGATCACCGACGGAGCCATCGACGCCGCGGTCAAGCTCGCGGACCGCTACATCACGGACCGGCAGCTGCCCGACAAGGCCATCGACGTCATCGACGAGGCCTCCTCCCGGTCCCGCCTGATGGCGATGACCCCACCCCCCGAGATCAAGGAGCTGGGCAAGGAGGTCGAGCGGGTCGTCCGCGAGAAGGACATGTACCTCGAGGCCCAGGAGTTCGAGAAGGCCGCGTCGCTGCGCGAGAAGGAGAAGCTGCTGCGCGGGCGCGACGAGGACATGAAGCGCGAGTGGGACAAGCGCAAGGGCAAGGGTCCGCAGACGGTGAGCGAGGAGGACATCGAGTACATCGTCTCCCGCTGGACCGGCATCCCGCTGTCCAAGCTGGAGGAGAAGGAGTCGGCCAAGCTCGCCCGCATGGAGGAGGCCCTGCACGGCCGGATCGTGGGGCAGGACGACGCGGTGGCCGCGGTGGCGCGGGCGATCCGCCGCTCCCGGGCCGGCCTGAAGGACCGCCGCCGTCCGGTGGGCTCGTTCATCTTCCTGGGCCCGACCGGCGTGGGCAAGACCGAGCTGGCCCGCACCCTGGCCGAGTACCTGTTCGGGGACGAGAACGCCCTGATCCGCGTCGACATGTCCGAGTACATGGAGAAGTTCTCGGTCTCGCGGCTGCTGGGAGCGCCTCCCGGCTACGTCGGCTACGAGGAGGGTGGGTTCCTGACCGAGAAGGTCCGGCGACGCCCGTACTCGGTGGTCCTGTTCGACGAGATCGAGAAGGCGCATCCCGACGTCTTCAACATGCTGCTGCAGGTCCTGGACGACGGCCGCCTCACCGACTCGGTCGGGCACGTGGTGGACTTCAAGAACACGATCCTGATCATGACCTCGAACCTCGGCACCAGCTTCATCGGCAAGCGCGTGTCGCCCGGTTTCGTCCCGGAGGGCGAGGACACGAGCCACGACAAGATGAAGGAGCGGGTGCTCGAGGAGCTCAAGCGGGCGTTCCGGCCCGAGTTCATCAACCGCATCGACGACACGATCGTCTTCCACGCCCTGAGCAAGGAGGACATCACGAACATCGTCCGGATGATGATCGGCCGGATCAACACCCAGCTCGGCGAGAAGAGCATCCAGATCGAGCCCACCGAGACCGCCCTCGAGCTGCTGGTCGAGAAGGGGTACGACCCGACCTACGGGGCGCGGCAGCTCCGCCGCACGATCCAGAAGCACGTGGAGGATCCCCTTGCCGAGGCGATCGTGCGCGGGCAGTTCGGGGATGGGGCCCGGATCGAGGTCGACGCGCAGGGGCAGGATCTCGTCTTCCGGGAGATCCAGGTCGCGGAGCCCCGGTTGGCGCTCGCGGAACACTGAACCCAGGCACCTGAACTCACGTCCGTGATCACCGCCCGGGGGAGGCACGCTCTCTCGATTTTTTTTGCCGTGCTTCTGGGGGCCCTTCCCGCGCTGGCGCAGACCCCCGGATCCACCGAGCGGCCGATCCTCGTCAAGGAGATCGCGGTCCAGGGCAACCGCCGGGTGCAGGAGGCGGTGATCCTCGGGCGGGTGAGCCTGAAGATCGGCACCCCGTTCATGGCCAACCGCACCGCCGAGGACATCCGCTCGATCTTCTCCCTCGGCTTCTTCGACGACGTCCAGGTGCGGGTGGAGGACTTCGAGGGCGGCGTCAAGCTCACCTACGTGGTGACCGAGCGGCCCTTCGTTCGCGACGTCCTCTTCTCGGGCAACAAGAAGCTGGACTCGACCACTCTCATCGACAAGATCGACCTCAAGCTCGGCACGGTCTACAACCCGGTGGAGGTCAACCGCGCCACCGACAAGCTCAAGGAGTTCTACGAGCAGGAGGGCTACTTCGAGGTCGGCATCGCGCCGGAAGTCGAGAAGCTGGCCGACGGCGACGTCACCGTGACCTTCAAGATCGCGGAGGGCCGCCGGATCACCATCGAGCAGATCGTGGTCGAGGGGACCCAGGGGCTCACCCCGCAGCAGGTCCGGGGGGCCATGGACACCCGGGAGCGCGAGTACTTCGTCCTGCGGGGCACCGTGCAGCGGCAGCGGCTCGACGAGGACGTCGACCGCATCATCCAGCTCTACAACGACCACGGCTACGTGCAGGCCCGGGTCGAGAAGGTGGACACCGAGGTCGACCGCGAGAACGCCCGGGCCAGCATCCGCATCGTGGTGGTGGAAGGCCCGCAGTTCAAGGTGGGCGGGGTGGACGTGACCGGCAACTCGGTGCTACCCCAGGAGGAGATCCGCCGGCGCATCCGGCTCGCCTCGGGCGACGTCTTCAACCGGAGCCTGCTGCGGGACAGCGTGACCGGCATCACCGAGCTCTACAGCGCCATCGGCCGGGCCTCCGCCGACGTCAACCCCGCCACCATGCAGGACATCCCGAACCGGGTCGTCAACATCGTGTTCGAGATCGTCGAGGGCCCGGAGACCTACGTCGAGCGGATCAACATCACCGGCAACACCCGCAGCGAGGAGAAGATCCTGCGCCGCGAGATCCCGATGGCGGAGGGGGACCTCTTCACGAGCCAGAAGCTCGCGCGGGCCAAGCAGCGCCTCACGAACCTGAACTACTTCGACAAGGTCGACGCCAAGACCGCCCCGGGGTCGGCCAAGGACAAGATCGTCGTCAACATCGACGTGACGGAGAAGCCCACCGGGATCTTCTCGATCGGCGGCGGCTACAGCTCCCAGGACGGCATCCTCGGCACCCTGGACCTCTCTCAGCGCAACTTCCTGGGCAAGGGCTGGGAAGTCTTCCTGCGCCTGCGCGGCGGGGAGCGGCTGCAGACCGGAACGATCGGCTTCACCGAGCCGTGGCTCTTCGACCGGCCGCTCGCGGCCGGCTTCGACATCTTCAACACCCGGCGCATCCTGCCCGACTACACGGTGGACTCGCTGGGCGGCGACCTCCGGATGGGGCACCCCCTCGGGGAGTACTCCCGGTGGAACGCGATCTACCGGGTGAGCCGGGATCGCATCAGCGACGTGAGCCAGCTGGCCAGCCAGCAGCTCCTCTCCGAGGAAGGCACCCGGCTCACCTCCCTGGTCGGCCTGACCCTCACCCGTGACACCCGCGACAACATCTTCGATCCGACGCGGGGCAGCACCGTTTCGCTCTCCACCGATTTCGCGGGGGTCGGGTTCGGCGAGCGCTTCGCCCGGGGCGTCCTCACCGCGACCTACTTCCAGCCGACCCCGTGGCTGAACCACGTGCTGAGCTTCCGTCTGATGGGCGGCTACGCGTTCGGCTGGGACAAGGACCCGCTGCCGCTGTTCGAGCGCTTCTACCTGGGCGGCTCGAACTCCCTGCGCCAGTTCAAGCCCCTCCAGGTGTCACCCCGCGACGACTCCGGCACCCGCATCGGCGGCAACTCGGAGCTCCTGGGCACCGTCGAGTACCAGATCCCGCTTTTCTTCGGGATCAAGGCCGCCTTCTTCTACGATGTAGGGCAGGTGTGGGGTCCGGACATCTCGGGCGGCAGCAAGATCGACCTGGGTGACCTGCGGCACGGAGCCGGCGCGGGCCTCCGGTGGGCCTCGCCGTTCGGGCCCATCCGGGTAGACTACGGAATCAAGCTCGACCGGAAGAAGGGCGAGAGCTTCGGGAACTTCAACTTCTCCGCGGGCACCTCGTTCTAGCTGAGGAGGCAGGAATGACGCGACGGATGGCAGCGTGGTGGACGGCCGCAGGTCTCGCCCTTGTCCTGGGGGCCGGAGGAACGGCCTGGGCCCAGAGCGCGGCGACCTCGAACGGCCGGGTCGCCATCGTGGACGTACAGCGGATCCTGGCGCGGTCGGTGGCGGGGGCGGCCGCGCGGGAGCAGCTCGAGAAGGACAAGGCGTCCATGCAGAGGCAGCTCGACGGGCACAAGACCGAGCTCGAGAAGATGCGGGACGAGCTGGAGAAGAAGGGCCAGCTCCTGTCCGCGGACGCGCGGCGCGAGAAGCAGGACGCGCTCGAGCGCAAGGTCCGGGACGTCCGCCGGCTGGTGGACGACCTGCAGGCCCAGCTGCAGAAGAAGGAGGACGCGCTGCTGCAGAAGGTCCTCCAGGAGGTGGCGGGCCTGATCCAGCGGCTGGGCAAGGAGAAGGGCTTCTCGGTCGTCATCGAGCGGCAGCGGGCCGGCGTGCTTTACGCCGCCGTCGATGCCGATCTCACCGACGACGTCCTCAAGGCCTACGACGATCAGACCAGGAAGGCCACGAAGTAGGTGAGCGCCGGCGCCTCGTTCACGCTCGGCCGGCTCGCCGACGCGCTCGGGGCGTCGCTGGTGGGTGACGCGACCCGCGTGGTGACCGGGGTGGCCCCGCTTGAGATCGCCGGCCCCGAGGACGTCTCCTTCCTCACCGACCGGAAGTACCTCGCGCAGGCCGCGGCCAGCCGCGCCGGCGCCCTCCTGGTGGCCCGAGAGGTGTCGGGGCTGCCCGGGGCGCTGCTTCAGGTGGATCACCCACAGCAGGCCCTGATCGCCCTGCTCGAGCTGTTCCATCCGCAGACGCCGCCGTCGCCGGGTGTGCACCCCTCGGCCTGCGTGGCCGAGAGCGCGCGCATCGACCGGAGCGCGTCGGTGGCGGCCCTCGCGGTGGTGGAAGCCGAGGCGGTGATCGGCCCGCGCAGCCGGGTCGGGGCGCTATCGTTCGTCGGGGCGCGGGCTGCCCTCGGCGAGGACGTCCGCCTCTATCCGCGCGTGGTGGTACGCGAGGGCGTCCGCATCGGCAACCGCGTCGTCGTCCACCCGGGTGCGGTGCTGGGAGCGGACGGCTTCGGCTACGCCTTCGACGGGCGCGCCCACCGCAAGATCCCGCAGGTCGGCGGGCTCCGCATCGAGGACGACGTGGAGATCGGGGCCAACACCGCCATCGATCGGGCCACCCTCGGCGAGACGGTGGTGCGACGCGGGACCAAGATCGACAACCTGGTCCAGATCGGCCACAACTGCGACGTGGGCGAGGACGTGATCCTGGTCTCCCAGGTCGGGATCGCCGGCTCCAGCAAGGTCGGCGACCGCGCCATGCTCGCGGGCCAGGTCGGGGTGGCCGATCACGTGACGATCGGCGCCGGGGCCATCCTCACCGCCAAGTCGGGGGTGCCCAGCGACGTGCCGGCGGGCGAGGTCTGGGGCGGCCTGCCGAGCCGTCCGGTGGCCGAGACGCGCCGGATCTGGGCGAGCGAGAAGCAGCTGCCCGAGCTGATCAAGCGGGTGCGCGCCCTGGAGAAGCGGGTGCGCGAGCTCGAGGAGCGGCGCGCGTGATCCACCCCACCGCGGTGATCGATCCCCGCGCCGAGCTGGCCTCCGACGTGCGGGTGGGCCCGTACTCGGTGGTCGGGCCCGAGGTCGCGGTCGGCGCCGGCGTCGAGATCGGCGCGCACGTGGTGCTGGAGGGGCGGGTGCGCATCGGGGCCCGCGCCCGCGTCGGCCACGGGGCGATCATCGGCGGGGTGCCGCAGGACCTCAAGTACCGCGAGGGCACCCCCTCCGGGGTCAGCCTGGGCGACGACACGGTGGTGCGCGAGTACGTGACCATTCACCGGGCAACCCACGCGGGGCACGACACCACGGTGGGCCGCCACTGCCTGGTGATGGCCTCGAGCCACGTCGCCCACGACTGCGTGCTCGGCGACCACGTCATCGTGATCAACTACGCCGGGCTCACCGGGCACGTGACGGTGGGAGACCGCGCGACCATCGGGGGCCTGACCGGCATCCATCCGTTCGGCCGCATCGGTACCTTCGCCTACGTGGGCGGCTGCTCCAAGGTGAACCAGGACGTGCCGCCCTTCGTGATCGCCGACGGTGTGCCCGCAGTGGCGCGCGCGGTCAACGTGGTGGGCATGCGGCGCGGCGGCATCGACGCCGACGCGCGCCGGCAGGTGCGGGCGGCCTTCCGCCTCCTGTACCGCTCCGGCCAGGCGCCCGGCCTCGCGATCGAGCGGGTGCGGGCCGAGCTCGGCGGCCACCCCCTCGTCGCCCGCCTGGTGGAGTTCGTGGCGGCCTCCCGGCTCGGGATCGTCCCCGCCGCGGACCGGACGGGCCGCGAGCCCGCGGAAGCGCTCGAGGAGGGAACTTGGTGAGCCAGGCCGCGGAGCCGAAGATCCGGGGGGCGGTGGTCGGAGCCGGGCACATGGGCCAGTACCACATCCTGGCCCTCGCCGAGATCTGGGGGGTCGAGCTGGTCGGGGTGGTCGACGCCGACTTCGCCAAGGCCCAGCGGATCGCGGCGCCCTACGGGGCGCAGGCCTTCCGCGATCACCGCGAGCTCGCGGGACGGATCGACTTCGCGACCGTCGCGGTGCCGACTGACCAGCACTTCGTGGTGACGCGCGATCTGCTCGAGGTGGGGGCGCACGTGCTCGTCGAGAAGCCCATGACCCCCACCCTGGAGGAGGCCAAGGAGCTCTTCCGAGTGGCCCGCCAGCAGAACCGGGTGCTCCACGTCGGCCACGTCGAGCGCTTCAACGGGGCGGTGCAGGAGCTGCGCAAGATCGTGGAGCGTCCCATCCTCATCGAGTCGCGGCGGCTCGGCCCCTTCGTGCCGCGGGTGCAGAACGACTCGGTGGTGATGGACCTGATGATCCACGATATCGACATCGTGCTGGGGCTCGTGGACGGGGAGCCGCGCAAGATCACCGCGGTCGGCTCCGCGGTGCACTCGCAGGTCACCGACGTGGCCACCGTGCAGATCGTCTTCGACTCGGGGACCATGGCCACCATCACCGCGAGCCGGGCCACCGAGGAGAAGATCCGCACCCTGGCCATCACACAGCCCGACGCCTACATCTTCCTCGACTACTCGCACCAGGACATCCAGATCCACCGCCGCGCCGCCCAGGAGTACACGCTCAACCGCGAGTCCATCCGGTACCGCCAGGCCTCGTTCGTCGAGCACCTGCTGGTCCACAAGGACAATCCCCTGAAGCTGGAGATCCGCCACCTGATCTCGGCCGCCCGGGCCGCCGACAGCGGCGGGCCCGTGGAGCTGCCCGAGGCGGACGACCTACGGTCGCTCGCGGTCGCGCTGGAGATCGAGCGGATGATCCGCGAGGGCCGCGGCGAGGTCGCCTGGCCGAAGGATCTCCCGTGGAGCGTTCCCTCGGCCTGATGGCCGGGGCCGGGATCCTGCCCGGCCGCGCCGCCGCGGAGGCCAGGCGTCGCGGTTGGCGCGTCACCGCCTTCGCCTTCGAGGAGGCCCCCGGGCTGGCCGAGGCGGCCGACGCCTGCATCCCGTCCCGGCTCACCGACATCCAGGCGGTGCTCGCCGAGCTGGCCGCCCGCCGCGTGGAGGCGGCGGTCTTCGTGGGCAAGTTCTGGAAGTCGAGGGCGTTCTCTCACTACGATCGGGCCGACGACGCCGGCCGCGGGCTCGCCCGCGCGGGCCTCTCGGATGCCGCGCTCGCCGCGATGGTGGTCGCGACCCTCGCGGCCATGAGCATCGAGGTGCTCGACCAGCGGGAGTTCCTCGCCCCGTGGCTGCTCCCCGCAGGGACGCTGAGCGCACGCGCACCGACCTCCGCCGAGTGGGAAGAGATCCGCGAGGGCTTCCGGCTCGCGGCGCGGCTGGCCGCCGACGGGGTCGGGCAGACGGTGGTACGGGCCCGCGGCGTGACGGTGGCCCTCGAGGCCGCCGAGGGCACCGACGAGACCATCCGCCGGGGCGCCCGGCTCGCCGGCCCCGGCGCGGTGGTGGTGAAGGCGGTGGCGGGGAGCCACGACTACCGCTTCGACATTCCCACCGTGGGCGCCGCCACGCTCGAGGCGATGCGTGAGGGCGGGGCCGCCGCGCTGGCGGTGCCGGCGGGCCGGGTGCTGCTCCTCGACCGCGACGAGGTCGTCCGCCTCGCCGACGGGTCGGGCATCGCGGTGGTGAGCGTCGATGACGTCGCCTGAGCGCTCCGGGCCCCCGGCGCCGATCATGCTGTCGGCCGGGGAGGCCTCGGGCGACCTCCACGGCGGCACGCTCTGCCGGGCGCTGCGCGAGCAGATCCCGGGGCTCCGCCTCACCGGCATGGGCGGCGTCCACATGGCGGCTGCGGGCATGGAGATCATCGCGGACCCGACCCGGCACGCCGCGGTGGGCACCAGCGAGGCCCTCGGGCGCGTCCCCGGCCTCTACCGCGCCTACCGGGCCATGGGGCGCCGGCTCCTCGCCGATCGCCCCCGCGCGCTGGTGGTGATCGACTTCCCGGAGTTCAACCTTCGCCTGGCGCGCCGCGCACGCCGCGCCGGGGTGCCGGTCGTCTACTTCATCCCGCCCCAGCTCTGGGCCTGGCGCCGCGGACGGGTGCGCCAGATCGCGCGGCGGGTGAAACGGGTGCTCGCGGTCTTCCCGTTCGAGCCGCCGCTCTACGAGCACGCGCGCGTGCCGGTCACCTTCGTGGGCCATCCGCTGCTCGACGTGCTCCCGCTCGAGCTCACGCGGGACGAGGCGCGGCGCCGGCTCGGCGAGGACCCGGCCCACGCCCTGGTCGGCCTGCTGCCGGGCAGCCGGCCCGGAGAGGTGAGCCGCCTGCTGCCCCCGATGCTGGACGCGGCCCGGCGCCTGGCCGCCGCGGACGGACGGCGCCGCTTCGTGCTCGGGCTGGCGCCCACGGTGGTCCGGGAGCAGGTGAGCGCCATCGTCGCCGCGGCCGGCCCCGCTCTGCCGCCGATCGAGGTGGTGAGCGGGCACACCTGGGCGGTCATGGCCGCCGCCGACGTCCTGCTGATCGCCTCGGGCACCGCCACCCTCGAGGCGGCGCTGCTCGGCGGACCGATGGTGATCGGCTATCGCGTGTCGCGCCTCACCGAGCTGCTCGCCCGCGCGCTGGCGCGCGTACCGTGGATCGGGCTGCCCAACCTCGTGGCCGGGCGCGCGGTGGTGCCCGAGCTGATCCAGGGCGCCTTCACCGGCGCCCGCCTGGCCGAGGAGGCGGCGCGGCTGCTGGAGGACCCGGTCGCGGCCACCGCCCAGCGCGCGGCGTTCAAGGAGCTGCGGGCACGGCTGGGCGAGCCGGGCGTCGGCCGGCGGGCCGCGCGCGCGGTCCTCGAGGCGGCGCGGGCCGGATGAAGATCCCGTGGGCCCTCACCCTCGCCGCGGGACCGATCGTGGGCTCGATCGCCCTGCGCGCCCTCGCGCTCACCCTGCGCATCCGCCGCGAGGAGGCGGCGGTCGAGCCGCTCTGGGCCGCGCGCACCCCCGTGATCTACGTGCTGTGGCACGGCCGCCTGCTGCTCCTGCCGTACCTCTACGGCCGTCGCGGCAGCCACGTGCTAGCCAGCCGCTCCCGCGACGGCGAGCTGGTCGCGCGCTGGGTCAGCCGCTTCGGGCTCCGGCCGGTGCGCGGCTCCTCGACGCGCGGGGGCGGGGAGGCGCTGCGCCGGCTCGCGCGCGCCCTCCGCAGCGGCGGCGAGGTGGTCGTCGTCCCCGACGGCCCGCGGGGACCGCGCGAGGTGTGCAAGCCGGGCGTGATCGCCCTGGCGCGGCTCACCGGCGCGCCGATCGTGCCGATGGCCCTCGGTGCCTCGCGGCAGTGGCGGCTGGCCTCCTGGGACGAGTTCCGGATCCCCCGGCCCTTCGCCCGCTGCGTGATCCGGTTCGGCGAGCCGATCCGCGTCCCGTGCACCGCCGGCCGGGCCGGCGAGGAGGCCGCCCGCAAGGAGGTGGAGGCGGCGCTGCGCGGGCTCTGCTGGCAGGTGGACGAGGAGGCCCGCCGCTGATGTACGCGCTCTACTCCGCGCTGCTGGGGGTCGGGCTCCTCGCCTACCTGCCCGCCTTCCTCGCCCGCCGGCGCGCGGGCTACCGCGGGACCCTCGCCCAGCGCTTCGGGCGGGTCGGCGACGGGCTGCCCGCCGAGCCCCGCTGCTGGATCCATGCGGTCTCGGTGGGGGAGTCGGCGGCGGCGGTGCCGCTCGTGGAAGGCATCCGGCGGCGCTGGCCGGAGCTGGGGATCGTGGTCAGCACGATCACCCCCACCGGCGCCCGCATCGTGGCGGAGCGGCTGGCCGGCGCCGCAACCCACCGCTACTTTCCGATCGACCTGCCCGGCCCGGTGGGGCGCGCCCTCGACGCGGCACGCCCGCGCTTCTTCGTGGCCATCGAGACCGAGCTCTGGCCCAACTTCCTGCGCGCCCTCGCGCGACAGGGCGTGCCGGCCATGATCGCCAACGGGCGCATCTCCGACCGGTCCTTCCGCCGCTACCGCTGGGTCCGGGCCCTGATGCGCCGCGTGCTCGCCGACGTCGCGGTCTTCGCGATGCAGACCGAGGAGGACGCGCGACGCATCGTGGCGCTCGGGGCGCCGCCGGATCGGGTGGTGGTGACCGGCAACCTCAAGAGCGATCTCCTGCCCGAGGCCGACCCCGAGGAGGCGCGATGGAGGCAGCGGCTGGGCCTCGGGGCCCGGACGCGGCTCTGGATCGCCGGGAGCACCCATCGCGGCGAGGAAGCGGTGGTGCTCGACGCATTCACCCGCCTGCGGGCACGCAGCCCGCAGCTCACCCTGCTCCTGGCGCCCCGCCATCCGGAGCGCGCCGACGAGGTCGAGGACCTGATCCGCGAGCGCGGCCTCACCTCGGTGCGGCGCAGCCGGCTGGGCGCGGACGCCCCCTCGGGCTCGGTGGTCATCCTCGACACGGTCGGCGAGCTCGCCGGGCTCTACGCGCTGGCCGACGTGGTCTTCGTCGGAGGCAGCCTCGTCCCCGTCGGCGGCCACAACGTGCTCGAGCCCGCGATGCGCGGCAAGCCGGTCCTGATGGGACCCCACATGAGCAACTTCCGCGAGGGGGCGGAGCTGCTGCAGCAGAGCGGCGGCGGCCTCGTGGTCAAGGACGGCCCCGCCCTCGAGCAGGAGCTGGCGCGCCTGCTGGCAGACCCAGACCACGCCCGCGGCATGGGCGAGGCGGCGCGCGCCGCGTTCGCGGGACGGCAGGGGGCGGTGAGCGCGACCCTCGAGCTGATCGGCCGCCATCTCTGGCGGGGAGCGGAACCGGCCCCGTGACCACGCCGCGCCGGGCGCCCGAGGTGCTGCTGCGCCGCTACTGGGAGGATCCCGACACGCCGGTGGTGACCGCGGGGCTCTCCGCGCTCAGCCTGGGCTACCGGGGCGTCCTCCGGATGCGCGACCTGGCCTACCGCGTGAAGCTCCTGCGCACCGGACGCCTGCCCTGCGCGGTGATCTCGGTGGGCAACCTCACGCTGGGCGGCAGCGGCAAGACCCCGACGGTCGAGCTGGCGGTGCGCACCCTGCTGGAGCTGGGCGCGGTACCCGCGGTGGTGAGCCGCGGGTACGGACGGCGCACCCGGGGCGTGCACCTGGTGGCGGATCGCGAGAGCGTGCGAGCGGATGCGCGAACCGCGGGCGACGAGCCCCTGCTGCTCGCCGAGCGGCTGCCGGGGGTGACGGTGGTGGTCGGGGAGAACCGGTACGAGGCCGGGCGGGTCGCGGTGCAGCAGCACGGCGCGACGGCCCTGGTGCTCGACGACGGCTTCCAACACCGTACGCTCGCCAAGGACCTCGAGATCCTCGTGGTGCAGGGGCGGGCGCCCTGGGGCAACGCCCGGGTGTTTCCCCGCGGCATGCTGCGCGAGCCGCTGGCGGGGCTGGCCCGCGCGCACGCGGTGGTCGTGACCAACCCCGGCGGAGCTGGGCCGGTGCAGGCGGTGACCACGACGGTGCGCCGCTTCAACCCGAGCGCGCCGGTGTTGCCCGCGAGCTACCGCTACCAGGACGTGATCGAGGCGCAGACCGGCCGGCACGTCCCGGTGGCCGAGCTAGCCGGCCGCCGGCTGCTGGCATTCGCGGGGCTCGGGTCGCCCCAGGGCTTCGCCGACACCGTCGACGGCGCCGGCATCCGGCGCGTGGCGCTGGCCGAGTTCCCCGACCACCACTGGTTCACGCCCGCCGACCTGCGCGAGCTCGCGCGCGACTTCGATCTGCTCGCCATGCCGTCGCACGGCCGCTACGTCGGCCGCCCCGCGGTC
>DATIFV010000168.1:0-31658 GCA_035455085.1 Candidatus Methylomirabilota bacterium | reverse complement strand
CATGACTCTGGCGGGAGTGCTGAGCCTGGTTCTGCTAGCCAACTTGCCTCGACTCCTGCCGGGCGCAGCGCTCCCCCGCTGGCTGACACTGCCCTGGCTGGTCTCGCTCGTCGGCCTGCTGGCGACCTACACGCGCGGCGCCTGGATGGGATTCGCCGTGGGCGTGCTGGCGCTGATTCCTGCGACCCGCAAGGGGTCGTGGCTCCTGCTTGGAGGTCTCATCGTGCTCGGGCTCACCACCTTGGCCGGTCCCCAGCACCTGCGTCAGCGGTTCTTGACCATGGGTGACCCTGACGATCCCACGGTGAAGGAGCGGGTCTACATGTGGCGCAGCGGCCTGACGATGTGGCGCCAGCACCCGTCGCTCGGGGTGGGCCCCGGGGGCGTCAAGCGCAAATACGAGAGCTACGCGCTGCCGGAGGCTGTCAAGAAACGTACCGGGCACGTGCATAACACGCCGCTGCAGATCCTGGTGGAGCGCGGGGTGCTCGGCCTGGCCGCGTGGCTCTGGATCTGGGCCGCGTTCTTCGCCAAGGGCATCGGTCTGTTGCTACGGCTGCCTGAGGATGCGGCGCGCGCGCGCGCGCTCGTGGTCGGCGGTATGGCCGCGATCGTGGGCTTTCTCGTGGGGGGCCTCTCCGAGTACAACTTCGGCGACTCGGAGGTGGTGCTGGTCGCCTGGGCGATCATGGCGCTGCCCTGGGTGGTGAAGGAGAAAGAACAGGCCCCTCATCCTGGCCCTCTCCCCAGCGCGAAGAGGGGATCAGGCTAATACGCGACGTACGGCTCGGTCGAGGACCGAACCTTCACGAAGTACTGCTTGAAGCGGGCCAGATCCTCGTCGGACACGAGGTCGGAGGCCAGCACGCAGAGCAGGCTCTGCTGGCGCCACATGATCAGGCTGAAGCCGTTCTCCCTCTTCACCACCGGCCGCCACCGGTCGATCTGCTCGCGGCCGCGCTCGGGCAGGACCACGCTCCCGCCCGGCACGATGATGTAGGTCACGGTGTGGCCGGCCACGTCCTGGTACGCCAGCTCGATGCCGCGCCGACCCTCGAGATAGGTGGGCTTGGCGTTGACGAGCTGGATGTCCTCGTCCCCGGTGAACACCCAGCTCAGCACGACGCCGCTCTCCTCCATCGCGCGGGGCAGGGCCGCCGGGACCACGTCGGCGCGCGTCTCTCCCCAGAAGACGTTGCGCGCGTGCTCGGCGAGCACGGCGCGGGTGACGAACTGGACCGGATCGACGCCGGGCGCCGTGGGCAGCGAGGGCGCGATGTAGAGCAGCATCACCAGCGCGGTGGCCACCGCCGAGACGGCGGGCGGCAGCCAGGTCCCCCACCACGGCCGGCGCGGCCGGCCGGGCATCAGGGTCTCGACCACCGCGACGCGCAGGGCGGGGGGCGCGGGATGCCGGGGCAGCCGCTCGCGCAGCAGCCGGCCGATCCCGCCGTCGTCTTCGTGCCGCTCCATGACCTCGTCTGTCACTTGTAGTCCTTCAGGTAGCCGCGCAGGCGCTCCTTGGCGCGGAAGATTCGCGACTTCACGGTGCCTACCGGGCAGTCCATGATGCGCGCCACGTCCTCCAGGGCCAGTCCCTCGACCTCGGCCAGCAGGAGCGGCGTCCTGAACTCCTCGGGCAGCTTGGCCAGGGCGCGATCCAGATCCATGTGCGCCCCGGCGCTTTCCGTGTCCCGCCCGGGAGCGTCCTGGAACATCGGCGCCTCGCCCTCCGGAACCCCGTCCTCCGAGAGGGCCGATTCCCGCTCCCGCAGGCGGTAGAACGTCAGGAACGTGTTTCTCAGTATTTGGAACAACCAGGCCCGCAGGTGGGTTCCCGGCTGGAAGCGGTGGGAGAACCGCATGGCCCGGACATAGGTCTCCTGGACGAGATCTTCCGCCTCCGAGCCGTTGCGGGTCAGGTAGACGGCCAGGTTGTGGAGGGCGTCCAGGTGCTGGAGGGCCTGCTGCCGGAACTCGTCGTCAGCCACGTGACGTCAGCGGGACCGCGGCGGGTCTACTCGAACCACCGGCGCGGCAGGTCCGACTCCTGGACCTCGTGCTCGTCCTCCAGCACGTCCAGCAACTCCCGGATGCTCTGGTAGAGCACCGGGTGCTCGAGGTCGGGGGCGAGGTCGGCCAGGGGGCGCAGCACGAACCGCCGCTCGTGCATCAGCAGGTGCGGGATATGCAGGTTCTCGGGCCCGCTGATCACGCGATCGTCGTACAGGAGGATGTCGATGTCGAGGGAGCGGGGTTCGTAGCGCTGGGCCTCCGGCGTTCCCCCCCGCCGCTCCCGGCCGAGGGTCTCCTCGAGCCCCTGCAGTCGGGCGAGGAGCTCGGCGGGGGCCAGCTCGGTCTCGATCGCCACCGCGCAGTTGAAGAACCAGCCAGCGTCGTCCGACTCACCCGGCTGCCGCTCCCAGGGCTCGGTCCGGTAGAGCGGCGAGGCGTCCAGGAACCGGAGATCCTCCATGGCCCGGAGCTGCTCCACGGCCCGCCGCAGGCAGCCCAGCCGGTCGCCCAGGTTCGACCCCACCGACAGGAACACACGTGCCATGACTACCGCCGCCGGCGGATGAGCTCCACGCCGGGGATGCCCTGCAGGCCTTCCATGGGCGGCGTGAGCTTGCGCACCCGCACCCGCACCTGCTCGCAGGGAAACTCCCCCAGCAGCATCTGGGCCAGACGTCCCGCCAGCCGTTCCAGGAGATTGACCCTCTCCTTGGTGCACACCTCCACGATCCGCGCCGCGATCAGCCCGTAGTCCACCGTGCTCCGGAGGTCGTCCGAGGCCGCGGCGGGGGCCAGATCCAGGGTCAGCTCCGCGTCCACCGCGAACCACGCGCCGACCGTCTGCTGGGCTCGGGTGACGCCGTGATGCCCGTAGAAGCGCACGTCCTCGAGAAGGATCTTATCGGAGGTCAGAGCTTGAGCCCGCGCAGGCGGTCCATGGCCTCCTGCAGCCGCTTGGCCTCGATGGTGAGTGCGATCCGGTAGAAGCCCTCCCCGGACGGCCCGAAGCCGACCCCCGGGGTCACCACGCAGCCGACCTCGTTGAGCATCCGCGCCGCGAACGTGCGCGAGTCGAGCCCGCCCGGGACCGGGGCCCAGACGAAGAAGGCGGCCTTGGGGACGTCCACGTCCCAACCGAGCCGCTTGAGCCCCGCCACCACCACGTCGCGCCGGTCCTGGTAGGTCCGGCGATACTGCTCGGGGATCTCCTGGGGGCCGGTGAGGGCGGCGATGCCCGCCTCCTGGACGGCCTGGAACACGCCGGAGTCCACGTTGGTCTTGATCTTGCCCAGGCCGCCGATCGCTCCCGCGTTGCCACAGCAGAAGCCGAGCCGCCACCCGGTCATCGAGTAGGTCTTGGAGAGGGAGTGGAACTCGACGCCCACCTCCAGGGCCCCCGGCGTCTCGAGGAACGAGGGCGGCCGATAGCCGTCGAAGCGGAGCTCGGAGTACATCGCGTCGTGGCAGACGATGATCTGGTGCCGCCGCGCGAAGTCGACGACCCGCGTGAAGAACTCGGTGGTGGCGACCGCGGCGGTGGGGTTGTTCGGATAGTTCAGGTACATGAGCTTGGCCCGCCGGGCCACCTCGGCGGGGATCGCGTCCAGATCGGGCAGGAAGCCGTTGCCTCGGCGGAGCGGCATGAAGTGCACCTCGCCGTCCGCGAACCAGGTGCCCGCCGCGTACACCGGGTAGCCCGGGTCCGGGACCAGCACCACGTCGCCGGGGTTCACGAAGGCGAGCGGCATGTGCGCGGTGCCCTCCTTCGACCCGATCAGGGTGAGCACCTCGCTCTGCGGGTCGAGGGTGACGCCGAAGCGCCCGCGGTACCAGTTGGCCACCGCGGTGCGGAAGCTCAGGAGGCCTTCGTAGTCGGGATAGCGGTGATTGGCCGGGCTCTCGGCCGAGCGCTTGAGGGCCTCGATGACGTGTGGCGGCGTCGGCAGGTCCGGGTCGCCGATTCCCATGTCGATGAGATCGACGCCGCGGGCGCGGGCCTCGCGCTTGTTCTTGTCGATCTCGGCGAACAGGTACGGGGGCAGCTTGGCCAGTCGGCCGGCCAGCGGGATGGGCGCGGGGGTTGGGCTCACTCGTGGCTCTCCTGGATCTTGATGACGGGGTTCTTCAAGCTGCCGATCCCCTCGATGCGGACCTCGACCTTGTCGCCGGGCAGGAGCGGCCCGACCCCGCCGGGGGTACCGGTGGCGATGACGTCGCCGGGCAAGAGGGTCATGATCGCGGAGACGCGCGCGACGAGATCCTCGACCGGGCAGATCAGGTGCTTGGTGTTGGACGCCTGGCGCCGCTCGCCGTTGACCCAGGTCTCGAGATCGACCCCGTTGGGATCGATGTCGGTGGCGATGCACGGCCCCACCGGGCAGAAGCTGTCGAAGGCCTTGGCGCGGGTGGACTGCACATCGCGCGCCTGGAGATCGCGCGCGGTGACGTCGTTGAGGCAGGTGTAGCCGAGGACGTACTCGCGGGCCCGCTCGGCCGTGACGTGGTGGCAGCGCTTCTTCACCACGATCCCAAGCTCGCCCTCGTAGTCCACCCGCCGCGCCTGGGGCGGAACGACGATCGGGTCGTCGGGCCCGCAGAGGGCGGACAGCGGCTTGAGGAAGACCGGGGGCTCCGACGGCACCGGCACGTTCATCTCCTCGGCGTGCTCACGGTAGTTGAGCCCCACCCCGACGATCTTGGAGGGCACGACCGGAGCGAGCAGCACCGCCTGGCTCAGCAGGTACTTCTTCCGCGCCTTCTTGAAGGAGCCGTAGGGGGTACCCGCGTACTCCACGCTGTGCTGGCCCTCAAGGACGCCGTAGCGGGTCTTGCCGCCGGCGCGGAACCGGACGATCCTCATGCGAGCCCCAGCACGTCCTGCATCGAGTAGAGGCCGGGCCGGGCCGTCGCGACGAACCGGGCCGCCCGCAGGGCGCCGCGGGCGAAGTTGTCGCGACTCTGCGCCCGATGCGTCAGCTCGAGCCGCTCGCCGAGGGCCCCGAAGGAGACGGTGTGCTCGCCCACCACGTCGCCCGAACGCAGCGCGGCGATGCCGATCTCCTTCCGCGTCCGTTCGACCAGCTTGTCGTGCCGATCGTAGACCGCGGCCTGGGCGAGGTCGCGGCCGAGCGCCTGGGCCACCACCTCGGCCATGCGCAGCGCGGTGCCGCTGGGAGCGTCCTTCTTGAAACGGTGGTGGGTCTCGACGATCTCCACGTCGTAGTCGTCACCCAG
Source organism: Candidatus Methylomirabilota bacterium (assembly GCA_035455085.1). Lineage (GTDB taxonomy): Bacteria > Methylomirabilota > Methylomirabilia > Rokubacteriales > CSP1-6 > CAMLFJ01. The sequence continues at coordinate 26,408 of DATIFV010000168.1, read as the reverse complement.
CATCCGCGCCATGTCGGCGAGGATGCGGAAGGCCACATTGACGCCCACGCTCATGTTGGGCGCGACGAGGATCGCGATGGTGCGCCCGATCGCCGCGAGCTCCTCCCGCTGGGCCGCGGTGAATCCGGTGGTGCCGATGACCGCGCGGCCGTCCTGGCGCGCGAGCAGCCGCGCGTGGGCCAGGCTCGCCTCGGGGACCGAGAACTCGATGAGGATGCGCTCCCGGCCGAGCGCCGCCTCCGCGTCCGCGGTGATCGGTACCCCCAGCCGGCCCACCCCCGCCAGCTCCCCCGCGTCCCGGCCGAGGGCCGGGTGGCCGGGGGCCTCGAGCGCGCCCACCAGGCGCAGGTCCGATTCGCCCTGGAGCAGGGCGACCAGACGATTGCCCATCCGGCCGGCCGCGCCGGCGACGACAACGCCCGCCATGAGACGCGGAGGATCAGGCCGTGACGAGGCCGAGCGAGGCGAGCACCGCCCGCAGGCGCGGCCGGTTGGCCTCCGACAGCCGGCACATGGGCAGCCGGAACTCGGGCTCCGCCAGCCGGCCCATCATGGCCAGCGCTTCCTTCACCGGGATCGGGTTGGTCTCGAGGAACATCGCGCGGGACAGCGGGAACAGCTTGAGGTGGAGCTCGCGGGCCTGCTTCCAGTCGCCGGCCAGCGCGGCGTGGGTCATCTCCGCGGTCTCCCGCGGCACCAGGTTCGCGATGACCGAGATCACCCCGCGCCCGCCCACCGACATCAGCGGCAGGGTGATGTTGTCGTCGCCCGACAGGACCGAGAAGTCGGGGCCGCAGCCCAGGATCACCTGGGTCATCTGGTCCAGGGAGCCGGAGGCCTCCTTGACGCCCACGATGTTCGGGCAGTCCTTGACGAGACGGACCAGGGTGTCGGTCTCCACGTTCACCGCGGTGCGGCCCGCGATGTTGTAGACGAGGATCGGGATGTCCACCGCGTCCGCCACCGCGCGGAAGTGCCGGTAGAGGCCTTCCTGGGTCGGCTTGTTGTAGTACGGGTTCACCAGCAGCGCCGCGGCGGCCCCCGCCTTCCGGGCATGGGCGGTGAGGTCGATCGCCTCCGCCGTCGAGTTGGATCCGGTCCCTGCGATCACCGCCACCCGGCCGCGGGCGGTCTCGACGACCAGCTCCACCACCCGCTTGTGCTCGTCGTGGCTCAGCGTGGGCGACTCTCCGGTGGTGCCGCAGGGTACGATCCCGTCCGTGCCGCTGGCGACATGCCACTCGACCAGCTCACGAAGCTTGCCCTCATCCACCTTGCCGGCCCGGAAGGGAGTCACGAGAGCGACGATCGAGCCTTGGAATGTCGGGCGCATGGTTGAAGCCCTCCGTATCGCTGCGATGTGGAGCGAGGAATCCCCCAAACTCTAACATTATCGGCGGAAGCACTTCAAGCGGCAGGCCGGATGCGGTAGACTCCACCGGATGAACAGCTTTCTCGCAGACCGTCGCGTGGCCCGCGTCACCGTCGAGATCGCGGCGGAGGTGCGCCGCCGCTTCGGGACCCCCTGCTACGTCTACGACCGGTCGGCGCTGGAAGCAGCCGCGCGCGAGGCGCTCGCGTTCCCGGCTCCGTTCGGCCTCACCGTCCGCTACGCGATGAAGGCCAATCCGTCCCGCGGCATCCTCGCACTGTTCCGCGACCTCGGACTGCACGTGGACGCCTCGAGCGACTTCGAGGTGGAGCGCGCCCTGCGGGCCGGCTTCGCCCCCGAGCGCATCCAGCTCACCTCGCAGATGCCGTCGCGCTCGCTCGCCGAGCACGTCGCGCGCGGCGTGCTCTTCAACGCCTGCTCGCTCCACCAGCTCGAGGAGTTCGGCCGGATCGCTCCGGGCCGCGAGCTGGCGGTGCGCGTCAACCCCGGCCTCGGGACCGGCTCCACCAAGCGCACCAACACCGGCGGCCCCGCCTCCAGCTTCGGCATCTGGCACGAGGCGATGGGCGAGATCGCGGTGCTCGCCAAGCGCTACGACCTGCATATCCGCCGGCTGCACTCGCACGTGGGCTCCGGCACGGACCCGGAGGTGTGGAAGCGCTGCGCGCGGATGACCCTCGACCTGGCCGGGCAGCTTCCCGAGGTGGCGAGTATCAATCTGGGCGGAGGCTTCAAGGTCGGACGGATGCCGGAAGAGCCGTCGGTGGACATGGCCGACGTGGGCGCGCACGTGCGTCGCGAGATCGAGGCCTTCCGCGACCGCGCGGGCCGGGGTCTACACCTCGAGATCGAGCCCGGGACCTTCCTGGTGGCCAACGCGGGCGTGGTCGTGGCCTCGTGCGTGGACGTGGTGGAGACCGGTGCGGAGGGCTATTGCTTCGCCAAGCTCGACGCCGGCATGCCCGAGATCACCCGGCCGTCGCTGTACGGGGCCCAGCACCCAATCGACGTGCTCGCGTCCGGTCGCGAGCCGAAGGCGGTGGTCTTCGTGGGGCCGTGCTGCGAGTCCGGAGACATCCTGACGCCCGCCCCCGGTGACCCGGAGGCCCTGGCCCCTCGGTGGGTCCTGACTCCGCGGATCGGTGATCTGGTGGTGGTGGGCGGTGCGGGAGCCTACTGCGCCGCGATGGCGACCATCAACTACAACTCCTACCCGCAGGCGCCCGAGGTCATGCTCGGGCCCGACGGCTCGCTCACCCTACTGCGCCGACGTCAGACGCCCGAGCAGATCTGGCAGAACGAGGTCTGAGGGGGCCATTCTCGGCCCCCTCAGACCCGGTGGGTGGTGTGCGGGACGCGACTTAGGGGACGCGGGCGGAGACCACGTTGGAGCGGGCGCTCTCGTTGGGACGCCGCGCTCGGTCCAGCGCGGTCACCACGTAGCGGTAGGTCGCGCCGGCCTGCACCTCGCGGTCCAGGTAGACGGTAGTGACCGGCAGCGTGGTGGCGATGCGCACGAAGTCGCCGGTCTCGCCCGCGCGGTACAGCGCGTACATCGCCACGTCCGGCGAGCCGCTCGCGTTCCAGGCCAGGCGCACCGCCCCCGCCGAGGGCACCGCGAGCAGCCCGGTGGGCGCGGCCGGTGGGGTGGTGTCCGCGGGTGCGGTGGCCACGACCGCCGAGAGGGCCCCGGTGGCGGTGACCGCCGCCTCCTCCCGGACCGCGCGCACCGCGTAGCGGTAGTCGGTGTCGTTGTCCACATGCTCGTCCGTGAACGACGTGCCGGGCACCGGCCGGGGGGAGATCGGAGCGAGGGGGCCCTCGGTGCCGGCGCCGCGCAGGACCACGTACCGGAGCCCGGCCGGGGCGGGAGAGCCGTCGATCAGCTCGGCGGGCGGCTGCCAGCTCAGGCGCACGCTCCGGTCGCCGGGGCTCGCCTCGAGCGCCCGGGGCGCGGCCGGCGCGGCCAGGTACGGCACGACCAGTCGCTCGGAGGGGCCGCTCGTCCGGCCGAGACCGTCCTCGGCGGTGACCACGTAGACGTAACGGCGCCCGAGGGTGAGCGCCCGGCGATCCACCCACGTGACCGAGTTGCCCTGCACCTCGGCGGGGGCGGGGGCCTCCGGCCGGATGGCCGCGATCTCCTCGTAGCCCACGACCCGCCCCGAGGAGAGCATGGCCGCCTTCGGCGGGCCGTTCTGGGCTTCTTCCCGGCGGTAGAGACGGTACGTCGCGACCGAGCGCAGCCGGGTGCCGTCCATCCGCTGGCCCGGGCCGGTCCAGCTGACCACGATGCTCTGCTCGTCCACCGCCCCGCGCAGGGCGGCCGGGCCCATCGGCACGCGCAGCTCCGGCGCGATCGGCGGCCCCTTCTTGCCACAGGCGCCCAGAGCGGTGGTGGCGAGGAGCAGGAGCAGGACGCCGCGGGCGGGTGCCCTCAAGCCTCCCGTCCCCGCAGGAGCAGGCCCTTGACCTCCGCGAGCTGCCGGCGCACCGCGTCCGGCGCGGTGCCGCCCTGCACGGCCCGGGCGCGCAGCGAGGCCTCCACCGTGAGCGCCGGGTAGACGTCGCGCCCGATCCGGGGTGAGAACCGGCGGAGCTCCTCGAGCGGCAGGTCCCCGAGCTCGCGCCCGTGCGCGATGGCGTGACGCACCACCCGGCCCACCACCTCGTGGGCCTCGCGGAAGGGCAGCCCCTGGCGGACCAGGTAGTCCGCGAGATCGGTGGCGGTGGAGTAGTGGGCGCCCGCCGCCGCCCGCATGCGCTCCGTGCGGAAGGTCAGCGAGCCCAGCATCGGGGGCAGCACGCGGAAGATCGCCTCCAGCGTGTCCACCGTGTCGAAGAGCGGCTCCTTGTCCTCCTGCATGTCGGAGTTGTAGGTGAGGGGGAGCCCCTTCATGGTGGTGAGGATCGCAGTCAGGTTGCCGTAGAGGCGACCGGTCTTGCCCCGGATCAGCTCGGCCACGTCGGGGTTCTTCTTCTGCGGCATGATGGACGAGCCGGTCGCGAAGGCGTCCGAGAACTCCACGAAGCCGAACTCGACGGTCGCCCACAGGGTGAGGTCGGCGGCGAGCCGCGAGCAGTGCATGCCCAGGATGGCGGCGTGGGCGAGGAACTCGGCTACGTAGTCGCGGTCGGCCACCGCGTCCATGCTGTTCGGGCTGGGCGCGGAGAACCCGAGGTCGCGGGCGAGGGCCTCCCGGTCGATCGCGAAGGCGGCGCCCGCGAGGGCGGCCGCGCCGAGCGGCATCACGTTGACCCGGGCGCGGGCGTCCCGGAAGCGGGCGCGGTCGCGCTCGAGCATGAACACGTAGGCGAGCAGGTGGTGGGCCAGCAGCACCGGTTGGGCCCGCTGCAGGTGCGTGTAGCCGGGCATCGGGGTGTCGCAGTGCTGCTCGGCCTGGGCCAGCAGCGCGCCCTCCACCTCGACGAGCCCCACGTCCACGTGATCGATGATCTCGCGAAGATACAGCCGCTCATCCAGCGCGATCTGGTCGTTGCGCGAGCGACCGGTGTGGAGCTTCCCCCCCACCGGTCCGGCCAGCTCGGTCAGCCGGCGCTCGACGTTCATGTGGATGTCCTCGAGCTCTTGCCGGAACGGGAAGGTCCCGCCCTCGAGCTCCCGGCGGACGGCGTCGAGGCCGGCGAGCAGGCTCTCCAGCTCCGCCTCGGTGATCAGCCCGGCCCGCGCCAGCGCGCGCGCCCAGGCCGCGCTCCCGGTCAGATCTTGAGGCCAGAGCCGGCGGTCGAAGGACAGCGAGCTGGTGAAGGCCTCGGCGGTGGGATCGGCGCCTGCAGCGAAGCGCCCCGACCAGGCCTTGCCGGGGGGCGTGCCGGCGGCGGTCACGAGGCGCCCGCGCGGCCGGCGGCCACCGCGGGGGCGGGTGTCGTGCGCAGGAGCGCCGCGATCTCCGACATGATGCGCCGGGTGACCTCCTCGCGCTCCGCGCGCCCGACGCGCGCGTGGCGCGCCCTTCCGAAGTGTATCGGCTCGCCGAACCGCACCGAGAGCGGCCGGCGCCTCGGCAGGTAGAAGCGCCGCCCACGGAGGGCCTCGTAGGTGCCCTCGATCGCGGCCGGCACCACCGGCGCGCCCGAGCGCAGCGCGACCAGCGCGGTACCGGGCTGCCCGCCCACGAGCCGGCCTTCCTGGCTGAACGGGCCTTCCGGGAAGATGCCGACCACGCGGCCGGCGGCGAGCACCCGGAGCACACGCTTGATGGCTCCGGGGTCGGGTCGCTCGAGGTTCACGGGGATCGATCCGATGCGCCGGTGGAAGGGCGGGTGGATCGGCGTGGCGCGGAACACGCGCGGCATGACGAGGAAGGCGATGGGGCGCGCCACCGCCACGCCCAGCACCACCCCGTCGAGATAGTTGTGGTGGTTGGCCGCCAGGATGAACGGCCCCGCCACCGGCAACCGCTCGAGCCCTTCGACCCGGAGATCGAACAGGCCATGCAGGAGCAATCCCGCGACCCCGCGGAATACCCGGTAGACCGGCGGGAACGCCTCGGCGGCGGCCGCGTGTCGAGCGGCCGGCCGGGTCTGCCGCACCACGGACAGAGCCGAGTCTTCGCCCGAGGCCATGACCCGCCCGTTATAGCACCCACCCCCCACCGTGACAACCGCGCCCGCGCGCACCGGTGGTCCGCCGGACTGGGGATGCACCGGGAGTGCGGAAGGTCGGGTGGGGCCGGGGGCGGGCTCCCCGGGAGCCGTGTCTTCTGCGGGTGGTCGAAGCTCCGGGCGGTCCGTCTCGTGGCGCGATCGAGACGATGGAGCGGATTGCGACTCAGCGTGCTCCCGGGGAGCCCGCCCCCGGCCCCGCCCGACCGTTGAATGCCGGAACGAGAGTCAGCGCGAGCGCGCGAGGCGGTAGCGCGCCACCGCCGCGTTGTGGTCCGCGAGGTTGGTCGAGAAGGTGTGGAACCGCTCGTCGAGGGCCACGAAGTAGAGGTAACCCACGCGCGCCGGCCGCACCGCGGCCTGGATGGCGGCTCGACCCGGGCTCGCGATCGGGCCCGGAGGCAGCCCCTGCCGGCGATACGTGTTGTAGGGCGAGTCCACCTGGAGGTCCTCGCGGGTGAGCCGCCGACGGTCCTTGCCCACCGCGTACTGCACCGTCGGGTCCGCCTGCAGCGGCATGTCCTTCCTCAGCCGGTTCCAGAACACCGCGGAGATCAGCGGCATCTCGCTCGGCTCCACCGCTTCCTTCTCGATGATCGAGGCCAGCGTGAGCATCTGGTGCAGGCTGACGCCCTTGGCGCTGGCCTCCGCCAGCAGGTCCGGCGAGATTTTCTCGCGCATGCGGGCCACCATGCGGGCCAGAATCTCCTCGGGGGTCATGCCCTTCACGAACTGGTAGGTGTCGGGGAAGAGATAGCCCTCGACCGAGTCGCCCGGAACATCGAGGGTCTTCAGGAAGACGAGGTCCTTGCCGACCCGGAGGATGTCTTCCGCCGGCGCCAGGCGCTCGGCCTCCAGCTGACGGGCCAGCTCGCCGAGGGTGCCGCCCTCCTGGAACGTCACCAGGTGCTGGAGGACCTGGCCTCCCGCGATCTGCTCGAGCACGCGCACCGTGTTCGAGCCCTGAGGGATCTGGTACTCGCCGGCCTTGAGGCTGCGGAAGCTGCCGCGGACCAGGGCCAGGAGGACGAAGCCGACGCGGCTCTGGATCACCCCCGCCTCGTCCAGGATGCCCGCCACCTCGAGGACGCCCTTGTGGGCCGGCACCTCGATCACCCGGGATGACGCGCGGAGCGGGCCGGGGACGCTCAGGATCCACCAGCCCTCCAGGAGCAGGGCGAGCATCCCGGCCGCCACCAGGAAGCCCATGCCGGTGCGCCAGCTGGCCCCGGGGTGGCCGTGGCCAACCCCCCATGTCGGAAGCAGTCTCGGACGCTCCATCATGGTCAACTCCTATTGTGGCCGGACCCCATTGATCAGTCAAACCGGGGGGGAGGGGCAACCTTCGGGGTAGGGGAGAGAGCCGGGGGGTGCGAAGGCTGGCGGCCTCGGGGGTTCCTGGTATAATGACCGGCCTGGGGGCGACCTGCCCCCTGACTCCCTGAGGAGGAAACGCATGCAGGAGCTTGTGCTTCCAGCCCGTCACGAATGGCTCGCCCGTGAGCGCGCCTACGGGAAGATCGCCATCGAGCCCTTCGAGCCGGGCTTCGCCCTGACGGTGGGTAACGCCTACCGGCGGGTGCTGCTGTCCTCCATCATGGGGTCGGCTCCCACCTGGGTGAAGATCGAGGGGGTGCTCCACGAGTTCTCGCACCTGGTCGGGGTGCGGGAGGACACCCTCGACATCATCCTCAACCTCCGCAAGCTCGTCTTCACGCTGCACGTCAACCGTCCCAAGCTGCTCCGGCTCAAGGCGCAGGGGGTGCGGACGGTGACCGCGCGCGACTTCGAGCCCGATCCGGACGTCGAGATCCTGACGCCGGAGGTCCTCCTGGCCACCCTGGACAAGGACGGCAGCCTGGAGATGGAGGTCTGCGTGGAGCGGGGGCGCGGCTACCAGCCGGCGGAGAAGCGCGAGCCGGAGGCGCTGCCGATCAACGCGATGCTCATGGACGCGGACTTCTCGCCGGTGAAGCGGGTGAACTTCCACGTGGAGAGCCGGGGCGCCCAGGAGCGGCTGATCCTCGAGGTGTGGACCAACGGGACGGTGACGCCGGAGGTCGCGGTGGCCGACGCTTCGCGCATCCTCGACGACCAGTTCGCGCTCCTGATCGACTTCCCGCCGATGCCGACCGTCCAGCCGGAAGGGGTCGAGGCGGGGGCGGGCGAGCCGGTGGTCCGCAGCGAGGTGAACGAGCACCTCTTCCGCAACGTCGACGAGCTCGAGCTCTCGGTGCGCGCGTCGAACTGCCTCAAGACCGCCAACATCCGCACCATCGCGGACCTGGTGCAGAAGACGGAGTCGGAGCTGCTGAAGACGAAGAACTTCGGTAAGAAGTCGCTGAACGAGATCAAGACCATCCTGGGAGAGATGGGGCTCTCCCTCGGCATGCGTCTCGATCCCGAGGAGCTGGAGCGGCTGCGCGCTCACTACGAGCGCGCCTTCGAGACGTAGACCCTCCCGCTTCCCTCGCGCGTCCCATCACGACCCCCGGTCAGCCGGGGGTCGTGGTGCTTCCGGTCCCCTCGTCCGGGTCGAGCCGCCACGTCTCGGTGACGCCGCGGGCCCACGCGATCACGCGCAGGACTCGACCGTCGGTCTCCAGGATGACCGCTCCGTCCCGGTCGGTGCGGTAGACGCGGGCGCCCCCCGCCTCGAGGCGGGCGAGGGTGTCCGCGCTCGGGTGGCGGAAGGGATTGCGCGCGCCGACCGAGATGACCGCCAGATGCGGGCGGACCTGCGCCAGGAAGGCCGCGGTCGAGGAGAACCGGCTGCCGTGGTGCGCGACCTTGAGCACCAGCGCGCGCACGGGCCCCCCGCGCTCCAGGGTCAGGGCCTCGCCGCGGGGCCCCAGATCGCCCGTGAACAGCAGCGAGACCCCGCGCCAGTCCAGGCGAAGCACCAGCGACCGGTCGTTGGCCGTCTGCGCCGGCTCGACCCCGGGCCCGAGCACGGTGACGAGCGCGCGGCCGAGCCAGAGACGCTGGCCGGCCACCAGGGGGCGGCGGGGGGTTCGGGACCGCGTTACCGCCGCGACCGTCTCCGGCGCGCCCGTCGGGCGGTGGGCGCTCTCCCACAGCTCGCCCACGTGGAAGCGGGTGAGCACCGCCGCCACGCCTCCGGCGTGGTCGGCGTCCCAGTGCGAGACGGCGACCGCGTCCAGGCGCAGGAGCGGCCGGTTCCACAGAAAGGGGGCCAGCACCCGCTCGCCGACGTCGAAGCGGCGCGGCCCGCCCGGTCCGCCGTCGACGAGCAAGCGTGGGCCCTCCGGCAGCTCGATCAGCGCCGCGTCGCCCTGGCCCACGTCGAGGAAGGTGACCCGGAGCATGTGCTCGGTCGGCCGCAACCACGGCCAGATCGACAGGGCCACCACGATGGCGGCGAGACCCGCGATCGTCGCCCGGATCGTCCGCGAGGCGGCCGCTTCCGGCGCGAGGGTGAGGATGCCGTACCACGCGGCCGCCGCCGCGACGGCCGGCGCGGGCAGGTGCACCATCGCAGCGGGCAGGGCGGCCGCGATCGAGACGACCACCCGGAGCACGATGAGCACCAGCCACAGCACCTCGAACAGCAGCGCCGCCAACGCGCTCGAGCCCAGCTCGACCAGCAGCGCGACCATGCCGAGGGTGGTGACGACGGCGGCGAGCGGCACCACTGCCAGGTTCGCCACCGCGCCGATCAGCGAGAGCTGGTTGAAGTGGGCCAGCATGAGCGGGGTCACCGCCGCCTGCGCGCCGGTGCTGACCGCCACCGCGGTCGCGAGCCAGGGGGGCCACCCGCGCTCGCGAAGCCCGACGGCGATCCACGGCGCGAGATGGACGATGCCCGCGGTGGCCGCGAACGAGAGCTGAAAGCCCGGCTCCCAGAGGTCACCGGGCCGCCACAGCAGCAGGGCGAGGCCGGCGAGGGCCAGCGCGTTCGGTAGCTGGGACTCCCGATCGAGGAGGAGCGCTCCGAGCAGGAGCAGCCCCATGACGGTGGCCCGCAGCACGGAGGGTTGGCCGCCCACCACGAGCGCGAACCCGACGAGCGCGAGGGCGGCCGCGGCAGCGGCGGCGCGCCGCGGGAGCCCGCACGCCGCGAGGCTACCGAACACCGCGCCGGCGAGCAGCGCCACGTTGAAGCCCGAGACCGCGAGGATGTGATAGACGCCGGCCCGCCGGAAGGCCTCGTCGCTCGCAGGGGGCAGCGCCGAGCGCTCACCGAGGAGGAGGCCTGCGAGGAGGGCCGCCGAGATCGGCGGCAGCCGGGCGGTGATGGCCTCGATCGCCCATCGCTTGACCGCGACCCGCCAGGGCGGCGCATCGGCGGTCAGCACGGTGACCCGGTCCGCGCGCGCGTGGCCCACCAGCAGGATACCGTCACGCCGCAGGTGCGCCGGGTAGTCGAAGGCGCCCGGGTTCCGGAACCCGACCGGTCGGTGGACCCGGGCGTCCACGAACACGCGCTGGGCCTCGCCGAGCGGGGCCGCGAGCTCGCCGTAGACCGTGAGCAGCACGCGGCCGGTGGCGGGCCGGCGCTCGTCGCCCGCCTGGAAGGTCTCGACCTCGAGGAGGACCCGCGTGCGGTCCGGGGCGAATCGCACGGGCTCCTCCACCAGGCGTCCCTCGAAGGCGACCGAGGCCTGCGGCGCCCGCCGGGCCAGATGCTCCGCGGGCACCGCCGGGCCGGCCACGCGCAGCAGGCCCAGCAGGCCCGTCGCGGCGAGGACGAGGGCCGGCGCCGCCCTCCGGTACCGGCGGAGCGTGAGCGCGGCGGCGAGCAGGACGGCGCCGGCGGCGCCGAGCAGATACGGCGTCGGGGCCGACAGCCACGCACCGGCTCCGATGCCGGTGGCGAGGGCCAGCGCCGGCGGCAGCAGCGGGGCCGCGTCGAGCCGCCGCTCAGTCACTCACGGTGATGAAGCGGCGGATGGCCGCGAGCTTCTTCGGCCCCATGCCCAGCACGTAGCGCAGCTCCTCGGGCGACCCGAAGCGCCCGCGCTGCTCGCGCTCCTCGACGATCCGCTGGGCGAGCGCGGCGCCCACGCCGGGGAGGCGGGCGAGCTGCGCGACGTCGGCGCGGTTGACGTCGACGGGCTCGACGGCAGGTGGCGCGGGCGCCGGAACGGGCGCCGGCGCCGGGCCGGGCGCGCCGGCCGGTGACGGGGTGTCGGGGGCCGATCCGGCGGGCGACGACACCTCCGGGACGACGGGAGCGGCCGGCTCCTCGCGGTCGAAGCGCTCGAATCGCTCGGCCGCGTCGGGGAAGCCGGCCCGCCACTCGCGCACCGCGAGCCCGGCGAGCAGTACCAGGGCCAGGACGAGCAGGAGCCGGAGCTGCGGTGCGGAGTAGAGCACGCGGCCACCGTCCCACGCCGCGCGGCTCTCGCCTAGAGTGAGACTTCGGATACCTCGGGATGTATCTGGTTGGACTCCCGCGTATGGGCGCTCAGCGTCGCCAGCGCCACAGGACCTTCCAGGCGAGACGTACCGCGGCGTCGCCCGCGTGCATCCACCAGTGCGGGCGCATCTGCCGATCTCGAGTACCGGGTGTCATCCTGCCCCTTACCTGGCTTCCAGCTTACATCTTCCGGCCGGTGTCGGGGAAGGGGAGGTGTGCGCCGCCGTCGGGTTGGCGGGCTGATGGGATCGTGCTAGAGTCGGGGCGGACAGGGTCGGGCGGTCCAGCGCGGTCCGCGCTCCGACGTTCGCGTCAGCATCTGAGTTCTCGCGTGCTATCGAATCTCGTCATCCTGCTGGTCCTCGCCGCGCTCGCCGGCGCGTCCGCCCTCGTGCTCTTCTCGATGCTCGGCCGGGTGGAGAGCCGCGCGCACTGGAGGCGGGCCGCGGGCCTCGCCCGGAGCCGGCGCCTGGAGCGCCGCGCGTTCTGGATCGGGGCGGTCGCGGTCGCGTTGATGATGGCCGGCGCGGTCGCGGTGTACCTGTTCCGGACTCCGCCGTGAACCGGCACGATCGTGCTCGTGAGGGGTCCGGGAGGTACGAGTACGCCTCGTGAGCGGCCCCGGGGCGCTGCCTCGCGTCCGGGCCTCTTCAAGCAGCCGAGTTCGTCAGCCTCCTGCCGGAGATCGAGACGGCGCTCCGCCGCCGGTCAGGCCAGACCGAAGCCGTGACGCCGGATGAACGGCCCGAAGTCGTGCCGCTGCGGGACCGAGTACTGGCGGGCCTTGTCCTCCGACCAGCCATAGCGCTTGGCATACCCGTAGCGATCCGCGAGGCGCTGGCTCTCGCGGGGGGTCGGGTGCCCTGCCTCGCGCCGGCGATCGTAGGCCTCGAGCTGGGCGGGCAGATCGGTGTCGGCGTAGCGGTCGGTGTGAACGGTCACCGCGGGCGGCAGCCGCATGCTGGTCCGCCCTGTCTCCGCCGGGTAGCCGACGCAGAGGCCGGCGACCGGGAATACGCCGGGCGGCAGCTCGAGCAGCGCGGCCAGCTTCTCCACGTGGTTGCGCACCACGCTGATCGGGCAGCAGCCGAGCCCTAGCGCCTCCGCGGCGGTGATGAAGGCCTGCAGCACCAGCCCCGCGTCCACCGCCGCGTTCATGAACATGTCGAGGGTGTCGTTGGGAAACGGGCGGCCGCGCAGCTCGCTCACCCGCCGGATGCGGCGATGGTCGCCGCAGAACACCATGAACCGCGGGGCCTGCGCGATCCACGGCATGTCGGGGAGCCAGCCCGCGATCGTCGCGTGCCGGGCGCGGTCCTTCACGAGCACGATCCCGACCTGCTGGAGGTCGGACTTCGAGGGCGCGGAGAGCGCGGCGGCGAGCGCGATGTCGAGAACCTCGTCGGGGACTGCGGTGGGCTCCCAGCGACGATGCGTCCGGTGGGAGAGTAGCTGCGCGACCGTCCCCTCCGCCGGCCGCCCGCGGCCGGCCTCGGCGGGGAGGCCGAACCGCTCCTCGATGAGGTCCGCAATGGTGCGGGTCATGGTGTGAGCGCGGCGCGGGTGATGGTGGTCGTCTCGCGGTTGTGCCATTCCGAGGCCGCGAAGGCCTCGTTGATCCGCTCGAGCGGGTACTTGTGCGAGAGGATGCGGTGCCACGGCCGGCTCTCGCGGGTGCGCACCAGGAAGTCGAGCGCGCGGGGGATGACCCAGGCGTCGTACTGGATCACCCCCACGATCTTCTTCGAGCCCCAGACGAGCAGGGACGGCTCGAGCTCCACCTTCGCCCCGCGGCTGATGGTGCCGATCTCGAGGTAGGTGCCCCCGGAGCGCAGCATCTCGATGCCCTCGGGGATCACCGCCGGGAAGCCCACCAGGTCGCACGCGACGTCCGCGCCCACCCCGCCGGTCCACTGGCGCACCAGCTTCACCCGTTCGCGGCGGTCCGCGACCTCCCTCACGTTGAGGGTGTGGTCGGCGCCGAACGCCCGCGCCAGCTCCAGGCGCCCGGGGATCTGGTCCACCACGATCACGGTCTCGGCTCCCATGTCCTTGGCCACCGCGGCGGCCTGGATGCCCAGGCCGCCCGCCCCCTGGATCACCACCCGGTCGCCCTGCCGGAGCCCGGCCACGTGGAGGCCGTAGAAGACCTGGGACAGCGCGCAGTTCACGCCGGCCACCGCCTCATCGGGGAGCGAGTCCGGCACCGCGAAGAGGGCGCCGCCCGGTCGAAGGTAGTAGTGATCGGCAAAGGCGCCGTGCAGGTGCGGGAACGTCCCGGGTCCGAGGGGCCGCTCGATCTTGTTCGGGCAGGCCGCCGGCTCCTTGTGCAGGCACGCGTAGCAGCGCCCGCACGGGTAGAAGTAGGTGTAGGCCACGCGATCCCCCTCCTTGAGGGGGCGACCGAGCGAGTCGGTCTTGACCTTGGAGCCCAGACGGGCCACCCGCCCGGTCATCTCGTGGCCGAAGATCCAGCCGTCGTCCGGCAGGCGTAGCGGGGCGTCCCCGCGCCAGAAGTGGAGGTCGGAGCCGCAGATGTTGGCGTGGGTCACCCGGATCAGGACCCCCTCGGGCTCCACCTCGGGGATGGGCACCGATCGGATCTCGAAAGGCCTGCCGGGTCCGAAGAAGACCGCGGCGCGCGCGGTGGCGGTCACCTCAGGCTCCCCGCTCGGCGCCGAGGGCGAAGACGTCGTGGAGCGAGCGGACCGCGAGCTCAGCGTACTTGTCCTCGATGACGCAGGAGACCGCGATCTCCGAGGTCGAGATCATCTGAATGTTGATGCCCTCGGCGGAGAGGGTCTCGAACATGCGGGCGGCCACGCCGGCGTGGCTGCGCATGCCCACCCCCACGATGGAGACCTTGGCCACCTGGTCGTCCGCGGTCACGCCCTCCGCGCCTATCTCCCGGGCGAGGGCGCCCAGCACTGCCTCGGCACGGGCGCAGTCGGCACGGGGCAGCGTGAAGGAGATGTCGGTCAGGCCGTCGCGGCTGATGTTCTGCACGATCATGTCCACCACGATATTCTGGGTCCCGAGGCCGCCGAACACCCGCGAGGCGATGCCGGGTCGGTCGGGTACTCGCAGAATGGAGACCTTGGCCTGTCCCCGATCGTGGGTGACCCCGGTCACCACCACGTCTTCCATGCTGTGATCCTCCCTGGTCACGAGCGTGCCCGGATCCGGCTTGAAGGTGGAGCGGACATGAACCGGCACGTTGTACTTCTTGGCGAACTCGACCGAGCGGGCCTGGAGCACCTTCGCGCCGAGCGCGGCCATCTCGAGCATCTCGTCGTAGGAGATGCGGGGCAGCTTGCGCGCGTCCGGCACCACGTTGGGATCGGCGGTGTAGACCCCGTCGACGTCGGTGAAGATCTCGCACAGGTCGGCCTTGAGCGCGGCGGCGAGGGCGACCCCGGTGAGGTCGGAGCCGCCGCGCCCGAGGGTGGTGACGTCCCCGTTCTCGGTGGTGCCCTGGAACCCGGCCACCACCACCACGCGCCCGGCGTCGAGCGCGGCGTGGATGCGCTCGGCGGTGATGCGCTTGATGCGCGCCCGGGTGTGCGCGGCGTCGGTGATCATGCCGACCTGCGATCCGGTGAAGGAGCACGCGGGATGGCCGAGCGACTGCAGGGCCATCGCGAGGAGGCCGATGGTCACCTGCTCTCCGGTGGAGAGGATCACGTCCATCTCGCGCGGATCGGGCGTCGGGGTGATCGCGGCCGCGAGCGCGAGGAGGCCGTCGGTCGTCTTGCCCATCGCCGAGACCACCACCACCAGCCGATGCCCGAGGCGGACGTACTCCGCCACGCGGCGGGCGACGTTCTTGATCTTCTCGGGATCGGCGACGGAGGAGCCACCGTACTTCTGCACGATCAGGAGGCCCATGAGAGGGCCATCCTACACGACCGCCTCGCGGAGTGTAAAGGTGCGGCCGTCCTCAGCGGGGCCGCAGCTCGCGGGGCGCGGCCCCTCCCGGCCGGCGCTGCCGCAGCTGCTCGCGGGCCTGCTGCCGCTGCTCGGGCGTCATGCTCCGCCAGCGTTCGAGGTTCTTGTCGAATCGCTCGCGCTGCTCTGGGGTGAGCGACCGGTAGCGCTCCCACCGTTGCTGGATCTGCTTCTGCCGCTCGGGCGGCAGCTGCCGGTAGCGCTCGTAGGCACGCTCCAGCTCGCGCTTGCGCTCGTCCGGCAGGTCGCTCCAGCGCTGGAAGTCCTGCATGATGCGCGCCCGCTCGTCCGGCGCCATCCGGCGGAAGCGCTGGATGTTCTCGCGGGCGCTCCGGCGCTCCTCGGGGGAGAGGCTCCGCCAGTGGCGGTAGTTGTCGAGCGCGCGCTGCCGCTGCTCCGGCGTCATGCTCCGCCAGCGCTCCAGGTTGCGCTCGGCCAGTGCGCGCTCCTCCGGCGAGAGCCGCTCGAGCCCCTGGATCGGGCCGCCGGGTGCGAGGACCGGCGGCGGGGGCGGGGCCTGGGCCGCCGCGGGGGGCGCCACCGCGAGCACGCCGGCGAGGACGAGAGCGATCAGGAGGCCCATGTCACCGGGACCCCCTCGCCGGCTCGAGCGCCCGCGCCGGGGCCGGCCCGGCCTCGCGGGCCCGCTCGCTCTCCAGCATGCGCAGCCGCTCGAAGAAGCTCATCCGGTGCGCCATCTCGCGGGTGCGCGCGTAGTCCGGGCTCTCCAGCAGCTCGAGGTCTCTCAGCATCTCCGCATCCACCGTCTCCGTCCCGCCCGGGCCGCCGCCCGGGGAGGTCCGCTCCGCCGCGCCCGCGCCGCTCGCGCCGGCCAGCGCCAGGACCGCGACGCCGGCGGGCCAGACCCAGGCCATCATGGCTCAGCTTCCACGATGCTCCGGCAGCTCGTCCAGCTCGCCGATGACGTTCCAGTCCTCCAGCAGGTCGAGCTGCTGCACCACGTCGAGCCGCGCGATCATGTCGAGGTGGCTCGCCAGGCCGGGGTGATCGAGCGCGAGCGGATCGGGCGCGCCCGGAGCGCGCAGCCCGCCGGGGAGCCCGGCCAGCATCAGCACCGCGACCAGCGCCGCCGCCACCAGGGCCGGCACCGGGCGCACCAGCCAGGCCCAGATCACGCTGCCGCGGGCGCCGCGGCGCTCGAGCCGCTCCCGCAGCTGGGCGCGGTAGGCGCCCCAGTGGATCGGCGGGGCGGGAGGGGCGGTCCGGGCCAGGGCCGCCATCAGGTGCGCGAAGCGCTCCCGCGTGGCCCGGCACTGGGCACAGGCGGCCAGGTGCGCGTCCACCCGGCGAAGCTCGGCGCCCTCCAGCTCGCCGCGGACGTGATCGATCAGCAGCTCGTCCACGTGCACGTCGCTCATGTCTCGTCTCCGAGCCGGCGCCTGAGCGTGGAGAGCGCACGGTGCAGGTGGACCCGCACCGTGGCCTCCGACAAGTTCAGGACGACGGCGATGTCCTTCGTCGCAAGCCCTTCCCGGCACGACAGCGTCACCGCCGCACGCTGCTGGGGCGAGAGCTCGTCGACCAGCGCCCACATCCGGCTCAAGCGGCGCTCCGTGTCGACGCTCTCTCCCGGATCCGTGAACGGGGCGGGCGCCTGCTCCACCGGGTCCGGCTCCTCATGCTCGGCGTCGTGCCGCTCGCGCCAGCCGACCAGGCGCCGCCAGCGCCGGCGCCGGCGCTGCTGGTCGAGGCAGCAGTTGACCAGGATCCGGTAGAACCACGTCGAGAACTTGGCCTGGCCCGCGAAGGAGCCGGCGGACTCGTGCAGGCGCAGGAACGCCTCCTGGGAGCAGTCCCGAGCCTCCTCGCGGTCGCGCAGGACCGACCAGGCGATCCGGTAGGCCCGCTCCTGGTACCGCTCCACCAGGAGCTCGAAGGCGCCCGGCTCTCGCCCGGCCACCGCGCGGCATAGCTGTTCATCGCTCGACTCCACGGGCGCCTCTCGCCCCGATCTTCCCACACGCCGGCTCGCGCCACCAACCGGCGGCCCCGGCCCCGCGGCCATCTCGCGGACCGGTCGATCGGCGTATCCTATCGATTTCACGAGGGTTCGTGGCCTCGGCCCGGCAGCGCCGCCTTTCGTTCGTACGACGTGGCGACCGCAGGCGCCGTTTACCGGCCTCTGCCCATTCTTCTTGGGATTTCAGAGGGTTCTTTTCTAGGCTCGGAGCATGCGGGTCGGACTGGCGGTGCTCGCGCTCCTGCTGGCCGCTGCGGTACCGGCGCTGCTGGTCGCCCCCGGCCCCACCCTGCGGGGCCTCGGCTGGCTGTTCCTGACCGGGGCGACCGCGATGCTCCTGATCGACCTCGCCGATCGGCTCACCGAGTGGATCGAGCGGCGGCGCTGGGGCCGCCTCGCCCGGCTCCGCCGTCAGCGCCCCGACCGCTCCGGCGACGCGACCTGAGCGGGCACCCGGGCCGCGTCGGCCAGGCTGATCTGCTCCACGAGGAGGACGAGCAGCCCGGCCGCGGTGACCGGGAAGAACTGCGAGGCATGCAGGAGCAGGGAGAAGGACAGCGCCTCCGTCCTCGGGACCGCGAAGAGGGCCAGGGCCAGCACCGTGGCCGCCTGGACGATGCCGACGAAGCCGGGGCTGGACGGCAGGCTGACCCCCAGCCCGAGGAATGCGAGCACCGTGAAGGCGGCGAGCAGGGGGAGGTCTAGGTGGGCGGCGTGCAGGGCGGTCCAGACCGATAGCGCGAAGAGGAGCCACACTCCCACCGAGCTCAGAACGATCGGCAGCGTGTGACCGGGGGCCCGCAGGCCCCGCAGGCCCTCGGTCATCGTTGCGAGCAGGTCGAGCAGCCGCCGCTCGACCCACCCCATCCGGCGGAAGAGCGTCTCGATCAGCACCCGGCACACGCCGGGCGCGGTCGCGATGAGCGCGAGCAGTCCCATCGCGACCACCTCGATGCCCAGGAAGATCAGGATGGGCCAGCGCACCTCGCCGGGCAGCGGCACGACGAGCAAGAGCCCGGTCACGATCAGCCCGACGGCCAGGCCGTCCAGGACGCGCTCCACCACCACCGTCGCAAACGTCGTCCAGAACGGCGGCCCGTGCCGGGCGGCCACGTAGATCCGCACCAGCTCGCCGGCCCGGAGCGGCAGCAGGTTGTTGCCCATGTAGCCGACCAGCAGCGCGCGGAACAGGTGGGTGGGGCGCGGGCCCGGGGGGAACAGGAAGCTCCAGCGCCAGGCGCGCATCCAGAGGGAGAGCGTGTTCAGGATCACGCTGAGGGCGAGGAAGCTCCAGAGCGTGCCCTGCAGGCGCGAGGCGATCACCCGGAGGTCCACATCCCGGAAGAAGTAGACGAGGAGACCCGCGCTCACCAGCAGGCCGAGGAGGATCTTCCCCAGCCGCCCCGCCGAGGGCATCGGTGGGCGGCTCAGCGGCCCGCCGCCGGCTCGCGGCGGTGCGCGCTCACGCCTCGACCCGGATCATGGTCGTGCGCCCGGCCACCACCGGCAGCTTGTCGATCTCGGCCAGGGCCGCCCGCATGTCCCGCTCGCGCGCCTCGTGCGTCATCATGACCACCGGCACCGCCTCGCTGTGCGCGCGCTCCTTCTGCAGCACGGAGACCAGCGAGATGTCGTGGCGGCCCAGGACGCCGGCCACCTGCGCCAGCACGCCCGGCCGGTCCATGGCCATCACCCGCAGGTAGTAGGCCGAGCGGATGTCCTCCATGGGTCGCAGGGGCAGGGGATTCCGCGCGGTCGACGGCAGATCGGTGTCCATCGCCGGGATGCCGTGGGCCACCCGCCGCGCGATCTCGACCACGTCGGACCAGACCGCGGACGCGGTGGGGAGCTGGCCGGCGCCGCGGCCGTAGAACATCAGGTTGCCCACGTTGTCGCCGGTCATGAACACGGCATTGAAGACCCCGGACACCGCCGCGAGCGGCGAGGACGCCGGGATCATCGTAGGGTGCACCCGGGCCTCGAGGGCCCCGTCGGAGGCCTTGGCGATGGCGAGCAGCTTGATGCGGTAGCCGAGCTCGGTGGCGTTGACGACGTCCTGCTGGGAGACGGAGGTGATCCCCTCGGTGTGGATGTCCTTGAGGTCCACCGCGGTACGGAAGGCGAGGGTGGCGAGGATCTGCAGCTTGTGGGCGGAGTCGAGCCCCTCGATGTCGAGGGTGGGGTCGGCCTCCGCGTAGCCGTGGGCCTGGGCTTCCTTCAGCACCTCGCCGAAATCCCGTCCCTCGTCGGTCATCTTGGACAGGATGTAGTTGCAGGTGCCGTTGACGATCCCGAACGCGGACAGGATGCGGTTGGCGGGCAGCCCGTCCTTGACCGCCCGGATGAGCGGGATGCCGCCCGCCACCGCCGCCTCGAAGCCGAGCATGACCCGGTTGCGCCGCGCCTCCTCGAACAGCTCGGGGCCGTGGTGGGCGAGCAGGGCCTTGTTGGCGGTGACCACGTGCTTGCCCGCTCCCAGCGCCCGCAGGATCAAGGTGCGCGCCGGCTCGAGCCCCCCGATCAGCTCGATGACGACCCGGACCTCCGGGTCGTCGATGGCGCGGTTGGCGTCGCCGCTCAGCGGGAGACGGGCCAGGTCGATTCCCTCGCGCGGCCGGGTGAGGTCGGTGTCGACGACGCGGGCGAGGGTGAGACGGCAGCCCGCACGCTCGGCCAGCTCGGCGCCGTGGGTCCCGAGGACCCGGACCACCCCGCAGCCGACGGTGCCCAGGCCCAGGAGGGCGATCTTGATCTCGTTCATCGGTCCGGGGGCGGGCGCCGGACTACCGCCCGCTCAGGGTCCTGAGGCCGCGGAGCGCCTGCCGGATCCGCTGCTCGTTCTCGACGAGGGCGAACCGGACGTGGCCGTCGCCGTACTCGCCGAAGCCGATGCCCGGAGAGACCGCGACCTTGCACTCCTGGATCAGCAGCTTGGAGAACTCGAGCGAGCCCATGCTGCGGAACTCGTCGGGGATGGGCGCCCACACGAACATGGTGCCCCTGGGCTTCGGCACGCTCCAGCCGATCTTGTTGAGCCCGTCCACCAGGACGTCGCGGCGCTTTCGGTGCAGCTCGACGATGTCGCCCACGCACCGCTGCTCGCCTTCGAGCGCGATGATCGCCGCGATCTGGATGGGCTGGAAGGCGCCGTAGTCGAGGTACGACTTGATCCGGGCGAGGGCGTGGACCATCTTCGAGTTCCCGCACACGAAGCCCACCCGCCAGCCCGGCATGTTGTAGGACTTCGACAGGGAGAAGATCTCCACGCCCACGTCCTTCGCCCCCGGGACCTCGAGGAACGAGGGAGCCCGGTAGCCGTCGAACGTGAAGTCGGCGTAGGCGAAGTCGTGGACCACCATCAGGTGGTGCTCCCGCGCGAAGTCGACCACCTTCACGAAGAAGTCCCGGTCCACGCAGAGGGTGGTGGGGTTGTGAGGGAAGGACAGGATCAGGAGCTTCGCCTTGGGCCAGGCCAGCCTGGCCGTCTCCTGCAGCCGCGCGAAGAAGTCCTCGCCCGGTACGAGCGGGACCGACCGCAGGTCACCGTCCGCGATGACCACCGAGTAGGAGTGGATCGGGTAGGTCGGGTTCGGCACCAGGGCCCCGTCGCCCGGCTGGAGGACGGCCAGCGCCAGGTGGGCCATCCCCTCCTTGGCGCCGATGGTGGCGATGGCCTCGGTCTCGGGATCCAGGTCGACCCCGTAGCGAGTCCGGTACCAGTGGGTGACCGCCTTCCGGAGCCGGGTGATCCCCCTGGAGGCCGAGTAGCGGTGGTTGCGAGGGTTGCGGGCGGCCTCCACCAGCTTGTCCACGATGTGCTTGGGCGTCTCCTGGTCGGGGTTGCCCATGCCGAGATCGATGACGTCCTCACCGCGGGCTCGTGCCTTGGACTTCAGGTCGTTGACGATCGCGAAGACGTACGGCGGCAGGCGCTTGATCCGGTAGAACTCGTCCATGGCCTTCTCCAGGGGCTGGGGTCGGAGTTCGATCATACTGTGGATCAGCCCGGAGTGTCAACAAAGCCGCGGAGATAGACAGCACCCGGGCGCCCGTCCCCCGGCCGGGGTGGGGGGGTTGACACCCCTTCAAGGGGCGTGCTAGAAAAGCCGTACCGGGCGATACCGTAACCCAAAGCCTACCCTTCCAGCGTTCCGGCAGTCGGTGGTGTTCGAGGCCCCCACGGGGCCGCTCGAGGCCCGGCAGGACGGCAGTCCAGCGAAGCAGGGGACGAGTCTTATGTTCAGGCGAAGGGCGAAGGCCCCGAAGCGGAGCGAGTTGACGGCCTTCATCGACGAGGGATCGGAGATGGAGGGGCGCTACACGTTCCGGGGCACCGTGATGCTGAACGGCAGGTTCAAGGGCGAGATCAGCTCAGAGGACACCCTGATCATCGGAGAACGGGGGGTCGTGACGGCCGACATCCGGGCGGGCCGGGTCCTGATCAGCGGCGAGGTGACCGGCAACGTCCGGGCCCTGGAACGGATCGATCTGAAGCGGACGGCTCGGGTGTACGGGGACGTCGAGGCCCCGGTGGTGGTGCTGGAGGAAGGGGTGCTCTTCGAGGGCCACTGCCGAATGGACAGGCCGAGCCCGGTCACCGAGGTGCCGGCCGGCAGGGACCTGGCGGTCGTTCCGCTCAAACGCTGACGGGAGATCATGCCCAAGACGAGACAGTTCAACCTGTTGATGGTGCGGGACGACGGCAGCCGGGTGCTGCGGCTGTCGGTGCCCGGCTGGGCGGTGGCCGCGGCCACCGGAGGGCTCGCCGTGACCATCCTCGGGCTTGCCTTCATCTACCCCGACTACGCCTCCCTCCGCCACCAGCGCGGGACGTTCTCGGCCCTCAGCGAGCGTCTGACCCTGCAGCAGGGGCTGCTCGATGCGGCCCAGACCCGGATGCGGGAGATCCGCTCCGAGATCGACACCTGGCGGGACCTGCACGCTAAGATCTGGGAGCCCTTCGGTCCCGAGGGGGTGCCGTCCAAGCGCGGGACCGGCATCGGAGGGGGTGGCGCGACCGCGGCAGAAGCGGAGCGGCCATTGGTCAAGGACGAGATGGACCGCCTGCTCGGCATCGTCAAGGAGGAGGGCGAGTCGATCCGGACGCTCGAGCGGTTCCTGGGGCGGGCCAGCCGGGTCCTCGCCTCGCTACCGTCGCGGTGGCCGGTGCGCGGGCCGGTCAACTCCGATTTCGGTCCCCGCCGCTCACCGTGGGCGCCCAACTCCGAGTTCCACAGCGGTCTCGATATCGGGGCTCCGGTCGGTACCCCGGTGAAGGCTCCCGCCCCGGGGGTGGTGGTGTTCGCGGGCCAGCACGCCGAGTACGGCGTCACCCTGATCATCGACCACGGCAACGACACCAAGTCCCTGTACGGCCACCTGTCCAAGCTCAACGTCACCCTGGACCAGGCGGTCAAGCGCGGCGAGACGGTGGCGCTGACCGGCAACACGGGCCGCTCCTCCGGCCCGCACCTGCATTACGAGATTCAGGTCAAGGGCCAGCCGGTAAACCCCCACAGCTACATCTGGGAGGATTCCGGCGTGGCGATCGCCAGAACGGCCCGTTGACGCCGGCCGCCGGCCGTCAGGCCGCGCGGTGCTTGGTCAGGAACTCCAGGTTGATCCGGTTGAAGGCCTCGGCCTGCTCGATGAAGTGCAGGTGGCCCGCGTCCGGGAGGGTGACCAGCTCCGATCCCGGGATGCGAGCGTGCAGGACACCCGAGAACGCCGGCGGGACCAGGATGTCCTCGGTCCCGGTGGTGATGAGGGTCGGCATCCGGATCTCGCCGAGGCGCGCGAGAGTGTCGTGGGAGCGGATGGCGTCGGCCTGCCGTGCCAGGCCCTCCAGGGTCGTCGGATAGGGGTAGGCGAGCGCGCGGTCGATCCAGAAGCGGACGAACTCGGGCCGCTCCACCATCGTCTTGCGGCAGAGGATCCAGGGCATGACCGCCCGCACGTACTCCTCGAGACTCCCGCGGGCCTTCACCGCGATCAGCGTGTCGATCAGGAACCGCCCGTAGGCGTCGATGCCCGCGGTGGTGCAGTGCAGCCCGAGGGTCAGCACCCGCTCCGGATGCCGCAGCGCCAGCTCCTGGGCGATCATCCCGCCCATGGAGGCCCCGCAGACGTGGGCGCGCGCGAGACCCAGGGCGTCCATCAGCCCCGCCACGTCCGCGGCCATGCCGGGGATCGAGTAGGAGCCGTCCGGGACCTCGCTCTGGCCGGCCCCCCGGTTGTCCACCGCGATCACGCGGTGACCGGCCGCGAAGGCCGGCACCTGCAGCGCCCACGCGGTGTGATCGCCGCCCCAGCCCATGATGAGCACGAGCGGCGGCGCCGCAGGTGCGCCGGTCTCCTCGTAGAAGAGCCGGACCCCGTTGACCCGGTGGTGGGGCACGGCGGTCAGGACACGACGGCCGCGAGGATCTCGCCCAGCTCGGCGTGGGTGGCCGCGTCGAGCTGCGGCGCGGGCGGCCGCACCAGCGCGCAGCTGATCCACCCGCGGCGGCGCAGGATCTCCTTGCGGATGCCCACCGCGGTGCCCGGGGTCGCTCCGGGCTGGGTCTCGTAGCGGATGAGGGGGAGCCAGCGGTAGAAGAGCGCGCGGGCCTCCTCGCGCCGGCCCGCCAAGAAGTGCTCGCGGATCGCCCCGAGCGCCTCGGGGTAGGGGAAGCCGGTCATCGCCCCGTCCGCCCCGCGGGAGAGCTCCTCGAAGAAGTAGACGCCCCCGAGGCCGCCGAAGATCGCGACCCGGTCGCCGAAGAGCGTCCGCAGGCGTGTGATCTTGGGCGGGGTCGGCGGCTCCTCCAGCTTGACCGCCTGGATCTGCGGGACCTCGGCGCATACCTGGGTGATGAACGGCGCCGGCATGTTGACCTGGGTGGTGATCGGCTCGTCCTGCAGCACGATGGGCAGCCCGGTGGCCGCGGCGACCGCGCGGTAGTACTCCAGCACCGCGTCCAGGTTCTTGAGCCCGGCGGGCGGCGCCACCATGAGCGCGTCGGCACCGTGCTCGCGCGCCATGCGCGCGAACGCCGTCGCGAGGTGGGTCCCGGAGGCCGAGACGCCCACCGCGACGGGAACGCGCCCGCGCACCTCCTTGACGACCGCCTCCACCACCCGGCGGCGCTCCTCGTCGGTGAGCCGGTGCGCCTCGCCCGCGATGCCGAGGATGGTCACGCCGGTGATCCCGGTGGCGAGCGCGCAATCCACCAGCCGCGGCAGGCCCTCGGCGTCGAGGGCGCCGTCCTCCCGGAACGGGGTGGCAAGGATGTGGAAGATCCCGGACCAGGCAATCAACCCTGGCCCCTCTTCATATCCGCTCGCCTCGATCTCTGGATCCGCTCCGCTCGCCTTCGGCTCACCTCGCCCTGCCACGGCTGCGGCTCGCTAAGCTCGGACCTGGCACGCCACCCAGTGGCCGGGCGAGATCTCCTTGAGCACCTGCTCGTTCTCGGAGCACGCGGGGACCCGGATCGGGCAGCGGGTGTGGAAGCGGCATCCCGACGGCGGCTTGATCGGGCTCGGCACGTCGCCCTCGAGCAGGATCCGCTTGCGCTTGACCGCCGGGTCCGGGATCGGGACCGCGGACAGCAGCGCCTCCGTGTAGGGGTGCTTCGGATTCGTGTACAGCTCCTTGGCGGGCGCGATCTCCACGATCTTGCCGAGGTACATCACGGCGACCCTGGTCGAGATGTGCTCGACCACCGAGAGGTCGTGAGCGATGAAGAGATAGGTCAGGTTGAACTGCTTCTGCAGGTCCTCGAGCAGGTTGATGACCTGGGCCTGGATCGACACGTCCAGGGCGGAGACCGGCTCGTCGGCCACGATCAGCTTGGGGCTCACCGCGAGGGCCCGCGCGATCCCGATGCGCTGGCGCTGGCCGCCCGAGAACTCGTGTGGGTAGCGGCGCAGGTGGTCGGCGTTGAGACCGACCGTCTCGAGCAGGTGCACCACCCGCTCGTCGCGCTCGCGCTTGCCCTTGGCGAGCTTGTGGATCACGAGCGCCTCGCCGATGATCGAGCCCACCGTCATGCGCGGGTTCAGGGAGGCGTAGGGGTCCTGGAAGATGATCTGCATGTCCCGGCGCAGCTGGCGCAGGGACCGCTTGTCGAGCGTGGTGACGTTCTTGTCCTCGAACCACACCTCGCCCGAGGTCGGCTCGATCAGGCGCAGGATGCAGCGGCCGGTGGTCGACTTGCCGCAGCCCGACTCGCCGACGAGGCCGAGCGTCTCGCCCTTCAACAGGCTGAAGCTGACGTCGTCGACCGCGTGCACCCGCGCGACCTCGCGGGAGAGCAGGCCGCCGCGGATC
The DNA here is from genome assembly GCA_035455085.1 of Candidatus Methylomirabilota bacterium. Classification (GTDB taxonomy): domain Bacteria; phylum Methylomirabilota; class Methylomirabilia; order Rokubacteriales; family CSP1-6; genus CAMLFJ01. The sequence continues at coordinate 763 of DATIFV010000168.1, read as the reverse complement.
GGGAAGTACTTCTTGAGGTGGTTGATCCGGAGGAGTGGGGTCTCAGCCATGGCCGCCCTCTAGTAGAGCCAGCAGGACACCTTGTGTCCCGGCTTGACTTCCTTGAGTACCGGATCCTTCTCGGTGCACACCGATTTGACGAACGGGCAGCGCGGGGCGAACCGGCAGCCCGGGGCGATGTCTCCGCGGAGGGTCGGCACCGTGCCCGGGATGGTCTCGAGCCGGCGCCGCGCGGTGGCGGCCAGGTCGATTCGGGGGATCGAGCGCAGGAGGCCCTGGGTGTAGGGATGCAGCGGCTCCTTGAACAGGTCGCCGACCGGCGCCTCCTCCGCGACCTTGGCCGCGTACATCACGACCACGCGCTGCGCGGTCTCCGCGATGACGCCCATGTCGTGGGTGATCAGCATGATGGCCATGTTCAGCTTGGCCTTCAGCTCGTTGAGCAGATCCAGGATCTGCGCCTGGATCGTCACGTCCAGGGCCGTGGTCGGCTCGTCGGCGATGAGCAGATTCGGGTTGCAGGACAGCGCCATGGTGATCATGACGCGCTGCCGCATGCCGCCCGAGAGCTGGTGCGGGTATTCCTTGACGCGCCGCTGCGCGTTCGGGATGTGCACGAGCTTCAGCATCTCGACCGTCTTGTCCATGGCGTCGCGGCGCCCGAGCCCCTCGTGCAGGCGGATGGCCTCCGCGATCTGCTCGCCGCAGGTGAACACGGGGTTGAGCGAGGTCATCGGCTCCTGGAAGATCATCGAGATCTCTT
>DATIFV010000167.1:0-33901 GCA_035455085.1 Candidatus Methylomirabilota bacterium | reverse complement strand
CTGGTGGACGCGCCGGCGGCCCGGGCGCTCGCGCCCGGCATCGCGCCGGGCTGCCTCGGCGGCGTGTACGCCCCGCGCGACGGGCAGGCCGAGGCGGTGCCCGCGACCGAGGCCTTCGCCCGCGCCGCGCGGCGGCTCGGCGCGCGCGTCGAGGAGGGCATGGGCGCGCGGGTACTCCTGGCCGAGCGCGGGCGGGTGGTGGGCGTCGAGCGCGGGGACGGCGGGCGGGAGGCGTGCGAGACGGTCATCGTGACCGCGGGGGCCTGGAGCGCGCCACTCCTCGCCGGGGTCGGGGTGACGCTGCCGATCGAGACGCGGCCGCTGCAGATGCTGCTCACCGAGCCCGCCGCGCCCGCGCTCCGGCCGGTGCTGGGCGCCTTCGACCGTCCGCTCAGCCTGAAGCAGCTCGACGACGGCGCCTACCTGATCGGTGGAGGCTGGCCGGCCCGCGTCACCGATCACGCGGCCAATCGCTACGAGGTGCTGCCCGAGAGCGTGGCGGGCAGCCTCGAGACCACGCGCGCGGTGTATTCCGCGCTCGACGGCTGCCGCGTCGCGCGGAGCTGGGCGGGTCTCGAGGCCTTCACCCCGGACCGCCTGCCGATTCTCGGGCCGGTCCCCGGCGTCGCCGGCGTGCTGGTCGCCGCCGGCTTCTCGGGCCACGGCTTCGCCCTGAGCCCGGCGATCGGCGACATCCTCGCGCGCCTGACCCTCGGCCTCGACCCCCTCCCCGGGGGGTCAGGTCTTGAATTACGACATTTCCGCTTCGACCGGTCCCGTCGCTAGCGGGCGCGGGCGGCGTGGGGTGCGCGGCGGGCGGCGTTGAGGCGGGCGCGCTGGCGCTCGTCGGCCTTGCGGGTGCGGATGGCCGCGATGCGCTCGGCGAGCGGGATCTCCAGCTTCTCGGCGGGCCGCTTCGTGTAGTCGAAGCCGGCCAGCTGCGCGCGCGTGAAGCGCGAGCCCACCGCCCGCTCGATGTCCCGGAGCGAGCCCTCCTCGTCCGGCGAGACCAGCGTGAACGCGTCGCCCACCGCCTCGGCCCGCGCGGTGCGACCCACCCGGTGGATGTAGTCCTCCGGCAGGTTCGGCACGTCGAAGTTCACCACGTGGCTGAGAGCGTCGATGTCGATGCCGCGGGCCGCGATGTCGGTGGCCACCAGCACCTGGAAGCGCCGGTCCTTGAAGCCGGCGAGGGCCTGCATCCGCTGCGCCTGGCTGCGGTTGCCGTGGATGCGGTCGGCCGCGACCCCGTGGCGGGTCAGCTGGTCGGCGAGACGGTTGGCCCGGTGCTTGGTGCGGGTGAAGGCGAGCACGCTGCGCGTGCCGGGCTGCTTGAGCAGCTCGACCAGCAGCGCCGACTTCAGCTCCTGGGGCACCGGGTAGACGGTGTGGGTGATGCCGACCGCGGGCGCGGGCGGGCGCTCGACCTGGATCGCCACCGGATCGCGGAGGATCTGCTTGGCGAGCGCCACGATCGGCCCGGGCATGGTCGCGGAGAGCAGCAGGGTCTGCCGCCGCGCAGGGAGCTGCTTGAGGATCCGCTGGATGTCGGGCAGGAAGCCCATGTCCAGCATCCGGTCGGCCTCGTCCAGCACCAGCACCTGCAGGCCGTCGAGACGCGCGTAGGGCATCCGCAGATGATCGAGCAGCCGGCCCGGGGTGGCGACCAGCACGTCCACGCCGCGGCGGAGTGCCGACTCCTGGGGGCCCATCCCGACCCCGCCGAAGACGGCCGCGCCGGTCAGCCTCGTGTACCGCGCGAGCTGCCCGCGGTGCTCGTCGATCTGGGCGGCGAGCTCGCGGGTGGGCGCGATGACGAGAGCGCGGGTGGTCCCGGGGGGCAGCCCGAGGAGGCGCTGGAGGATCGGCAGCAGGAAGGCCGCGGTCTTGCCGCTGCCGGTCATGGCGCAGGCGAGCATGTCGCGGCCGGCGAGGGCCGGGGGAATGGCATCGCGCTGGATGGCGGTCGGCGCCTGGAAGCCCAGGGCCGCGACGCCGCGGAGCAGATCGGGGTGCAGCTGGAACTCGGAGAACGACATGGAGCGAGTGACCTCGTGCGGGCGCAATCGGGGCCCGTGGCCGGTCTTCCGCGGATGATTCGACGCGCCTCACGATGCGGAAGAGGACGGGAAACGCGGGTCTGCTAATGCAGTGCTTAGAGCATACACGCGGCCGGGGGCTCGCGCCAAGGAATTACGTCGAGCGCGTCACTCCTGGCGCTGGGCCATGCGCTCCGCGATCTCGGCCGCGAACAGGTCGAGGGTGAGCGGGCAGGGCGGCTCGTTGGTGTCGATGTACTGGCACTCCGTCTCGCTGCAGCGGACGAAGAGCTTGCCGTGGCCGCCGAGCGACTGCCGGCGGCGCAGGGAAATGGACACGGTCTCCGAGACGACGCTGCAACGGAACGGCTTCGTGGGGGTCCGGGGCACGGGGTTCCTTTTCTCCCGATCGTTGCGACCGAGGGTTTCAGTATACACGCTCTCGCGGGCGGATCACGCGCCGAGATAGGCGCGCTGCACCCGGGGATCGGCGAGGAGCGCCCGCCCATCGCACGCTGGGTTATACTCCACCGCGATGCGCGCCCTCATCTGCCGCAAGTGGGGATCGATCGACGAGCTCACGGTCGAGGAGGTCGCCCCGCCCCTTCCCGCCGCAGACGAGGTCCTCATCGACGTGCGCGCGACGTCGGTGAACTACGCGGACTCCATCATGGTGGCCGGCAAGTACCAGACCCGCCCACCCTTCCCGTTCAGCCCGGGGCTCGAGACCGCGGGCGTGGTCGCACGCTGCGGGGCCGGGGTGACGCGCTTCCGCCCGGGCGACCGCGTGATGGCCACCCTCGGGTGGGGCGGGCTCGCCGAGCAGGCGGTGGCCAAGGAGTCCGAGGCCTTCGCGATCCCCGCCGGCATGTCGTTCGAGGAGGCGGGCGCCTTCCCCATCGCCTACATCTCGAGCGACGTGGCGCTCCGCTGGCAGGGCCGGCTCGCGCCGGGGGAGACCCTGCTGGTGCTGGGCGCGGCGGGCGGGGTCGGGCTGACCGCGGTGGAGATCGGCAAGGCGATGGGGGCGCGCGTCATCGCGGGAGCGAGCACCGGCGAGAAGCTCCGGGTGGCGCGGGAGCACGGGGCGGACGAGGGGGTCAACTACGCCACCGAGAACCTCACCGAGCGCGTGATGGCGTTGACCCACGACCGCGGCGCCGCCGTCTGCTTCGATCCGGTCGGTGGCGAGCTGGCCGACGCCGCGCTGTCCTCGCTCGGGTGGGGCGGGCGCATGCTGCTGGTCGGCTTCGTGGCCGGCGTGCAGCAGATCCCGGCGAACCGCCTGCTGGTCAAGAACCGCTCCGCGCTCGGCTGCTCGCTGCGCCACTACCGCTATCATGAGCCGGCCAAGCTCCGCGCGTCGGTGGAGGCCCTCCTGGGCTGGTACGCGGCGGGCCAGCTCCGGCCCCACGTCAGCCACCGGCTGCCGCTCGAGCGGGGCGTGGAGGCCATCCGCCTCCTCACCGATCGTCGGGCCCTCGGCAAGGTCGTGGTCACGCTCGGGAGCTGAGGCGATGGAGATCCGGGTCGAGGGGCACGGCCCGCACGTGACGGTGGTCACCATCGACAACCAGCCGCGCCTCAACGCGATGTCGCGCGCGATGATGGCCGACCTGGGCCGGATCTGGGACGAGCTCGAGCGCGGGAGCTGCCGGTGCATCGTGCTGACCGGCGCGGGCCCGCGGGCCTTCTGCGCGGGCGCCGATATCAGCGGGGACCTCAGCGCCTCCGCGGAGACCGCGCGGGTGGTCGGCCACGCCCTCCTCAAGCAGGACGCCTACGGCAAGCCGATCGTGGCCGCGGTCAACGGCGATTGCGTGGGCGGCGGGGTCGAGCTCCTGCTCTCCACCGACATCCGCGCCGCGGCCCCGCACGCCCGCTTCGGCCTCCCCGAGGTGAAGTGGTCGATCTACCCGTTCGGCGGCGCCACCCTCAAGCTTCCCCGGCAGATCGGCCACGTGCACGCGATGGACCTGCTGCTGACCGGCCGGCTGATCGATGCCGCCGAGGCCGCCCGCCTCGGGCTGATCAACCGGATCGTGCCCGCCGAGGAGCTCATGACGTGGGCGCTCGAGACCGCGGAGACGATCGCGGCCAACAGCCCGTCCGCGGTGCAGGCGGTGAAGCGCCAGATCAGCGCGACCATCGCCGAGCACGCCCGCAGCCGCGAGGCGCTCGAGCAGGAGCTGGGGGATCGGGTGCGGGCGAGCGCGCACTTCCGGGAAGGGGTCGCCGCGTTCCAAGAGAAGCGGCGGCCGCGCTACGAGTGACCTCCCACCGCGTGAGGAGCGTTCCATGACCGCGCCGGTTCGTGTCCACATCCGGGTGCCCGGCACCGCGCCGATGTCCGAGCTCATGCGGCTGCTCCGGTCGATCGAGACGGCGGGCTTCGACGGCGCCGGCATCCTCGACAGCCAGCTCATCTCTCGTGACACCTTCGTCACCCTCGGCCAGGCCGCCACCCACACCGGCCGCCTGCAGCTCTTCCCGGCGGTCACCAACCCGTTCACCCGGCACGCCTCGGTGCTGGCCGGGGCGATCCAGACGGTGGAGGAGCTGGCCCCGGGACGGGTGAAGTTCGTGATGGGCACCGGCTACACCTCCGCCACCACCATCGGGCGCAAGGCGGCCACGCTCGCCGAGATGCGGGAATCGATCGCGACCATCCGGACCCTGCTGGCAGGCGAGAGCGCGCGGTTCGGCGAGACGGCCGGGCGCCTGGCCTACGCGAGCGGGCGGCGGATCCCGGTGCTGATGGCCGCCTCCGGACCGAAGGCGATCGAGGTCGCGGGTGAGGTCGCGGACGGGGTGCTGCTGCTGGTCGGAGCGAACCGCGGCATCGTGCAGCGCGCGCTCGAGCTGCTCGAGCGCGGCGCCCGCCGCGCAGGGCGCAGGGTGGAGGACCTCGAGGTGATCTGGGCGGTCCGCACCGCGGCCCTGCCCACCACCGCGGAGGCCCTCCGCCAGGCCCGGCCGACCGCGGTGCACTGGGGCATCCTACGCTGGGGCGGCTACTGGCTCGAGCCGGCGGGCCTCACCCTGCCGCCGCTCACGATTCCGGACGCGGTCTGGAAGATCTATCCCGATCTCTCCCACGCGTCCGACTGGGAGGCGGCGATCGCGGCGACGTCGTTCGTGCCCGACGCGGTGGTGGCCCAGCTCTGCGAGGCGATGGGCCTGATCGGCACCGCGGAGGACTGCGCCGCCCGCATCGCGGAGCTCACCAAGCTCGGCGTGCAGAACCTCTACCTGATGCCGCTCGAGACGTTCGCCCCGCCCACGCGCGAGATCGCGGCCTTCCGCGACGTCGTCTTCCCCCGCCTCACCGCCGCCGGCCTCCGCTGACCCCGTCAGAGGCGGGCGAGGATCTCGGCGAGGCGGAGCTTCTGAACCTTGCCGGTGCTGGTGACCGGCAGATCCTCGCGGGCCATCACACGGATCTCGGCCGGTACCTTGTAGGCGGCGAGGGCGTCGCGGCAGAGCGCGCGCAGTGCGGCCGGATCGGCCTCGCGGCCGGGCTTGGGCACCACCACCGCGACCAGGATCTCCTCCTTCCGCGGGTCGGGCACGCCGACCACGTAGGCCTGCTCGACCGTCGGGTGGCCCAGCAGCACCTCCTCGACCTCGACCGGGGCCACGTTGATGCCGCCGGTCTTGACCATCTCCTTGATCCGCCCGCGGAAGCGCAGACGCCCGTCCTCGCCGAGGAAGCCCAGGTCCCCGGTGAGCAGGAAGCCGTCGCGGTCGAACGCCGCCGCGTTCTTCTCGGGGTCGCGGTAGTAGCCGGGGGTCAGGTGCCCGCGCACCAGGATCTCCCCGATCTCGCCGGGGGGCAGCGGCCGACGGCTCTCTCGGTCCACCACGCGGATCTCCATGCCGGGCAGCGGGTGGCCCACCGTGGTGCGCCGCACCTCCGGGGGATCGTGGGCGTCGGTGACCGTGCAGTTGCCGTAGCACTCGGTGAGCCCGTAGACGTTGCAGATCTCGCGCGCGCCCAGGTCCATCACCATCTGGATCGCGGCGGGCGGGCCGATGGCCGCGCCGGTGCGCAGCGAGGAGAGATCGCGCCGCGGCCGGTCGGGGTGCTCGGTGAGCGCCAGCGCGATGTTGGGCGTGCCGTAGTACACCGTGCAGCGCTCGCGCTCGATCAGCGCCAGCGCCTCCCCGGCGTCGAGCTGCTCCTGGAGCACCAGGGTCCCGCCGTGGCTCATCACCGCGACCAGGGCGTTGGCGCAGCCGAAGCTCCAGAACAGCGAGATGCCCATCCACATGCGGTCGGCCGGCGTGAGGCGCTGCCGCTCGCCGATGTTCCACATGTTGGCGATGAGCCCGCCGTGGCGCAGCGGCACGCCCTTGGGGTTCGAGGTGGTGCCGGAGGTATAGAGGATGCAGGCCACGTCCTCCGGGCCCACCGCCCGCCGGGCCGCGTCCATCTCCGCGTCCGGCACGTCCCGTCCCAGCTCGCCCAGGTCGTCGAGCGTGATCGCGCCCGCGGAGTGCGCGGCGCCCGCCACCACCAGGTGGCGCAGGTCCGGCAGGCGGGGCGAGTCGGGGCCGCCCATCTCGCCCACCGCGTCGAGGAAGCGCTGGGGGCCGAGGCGCGGGATCGTGACGAGGGTGCCCACGCCGCAGTGGGCGAGCACGTACTCGAGCTCGCGCGGGCGCGACCACGTGCTGATCGGCACCAGGGTCGCCCCCAGGCTCATCACCGCGAAGTCGATCAGCACCCACTCGGGGCGGTTGGTCATCACCAGGGCCACCCGGTCGCCCCGGGCGACGCCGAGCCGCCGCAGCCCTCTGGCGAGCCGGCGTGCCCCGTCGCGCGTCTGGGCATAGCTCAGACGCTGCCCGCCGCCGACGACGAACTCGCGATCCGGCTGCCGCGCCGCCAGCTCCTCGAGGAGATCCGGCAGCGTCCGGCTCGCCGGGGGGTCAGCCGGGGGGTCAGGTCTTGAATTACGACATTCCTCGCGCTCCACTACTCAGTCCCCGGCCGCGAAAATGTCGCAATTCAAGACCTGACCCCGTCGCCTTACCGGGCGTAGTGGTCGCGGGCCAGGGGTGGGGTGGCCCCGTCGCCGGCGAAGAGCACCGTGAGCACGATCTCCACCGAGTGATTGATTGCGAGGCCCTGGCAGCCGATGGCCGCGCGGGTGGGCTTGCCCCGCTCGCCGTAGAGCTCCACGAGCAGATCGGTGGCCCCGTTGATCACGCGGGGCTGCTGGCCGAAGCCCGGCGCGGAGTTCACGAAGCCGATGAGCTGCACCGCCTGCTGCACGCGGTCCAGATCGCCGAGCGCGTACTTGACGGCGGCGAGGCTGGTGAGCGCGGCGTAGCGCGCCGCCTCGTAGCCCTGCTCGAGCGTGAGGTCGGCCCCGACGACGCCGGGCAGATACGGCCGGCCGTCCCGCATCGGCGTGGTGCCGGAGAGGTAGAGCAGGTTGCCCACGGCCAGGTGCGAGATGAAGCGTGCGCCGGAGGCGTTGCCGCGATAGAGCTGATCGAGATCGGGCAGCGGCAGGCCGAGCTTGGCGAGCTTCGCCTCGACGTGCACGGCCACGCTCGGTCAGCGGCCCCGGAACTGGGGCCGGCGCTTCTCGGAGAACGCCCGGACGCCCTCCTGGTAGTCCTCGCTGTTGAAGCACTCGGCGATCAGCCGGTCGAGCAGGGCCAGGTCGCGGTCGGCGGCCGGGCGCAGCAGCTGCTCCACGGTGGCCTTGGCGGTGCGCAGGGTGAGCGGGGCGTTGCGCGCCATGGTCAGGGCGTAGTCCCGGGTGAAGCGCTCCAGATCCGCCTTCGGCACCACCTGGTTCACCAGCCCCATGCGCAGCGCGTCTTGAGCGCTGAAGTCGGTCCGGGCGGTGAAGAACAGCTCCTTGGTGTACGCGGGGCCGATCAGGTGCATCAGCTTCTCCATGCCCCGGTAGTGGTAGCCGAGACCGAGGCGGGCGGCGGGGATGCCGAAACGGGCGTCGTCGGCCGCGATGCGCAGGTCGCACGTGATCGCGATGCTGACCCCGCCGCCGATGCAGAAGCCGTGGATCATGGCGAGAAGCGGCTTGCCGAGGGTGGCCAGCGCCTCCGATCCCGCCGCCGAGATGCGCCGGTACTCCTCCTCGTCGGCCGCGTTGCGGCGCCGGTCCTTGAACTGGGAGATGTCGGCGCCGGCCACGAAGGCCGCGTCGCCCGCCCCCCGCAGGACGACGACCCGGATCGCGTCGTCGCCGGCCAGCTCGCGCACGTGCCCGGGCATGCGCTGCCACATCTCCTGGCTGACCGCGTTGCGCTTGTGCGGCTGGTTGAAGGTGATCCAGCCGATGGGGCCGTCCTTCTCCATCAGCAGCGTCTCGGCCTGGCTCGTCATGGTCTCGCTCATGCGGATCTCCTGGGCTCGGGGTGTACCGGCGCCCCCTGGTGTATCCCGTCCGCCCGCCCCGCGCAAGTGCGGTATGCTCGGAGGCCGCCACCGGCACCATGAGCCGCCCGACCCATCGCGATGCGTGCGAGAGCTTTCGCTGGGAGGAGAGCGTCCGGGCGATGGGCGTGGCGGACGGGCTGGTGAGCCTGGGGCGCGCCATCGTGGACCGCCACGCGGGCTCGGGGCGGGCGGCGCTCCGATGGTTCGGCAGGCGGGGGCAGACGCGGACCTACAGCTTCGACGAGCTGGCCGCGCTGAGCGGCCGGTTCGCGGCTGTCCTGGGGGCGCGCGGGATCGCCGCCGGGGATCGGGTCGCGGGCTTCCTGCCCCGGGTTCCCGAGATGCTGATCGCGATGATCGGGACGTGGAAGGCCGGGGCGGTGTACGTGCCGATCTTCACCGGCTTCGGGCCCGACGCGATCGAGTTCCGGGTGCGACACAGCGGGGCCCGCGCGCTCGTCACCCACTGGGAGCACCGCGCGCGGCTGCCCGCGCCGCTTCCCGGCGGCGTCGCGGTGATGACCGTGGCCGGCGAGGGCGGCGCCCCGCCGGGCGACGTCGATTTCTGGCGGGCCATGGACGGACAGCCCGGCGCGGGCGAGGCGGCCGCGTGCCGGCGGAACGCGCCGGCGGTGATCCTCTACACCTCGGGCTCGACCGGGCCGCCGAAGGGCGTGAAGATCGCCGCGAACTTCCTCGTCGCGATCCACCCCCACCTCGTTCACGGCGCCGACCTCCGGCCCGACGACGTCTTCTGGCCGACCGGTGACCCCGGCTGGGGCTACGGGCTCGTCTGCTACATGGGGGCGCTCGCCCTGGGCGTGCCGGTGGTGTGCCACGAGGGCGCGCCGACCCCGGAGCTGTGCGTGGTCCGGCTGCGCGAGCAGGGCGTGACCAACCTCGCGACCACCCCGACCCTGCTGCGCGGGGTGATGGCGCTCGGCGCCGCGGCGGGCGGCGGGACCCTGCGGGTGCGCACCGCGAGCAGCTGCGGGGAGCCGCTCAACCCGGAGGTGGTTCGCTTCTTCCGCGAGCACTGGGGCGTCACCGTGCGCGACCAGTACGGCTCGAGCGAGTTCGGCCTGCCGATCGGCAACCTCGCCACCGTCGCGATGACGGTCAAGCCGGGCTCGATGGGCCTGCCGCTGCCCGGCGCCACGATGGCGGTGGTGGACGACGCCGGGCGCGAGGTGGACGCGGAGGTGGTCGGCCACGTCGGCATGAAGCCCCATCCGGAGGGCTACTACTCCCTCGGCTACTGGAACGACGCCGAGCGGGATCGCGAGATGTACCGGGGGGACTGGATGACCTGCGGCGACCTCGCCCGCCGCGACGCGGAGGGCTACTTCTGGTTCGAGGGCCGCGCCGACGACGTGATCAAGAGCGCCGGGTACCGCATCGGCCCCTTCGAGGTCGAGAGTGCGATCCTGAAGCACCCGGCGGTGGCCGAGGCCGCGGTGGTGGGCAAGCCCGACCCGCTGCGGGGCCAGATCGTCAAGGCCTTCGTGGTCCTCAAGCCGGGGCGGCCGGCGCGGGACGGCCTCGCCGCCGAGATCGTCGAGGTGGTGAAGACGCACCTGGGCCGGCACCAGTACCCGCGGGAGGTCGAGTTTCTCGATCAGCTCCCGAAGACGGAAACCGGTAAGATCCAGCGGTTCCTGCTGCGGCGGCGGTGACCGCCGGCCGCGGGTCGAGGAGGCGCGCATGGCCGCGTACGAGGTGATCACGGGCCCGACCCACTGGCCCGCCCGCTACACGTTCTCGCCCGCGGTCCGCGCGGGCAACCTGCTCTTCATCTCGGGCATGACCGCGGCGGACGAGAGCGGGCGGATCGTCGGGCCGGGGGACATCGTGGCCCAGACCCGCTACATCTTCGAGAAGATGGGGCGCCTGCTCGCCGCGGCGGGCGGCGGCTTCGAGCACGTGGTGCAGACCACCGAGTACGTCACCACCACCGAGAGCTACGCCAAGACCGCCGAGGTGCGCCGCGAGGTCTTCCGGGGGCGCTTCCCGACCGCCACCGGGGTCGTCGTGGCCGGGCTCCTCCGGGAAGGCGCGCTGATCGAGATCTCGGCGATCGCGGTGCTGCCCGATCCTCCGGCGGGCGGGACTGCTGCCCCTCTCCCCTCCGGGGAAGGCCGCCACACCACTCCCCCTCTCCCCTCCGGGGAGAGGGCAGGGTGAGGGGTGCCCAGAGGAGGCCACCATGCCCGACGCGCAACTGATGGATCGAGCCTTCCAGCGCATCATGCGGAGCCTGGTCGACACCGGGCGCGCGCCCCACTACGCGGAGCTGGCGCGGGCCCTCGCGCGGCCCGCGGAGGACGGGCCCGCGCTGCTCCACGACGTCATGCAGGCCTACCCGATCGGGTGGCTGCATCCCGAGACGGACTACATCGCCTCGTTCCCGCCGCTCAACAGCCTGCCCACCCAGTACCGGATCACGGTGCGGGGCGAGCAGCGCTGGTTCGCCCAGTGCGGGTTCGAGGCGACCTCCGTCACCTGGCTGTTTCCGGGTGAGACGGTGCGGATCGACGCGCCCTGCCTCGATTGCGGCGATCCGGTCACGGTCGAGATGCGCGACGGGCGGATCACCTGGGCGGATCCGCCCGGGGTCGTCGGCCACCTCGCCTTCGGCTTCGGGGCCTCGCGCGGGCGCTCGTACTACCTCTGAACCGGGATGAACCTCTTCCGGGCGGAAGAGCACGCGCGACGCTGGAGCCGGTTCGAGCCGCGGTCCGAGGAAGGCTTCATCACGCTCGCCGACCTCGCCGGCTTCTTCGGAACCGAGAGCCGCCGGCACATGCTGGACGCCGACTATCTCTCCACGTGGTATCCTCGCCGGGCCGCCGAGCGCCGCGCGTATCTCGAGCGGATCGGCAAGACGTCGCCGTTCTGGATGGGCACCCCCGATCCCCCCACGTCCTGAGGAGAACACCATGAAAGCGATCCGCGTCTCGGAGTACGGCGGGCCCTCCGTCCTGAAGCTCGAGGAGGTTCCCGCGCCCCAGCCGGGGCCGAACCAGGTGCTGGTGCGCAACCGTGCGGTCGGCATCAACCCGGTGGACACCTACCTGCGCAGCAACACCGACAACCGCGGGCCCAAGCTGCCCTACACCCCGGGCGCGGACGCGGCCGGCGTGATCGAGGCGGTGGGGCCGGGGGTGACCGCGGTGAGGCCGGGCGACCGCGTCTACGTGGGGGGCACGGTGACCGGGGCCTACGCCGAGCTCGCGGTGTGCGAGCTCGGGCAGGTGCATCCGCTGCCCGCCAACGCCACCTTCGCGCAGGGCGCGGCCATGAACATCCCCTACGCCACCGCCTACCACGCCCTCTTCAACCGCGCCCGCGGGGAGGCGGGCGAGACGGTGCTGGTGCACGGGGCCAGCGGCGGCGTCGGCATCGGCGCGGTCCAGCTCGCGCGGGCGCGCGGGCTCACCGTCATCGGCACCGCGGGGACCGAGAAGGGGCGGCGTCTGGTGGCAGAGCAGGGCGCGCACCACGTGCTCGACCACACCACGGCGGGCTATCTCGAGGAGTGCGTGCGCCTGACCGGCGGGCGCGGGCCCGACATCATCATGGAGATGTTGGCGAACGTGAATCTGCAGAAGGACCTCGGCGCGATCGCGCTGCGGGGCCGCATCGTGGTCATCGGCAACCGCGGGATGATCGAGATCAACGCGCGCCTGGCCATGAACAAGGACGCGGCCATCCTCGGCATGGCGCTCAACCACGCCACCCCCGCGCAGCTCGCGGGCATCCACGCGGCCCTCGTCGAGGGGCTGCGCAACGGCACCCTGCGCCCGGTCATCGCCCAGGAGCTGCCACTGGCCCAGGCCGCCCGCAGCCACGAGGCGGTGATGGAGGCCGGCCACCACGGCAAGATCGTCCTGATCCCCTAGACGAAGTCGGCGTGGACGGGGCCGAGGGGGGTGAAGCGGGCCTCGATGCGGTCGCCGCGGTGAAGAGGGTACTGGCGGGTGAACGAGCCGGACATCACCTTCATGCCGGCCTCGAGGGCGAGGCCGAGCTCGGCGAGCTTGTTGGCGAGCCAGGCGATGGAGGTGGCGGGCGTGCCCAGCACCTCCGCGCCGGTGGCCCGGTCGGGCGGCCCCCCGTTCACGGAGAGCTCGAGCGCCACCGAGGCCAGGTCGAAGCCGGCCGGGACCGGGACGGCGGCGCCGGTCACGTAGAACCGCTGCTGGGCGTTGTCGGCCAGGCTCACGTTGAGGTCGGCCGCGAAGTCCCCCCGCTTCTCGATGATCTCGAAGGCCGGCGCCATCGCGGCGAGCGCGTCCTGGGCCTGCTCGGTGGTCACGCCGGGGCCGCGCAGGGTTCGCCCCACCGTGAGGCACAGCTCGTTCTCGAAGCCCGGATTGATCAGGTCGGCCCAGGCGAAGCGCGTCCCGCTCGGCTTCTCGCCGCTCGCGAGCAGGAAGCCCAGCACCGGCTCGTGGACCTTCTGCTGGATCTGCATCGCCTTCGAGGTGAGCCCGACCTTCCAGCCCGCGTGCCGCTCGCCCGCCGCCACGTGGCGCGCGAGCACGCCGAGCTGCACGCGATAGGCCTCCTCCCGGCTCAGGCGCCCCATCCAGTGGGCCGGCGGGGCGGTGCGGTTGCGCGCGGCGGCCCAGAAGGCGTCGATCGCGTCCGCGGTGCTCACGGCTCCCCCCGCCGCACCTGGCAGAGATAGGACCGCAGCGCCACCGTCCCGCTGATGGGATCGGTGGCTTCGGGGTCGATCAGGTTGTTGTAGTTGGCGCTGGCCGGCCCGTCCGCCGGGTAACCCCCGAGCCCCATCGGCTCGCACGCCTGCCACCACCCGAACTGGGCGCACACCACGTCGGGGGCGAGGCTCGGATTGAGCCGGGCCCGCGCCCGCATGCCGGCCCGCGGCGTCTCGACCAGCACCCAGTCGTCCTCCTCGATGCCCCGGGCCGCCGCGGCGGCCGGGTGGACCTCGATCTCCGGGTCCGGGCTGTGCCGGCGCAGGCGCGGCAGGCTGCGGTGCTGGCTGTGGCAGAACTGGACGACCTTGGCGGTGGTGAGGCGCAGCGGGAAGCGCCGGGCGAGATCCGGGCTCACCCGGCCGGCTGCCGGCTCCACGTACTCGGGCAGCGGCGCCTGCCCGTGCGCCTGGAGCTGGGCCGAGAAGATCTCCACGCGCCGGCTCGGGGTGGCGAACCCGACCGGGGTGCCGCCGGCCCCTCGCGCGGCGTAGCGCCGATAGCGCGACTCGACCGCGGTCCGCACGCCGCCCGGCCGGGCGCGGAGCTGCTCGAGGGTGACGCCGGCCGGCTCGAGCATGAAGCGGTGCCCGGCATCCTGGTCGCCGCCCCAGAACCGATCGCCGAGCCCGAGGCGCTTGGCCAGCTCGCAGACGATCCAGGTGTCGGAGCGCGCCTCGCCCCGCGGCGCCACCGCGGCCGGCCGGAGCTGCACGTGACGCTCGCCCGCCTGCGTCGGCCCGAAGCCCACCCGCAGCCCCTCGCGCTCCCACGCGGTGGACACCGGCAGCACCACGTCGGCCAGCGCCGCGGTGGGGGTCAGGAACAGATCGGCGTAGACCAGGAAATCGAGGCTGGTGAGCGCGGCGCGCGCGGTGGCCGCGCCGGGCGCGGACAGCAGCAGGTTCGTGCCGAACCCGACCATGCCGCGCACCGGGTACGGCGCCCCGTGGAGCATCGCCCGGTAGGCGTCGGCCGCGGTGATCCAGCCCTGCCGCGCCGGCCCAAGGGGCCGCGCGGCCAGGCCGAGGGCCTTGGCCCGCTGCCGCTCGGGCAGCAGCGAGAGCGGGGCCAGGTCGTTGACGGCGGGGCGGCTCGGCCGCACGTTGCCGCCCGGCGCGTCGAAGCAGCCGGTGAGCGCGTAGAGCAGCGAGAGCGCGCGCACGGTCTGGCTCGCGTTGGTGTGCTGCTCGAGCCCGGTCCAGTGGAAGTAGGACACCGGCCGGCGCTCCCAGAGCAGCCGCGCGGTCGCCACCACTTGGGCGGCGGGCACGCCGGTGACGGCCTCCACGCGCGCGGGCGGGTAGTCACGGCAGAGCGCGGCGTAGGCCTCGAAGGCGGGCACGCAGGTGACGTCGCCGCCGCGGGTGGCGCAGCGGACGCTGCCGTCGAGCTGCGGCTCGCCGATCGGCTCGACGAAGCCGACCGCGGCCGGATCGTACACCACCGGGCGGCTGGCCGCGCGATCCCAGGCGACGCAGTGCGCGGGGTTGCCGGTCGCCGACAGGTCGGCGGCGGAGAGCAGCCGCCCGGTGTCGGCGCGCAGCAGGAACGGGCCGTTCGTCCAGTCGCGGACGAAGTCTCGATCGTACCGGCCCTCCGCGATCATGACGTGGGCCAGCCCGAGGGCGAGCGCGCCGTCGGTGCCCGGGCGCACCCGCAGCCACTGGTCCGCCCGGGCTGCGGGGCCGGCCCGCCGCGGATCCACCACCACCAGAGCCGCGCCGCGGGCCGTCGCGTTGACGACCTCGGTGGCCTGGGCCAGGTAGGCGGTGGCGGGGTTGTGCCCCCAGAGCAGGAGGCAGCCGGTGTGCTCGAAGTCGGGCGTGCCGATGTCCACCCCGAAGGTGAAGGGGGTCACGAAATCGCGGTGCCAGGCGCACAGCTCCTCGCCCCAGACGAGGTTCGGGCTGCCGAAGGCGCGGACGAGGCGGAGGATCCAGAGGAAGCCGTCGGAGATCGCGGTGCCGGCCGGCGTGGTGCACCCGAAGGCCACGCCCTCGGGCCCGTGCCGGCGCGCCACCTCCCGTATCTTCGAGGCGGTCCAATCGAGGGCGTCCGCCCAGCCGATGCGCTCCCAGCCCGCGTCCGGGTCGGACTTCGGCCGGGTGCGGCGCATCGGGTGGAGGAGCCGGTCCTCGGCGTGGACCAGCTCGGGCGCGGCGCGTCCCTTCACGCAGAGGCTGGCGCCGGTGGGGTGCGAGGGGTCGGGCTCGACCGCGACCAGCCGCCCGTCCTCCACCACCGAGACGCAGCCGCAGCGCGAGCGGCAGAGCGCGCAGAAGCCGGGCAGGCGCGTGGTGGCCATCAGGCCGCGAGGAAGCCCCCGTCCACCACCAGCTCGGTCCCGGTGATGTAGGACGCCTCGTCGGAGGCGAGGAAGAGCACCGCGTAGGCGACCTCCTCCACCCGCCCCTCGCGCCGGAGCGGCACCGCGTCGACGAGCGGCTTGCGCCACGCCGGATCGGCGGAGGCCTTGGAGGTGCGCATCGGGGGCAGGAAGCCCGGATGCACCGAGTTCACCCGGATGCCGTCGCGCCCGTACTGCACCGCGGCGGTCTTGGTCATGATGCGAACCGCGCCCTTGGAGGCGTTGTAGCCCATATGGATCTTGTCCTGCCCGACGAAGCCCGAGATCGACGAGATGTTCACGATCGACCCGCCGCCGCCCTGCCGCATCGCGGGCACGGCGTGCTTCATGCCAAGGAAGACGCCCTTGGCGTTGATGGTCATCAGCCGGTCCCAGGCGGCGGTGCTCAGGGTGTCCGGGTCGTGCGTCCCGCTGATCCCCGCGTTGTTGACGAGGATATCGAGGCGGCCGTAGGCGGCGACGGTGGCCTTGACGGCCTCCTCCCATTCCGCCTCGCTCGCCACGTCGAGCTTCACGAACCGCGCGCGCCCGCCGGTCCCCGCGATGCGGTCGGCGACCTTCTGGCCGTCGAGATCGAGGTCGGCCACGATCACGCTCGCGCCCTCGCGCGCGAACAGCACGGCCTCGCTCTCACCCATTCCGTGCGCGGCGCCGGTGACGATGGCCACTTTGTTCGCGAGTCGCATGGGGCCGTCCTCCTTGAAGTCAGGATGATAGAGGTTTATCCACAGCTATTCACAAAACTTTCTTCGTCATCGTCTTGACACATCACCACCGCATTCACTAGGCTCCTCGGTGATGCAGGCCAGTCGCAAACCTCTCGCGAAGGTCGAAGGACGCCGGCGGCTCCGGCAGAGCGGCCTGACCATCGCGTGGCGTGGCACACCGGATCTCGATGACTGGGTCGCGTATCTCGCGACCCGCACGAAGTCGAAGAAGCTGATTCTCGCGGACCAGGTATCCGAGCGGAAGGTCAACGCGCTGCTGGCACGGCTCGCGAGCCTCTCGCGGCGACAGGTCGAGAAGCTGGCGAAGGGCTAGGAATTCGCCGCGGCCGCCGGACGCTATCCACAGAATGTGGATAGGTCTGTGCATAGCTCTCTACGAAAGTTCGCAAGTACCCGTCTCTTAACGGGTTTTCTCTAGGCCTTTTCGACGGTCGCCCGCTCCACTGCGAGCAGCTTTTCGAGCTCGATGGTCTCCAGCATCACCTGCTCGACCGGGCCCCAGTCCGCCTTGGGCTGACCGGCCCCGAAGGCCTGCGCGAGGTCGGCGTAGACCTGCTTCCACGCCGCGAAGGCGGCCAGCAGCGGCGTCGACGGATCCGCGACGATGCGGAAGCCGAGCGCGCCCAGATCCGCGAGCGACATGCCGAGCCCGGCGAGACCGCCGCGCCCGGCGAGATACATGAGCGGGCCGCCGAGGCGCTCGCCGATGAGCCGGAGCTGCTCGGGCCGGTGGGCCATCGAGAGCAGCAGCACGTCGGCGCCCGCCTTGCGGTAGGCCTCCGCGCGGCGGAGGGCGTCGTCCATGGTGCTCGCCCGCACCGCGTTGGTGCGCCCGATGATGAGGAAGTCCGGGTTGCGCCGTGCCGCCACCGCGGTGGCCACCTTGGCCGCCATCAGCTCCAGCGGGATCATGTGCTCGATCCCGACGTGGTGGTGCGCCCGCTTCGGCACGAGCTGGTCCTCGATCTCGATGCCGGCGAACCCGGCCGCCTCGCTCATGCCGATCGTGCGGTGCATGTGCATCGGATCGCCGTAGCCGCAGGCGCCGTCCAGGATGAGCGGCAGCCGGCAGACCGCGCCGATGTCGAGCGCCGTCTGGCACATCTCGCTCAGGTTGAGGTTGGCCTCGAGCGCCACCTTCAGGTAGCCGGTGGCCCCGCCCCCCAGGTACCCGGCCGGGAAGCCGGCCGTCTCCACCATCCGGGCCATCAGCGGGTTCAGCACGAGCGGCGCGGTGACCGGCAGCGGGCCCTGCATCAGCGAGCGGAGCGGCGTGGGCATGGACTCTCCTAGATCGGGCTACTCAGGAACGCTAGAGGGGGATCGCGAGCAGGGTGTCCACGCGGCTGCTGTCGCAGACCACGAGGCGCTCGCGGAAGCGCAAAGTGCCGTCCTCCTCCACCATCGTGTCGACGTAGCGGCCGGTGGCGAAGAGGTCCATGCGGCCGTCGCGCATCACGCGCACCACCAGGAACGGGGTCTCCGCGTGCACCGCGCCGCCGGTCCCGGCGCGGATGGCCGGGAGGCCGACCAGGTGGCGGTAGGCCTGCCGCTCGTAGATGTTGGCCTTCCGCAGGGCCGCCACCCGGTCCTTCAGCATGCCCCGCGAGTCGGCGTAGACGAGGCCCGCGGGGAGGCCGCGGCGATGGTTGTCGGCCGAGGTGATCTTGTAGAGGCAGGGATCAGTGAAGAAGTCGGGCCAGCTCTCCAGCCGGTCGTCGTCGATGGCCCGCGCGTACTCGGCGTTGAGCTGCGAGACGCGCTCGGCCAGCACCCTAGCCCTCCATGTACCGCCGGTACGCCTTCCAGAAGCCGCGCACCGAGGCCTCGGTGGCGCGCGTCTCCTGCGAGTCGGCGCCCTCGCCGCCCATGTTGACCACCGACACCTCGTCCTCCGCGGCCGCGACCCCGCGCTGCACGAAGCCGCCCACGCAGCCGTCCTCCATCGAGACGTAGCCGGCGGGGCCGACCAGGTTGGACTGCTTCAGCCGGCGCCGCTGCATGTCGGGGCTGTCGTCCGCGAACCCGACGTACGTCCAGTGCAGCTCCATCGCCCCCGGCCCCTTGGGCAGCACCTGCCGCACCGCCAGGCAGTTGTGGATCTGCTGGAGCACGAGGTTCGGGAACACGGTGAGGATCTGGAGCTGGATCCCGTCGCCGAACTCGTCGACCGCGTCGAGCAGGCTCGGGTCGGCGAGCCGGTAGCTCTGCTTCTCCGAGCGGATCCCCTGCTCGCGGTAGGCGGTGCTGCGGGCGTCGTCGGGGCGGTCGATGGTGTAGCTCGCGTGATGGCCGCCGTCCGGGCTCACCAGGATGCCGCCGCCCTGGGTGAGCCGGGTGATCCGGAAGGTGCCGAAGAAGGTGTGGAGCAGGCTCGCGTGGTAGGTGTCCTTGACGTTCTCCACGTAGAGCTTCCAGTTGTTGGGCAGGGCCTGCACGAAGCGGCCCATCACCCGGGTCTCCCGCCGCAGCACGCGTCGGAGCCGTCCGAGGACCTCCGAGCCCAGGTACTCCTCGATGGGCGGGGTGTCGGCCGACAGGGTGGCGAAGACCAGGCCGGCCAGCACGGTGGTGCGCAGCTTGCGCGGCCCGTGATCCGTCTTGCAGAAGGAGGCGGGCATGCCGCCCCGGCCGTTGCTGCCCTTCTCGAAGGCGATGCCGACCAGGTTCCCCGCGAGGTCGTAGGTCCAGGCGTGGTACACGCACTGGAAGTGGCGGCCGGTGGACCCGCCGTCGTCCAGCGCGATCAGGGCACCCCGGTGGGCGCACCGGTTCTCGAAGGCGTGCAGCTCGCCCTGCGCGTCCCGGGCCACGATGACCGGCATCTCGCCGACGAAGCTCGTCCGGTAGTCACCGGCCTCGGGCAGGTCCGACTCGAGGCAGAGGTAGTTCCAGACCGGGCCCTCGAAGATGCGGCGCAGCTCGGCGCGGTAGTTCGCCTCGTCCTGGTAGACCCAGTACGGCACGCGCGCCAGTGACGCGCCCGGCCATTCGCGGCGCGAGGGGGTGCCTGCCATGCGCCGGGGAGAATAGCACAGCCGCCCGTCTCCCGGGAGCGCGGGCGGGGTGCAGGAAGAGCTAGGCGAAGGCGGGCATCACTTCCTTGGCGAACAGCTCCATCGAGCGCAGCACCCGGGCCTGGTCGAGATCGCCAAACCAGAAGCTGCAGTTGAAGTGGGTGATGCCGACCTCCCGCTGCAGCCGCCGGATCTGGCGGATGCAGGTCTCGGGCGTGCCGATGACCAGGTAGCGGTCGAGGAGGACGTCCACGTCGGGCTCCTTGGGCGCGGGCACCGGGATCGCGCGGCCGTTCTCCACGCGCTCGTAGTGGTTGCGCAGGCTCAGCGTCACCCGCATGTTCCAGCGCGCTTCCTCGGCGGCGGCCCGGGCGTCGGCCTCGCTGCCGGTCACGTACACCGCGCGCTGCACCCCGACCGCGAGCGGCTTCTCCGGCCTGACCTCGGCCACCATCCGGTCGAAGAGGCGGCGGAACTCGGCCATGCGCTCGACCGGCACCCCGAAGCCCCCGGTGAGCACGTTGAACCCGCGGCGCACCGCGGCCTCGACGGAATCGGGGCTCTGGGCGGTGATCCAGATCGGCGGGCGCGGCCCCTCGAGCTGAGGGAAGATCGTGGTCTCGGGGATGCGGAAGAGCTTGCCCTCGTAGCTGAACGGCCCGCCCGCGAGCGCCTTCAGGATGATGTCCACCGACTCCTCCCAGCGGGCCCGCCCGCTCTCCAGCTCGAGCCCGAAGCGCTCGAACTCGTAGTGCTGGTAGCCGCGGCCGAGCCCGATGTCGAGCCGTCCGGGAGCGAGCAGGGCGAGGGTGGCGATCTCCTCCGCGACCACCAGCGGGTGGTGCAGGGGGACCACGATCACCGCGGTGCCTACCCGCAGGCGCGTGGTCCGGGCTGCGAGGTAGGTCGCGAGCTGCACCGGGCGCGACAGGTAGCCGTAGGTCGAGAAGTGGTGCTCGGCCAGCCAGATGTTGTTGAAGCCGAGGCGCTCGGCGGCCTGGGCCATGTCCACCGCCCGGGTGTAGATCTCCCGGGACGGGCGGGCGGACGGCGACTGCATCAGCAGGAAGGTTCCGAAGTTCATGGTCTCCTCGTCTCGGGGGTCACGGCAGCGCGAGGAACTGCCGGGCATTGTCCACGGTCAGGCGCCGCCGGGTGACCGCGTCCAGGGCGAGCGCGTCGAGGGCGCCCACCGGGTCGTCCACCCCCATCCGGAAGGGGTAGTCGCTGCCCAGCACGATGCGCTCGGGCCCGAAGGTGTCGAGCGCGAACGCGAGGACCTTCGGCGACAGCGTCAGCGAGTCCACCCAGACGCGCCGCGCGTACGAGCTCGGCGGGGTGGCGAGGGCGGCCTTGGCCTCCGCGATCGCCCCCCAGCCCTGGTCCAGCCGCGGCAGGATGTAGGCGAAGGCCCCGCCGCCGTGGGCGAAGCACCAGCGCAGCGAGGGCCAGCGGTCGAGCACGCCGCCGAAGATCACCCGCGTCATGGCCAGCGCGGTCTCGAGCGGGAAGCCGGCGACCTGGGTCAGGTTGTCCTTGCGAAAGCGCGGATCGCCCAGGATCGGCGCCTGCGGATGGACGAAGATCGCGATGCCGAGCGCGGCCGCCGCGTCCCACACCGGGGCCAGGCCGGGGTCGTCGAGATCGCGGCCGCCCACGTTGGCGCCGATCTCCACCGCGGGAAAGCCCAGCACGGTCGCGACGCGCTCCAGCTCCTTCACGGCCAGGTCGGGGGCCTGCAGGGGCAGGCCCCCCGCGCCGAGAAAGCGCGCGGGGCGGCGGCTCACCAGCTCCGCGATCGCGTCGTTCTGCGTCCGGCACCACTCGGCCGCGGCGGGGCCGGGAGCCCAGTAGCAGAAGGTGGGCGGGGCCGGCGAGAGGAGCTGCCGGTCCACCCCGGTCCGGTCCATCACCTCGAGCCGGCGCGCCGGGTCGAAGGCGTGCGGGGTCAGGTTGCGGTTGAACGTGTCACCCAGATAGAGCCGGCATCCGGTGGCGGGATCGCCCTCGAGGCGCGGCCAGCGGTCGCCGCCGTAGCGCGCGGCGAAGTCCGGCCAGCCACTCGCGAAGATGTGGGTGTGGACGTCGATCGGTCCCGTCATGCGGTCAGCGGAAGAAGCCGAGGGCGCGCAGGATCGCGATCAGGATCACCGCGCCGAGCAGCGAGACGATGAAGGCGCCCGGCGAGCCGACCGCCGCGATGCCCAGCATCCCCGCGGCCCAGTGGCCGAGGACGGAGCCCACGATGCCGACCAGGATGTTCGCGAGCAACCCCATCTGGGCGTTGGTCTTCATGATCATGCTGGCGAGCCAGCCGATGACGCCGCCGATGATGATGGACACGATGAAACCCATGGCCGTGTGCCCTCCCGTGAGGTCCCGAGCGGGGGTCTCGAACTCCGTCGCCGGGACGGTAGCACACCTGCCGCAGGCCCGGCCGGCAATGTATACTCCCGCCACGGAGCACCCGTCCAAAAGGGGGATCGAGCATGGCGACCCAGATGATCGAGCCGCGGATGGAGCTGGAGCAGCATCTGCACATGTACCGCCAGATGGCCAAGATCCGCGCCTTCGAGGAGCAGGTGAACGAGCTCTACAAGTCCGCGAAGATGCCCGGGCTCGCCCACCTGTACGTGGGCGAGGAGGCGGTGGCGGTCGGGGTGTGCGAGGCGCTCCGGCGCGACGATCTGATCACGAGCACCCACCGCGGCCACGGCCACTGCCTGGCCAAGGGCGCCTCGGTGAACCGGATGTTCGCGGAGCTGCTCGGCAAGGAGCCGGGCTACTGTCGCGGCAAGGGCGGCTCCATGCACATCGCCGACCCCGAGACGGGCAACCTGGGCGCCAACGCGATCGTGGGCGGCTCCGCGGGCATCGCCACCGGCGCCGCGCTCTCGGCCAAGATGCGCAAGAGCGATCAGGTCGCGGTGTGCTTCTTCGGCGACGGCGCGCTCGGGCAGGGCCTGCTCTACGAGTCCATGAACATGGCCGCGCTCTGGAAGCTGCCGGTCATCTACGTCTGCGAGAACAACCTTTACGGGGAGTACACCCCGGGCAGCGAGACGGTGGCGGGCGACATCCTGGCGCGCCCGCGCGCGGTGGGCGTGCACGCGGAGAGCGTGGACGGGCAGGACGTGCAGGCGGTGCACGCCGCGATGAAACGGCTGGTGGAGCGGGCGCGGCGCGGCGAGGGGCCCGCGTTCCTCGAGTGCAAGACCTACCGCTACTACGGCCACCACGTGGGCGACGTGAACCGGGAGTACCGCACCCGGGACGAGGAGCGGGACTGGATGACCAACCGCGACCCGCTCCAGACCCTGGCCTCCCGGCTCGTGCAGCAGCGGCTCGCCGAGCCCGCGGTCTTCGAGCGCATCCAGGCCGACGTCAAGACCGAGATCGAGAAGGGCGTGCAGTACGCGCTCGACGCCCCCTTCCCGAGGCCCGAGCAGGTCACCGAAGACGTCTACGCCTGAGGGACCGGGTCAGATGGCGCCGTCCTTCTCCAGGCTGCGGATCTGGGCGTCGGTGTAGCCGAGCTCGGCCAGGATCTCGGCCTTGTGCTGGCCGAGCAGCGGGGACGAGGTGATCGTGGTCGGCGAGGCGGAGAGCTTGATCGGGTTGCCGACCGTCACGTACCGCCCGCGCACCGGGTGCTCCACCTCGACGATCATCTCCCGCGCGCGCAGGTGCGGGTCGGCCAGCACCTCGCCGGTGTCCAGGCAGGCCCCGCAGGGCACGCCGGCGCCGGCCAGGATGGCCATCGCCTCGTGCTTGGTCCGCCCGGCCGTCCAGCCCTCCACGAGCCGGTCCACCTCGGCCTTGCGCTGCCAGCGGGCCTCCGGGGTCTCGTAGCGCGCATCACCGATCAGGTCCTCGCGGCCGATGGCCCGCAGCAGGGGGTGCCACATCTGCTGCTGCACGAAGATGAACACGTAGTCGTTGGGGCCCCCGGGGCGGCAGCGGTACGTGGTGCCCGGCACGCCCGCGCCCAGCTGGTTGCCGGTGCGCTCCATCACCCGGCCGTAGCGCTGGTGATCGCGCAGGCTCACCCGGATGAGGTTGACCACCGTGTCCTGCATCGACACCTCGACCTGCTGCCCCTCGCCGCTGGCGTGCCGCTGCATGAGCGCGGCGAGGATGCCGATCACGCAGTGCATGCCGGTGCCGGAGTCCCCGATGGACGGCCACGTGAAGGTGGGCGGCCCGTCCGGGAAGCCGGTCACGCTCATCGCCCCGCCCATCGCCTGCGCGATCGGCTCGTAGCTCTTGTAGTCGCGGTAGGGCCCGGAGGAGCCGAAGCCCTTGATGCTCGCGTAGACCAGGCGCGGGTTGAGCGCGCGGACCGCCGGGTAGCCGAAGCCCAGGCGCTCGATGACCCCGGGGCCGAAGTTCTCCAGCAGCACGTCGGCGGTCTTGAGCAGGGTGCGGAAGACCTCCTGCCCGTCCGGGTGCTTGAGGTTGAGGGTGAGGCTCCGCTTGTTGGCGTTGAAGGCGAGGAAGAACAGGGCGTCGGCGTCCGGCCGGTCCCGCTGGGAGTAGCGGGCCACGTCCCCCCGACCCGGCTCCTCGACCTTGATCACGTCCGCGCCCAGCCAGGCCAGCATCTGGCCACACGAGGGCCCGGCCTGATTGTTGGTCAGGTCGACGACGCGGATGCCGGCGAGCGCCCTGGACAACGCCGCGCTACTTGCCCTCCAGCGCGGCGAGCGGCGCGTAGTCGCCGACGCCGCCGTGCCCGCCCGCGAACTTCTCCGGGGTGAGGCCCGCCCTCTTCACGCCCGCCACCAGGGAAGCCAGGGCCGGGTTGAGACGGTCGGGCAGCGGGGCGGCCCCGGGGCTCCAGATGTCGGTGACGAAGCCGAGCTTCGCGTCGGGCACGTAGCCGATCAGCAGACCCTCCGCGTGCGGGTTGGGGGTCAGCACGTGGAGCTCGACCTGGCGCTGCCCATCGCCGAGGACGTGCTTGCCCGCCACCTCGACGATCGGGGTGCGGCCGAGGTCGCTCGGGCTCAGGTCGGGGTTGCGCGTGAACGGCGCGGCCAGCACCCGGCGATAATGGGCCGCGGTCCCCTGGCCGACGACGATGGTCGCCCCCGCGTCGGCGTAGGCGCGGAGGCCGCCCGCGTGGTCCATGTGGTGGTGCGTGAGCACGAGATACTTCACCGGCTTGCGCACGTACTTGCCGCGCGCGGCGCTGATCGTCCAGTTCGACTGCCAGTCCGAGATCGGGGCGTCGAACACGATGACGTGGTCCTTCATCTCCACGATCAGGCTGTTGTGCGAGCCGCCCACCACGTGCTGGATGCCGGGGCCCAGCTCCTGCAGGCGCAGCCCGGGGGCGGCCTGCGTGTCGTAGCTCGGGTGCTCGGAGTCGAGGTAGAGGCCGATGAACTGCCGCCGGATGATCCACTGGTAGGGCACGGTGCCGGTCGCCGGCCTGCGCGCGGTGGCCAGGAAGGGGGCGGGAATCGCGAAGCGGTCCGCGGCGACCGGGGTGTTGACGGCCACCTCGCCGAGCCTGGCCTCCATCACGGTGCGGCCGTTGAGCTCGTACCGGTGCGACATCGCAGCGCGCACCCCACCGACCGTCTGCCAGTCGGCGAGGACCAGGTCGTAGGTGACGTCGCCCCACATGTTGTCGTAGTCGAGCGAGCGGACGCGGGCCGGCAACCCGGTCGCGGGATCGAACAGGACGGTCAGCGTGTGGTTGGCCACCCGATAGTCCACCGCTGGGTGCCGCACGCCGCCGATCGTGACGCTCGGGGCCGCGGTGACGCGGTCCGGGTTCCGCGACATCTCGAGCGCGAGCAGGGGCGAGGCGCGGAGCAGCTCGCGCTGGGTGGCGGCCAGCCGCAGCCCCGACATCGAGTGGGCGGGCGGGTTCGCCTCCTGGCTCTGCTTGTTGCGGGCGTTGCTGTCGATGCCGGCCACGTAGCCGGCCTGGGGAGTGACGATCTCGCTGAAGGTGAAGGTGCGGGGCGCCGGGTACTGGAAGCTCCTCACCCAGTCGATCCGGGTGGCGCCGCCCGCCACGTCCATCGTGGTGACCGCCGTCGCGTCGCCGGCCAGGCGCATCTCGCCGCCGGCCACCGCGGACTGCTCGGGCTCCCACTGGCGCACCGTCGCCTTGTACGAGACGCTCTTGACCCCGGCGAGGGTGTCGGCGCCGCCCTGGGTCTGCACGGCCCTCGCCACGAGGTCGCGACCTCCCGGCTGCATGGAGGCGCAGGCCCCCACCGTGATGGAGACGGCCAGCCAGACCCCGAGTATCGTTGCGGCGCGCTTCATCGATTCTCCTCCCGCGAAGTGTGGTGGCGGCACACTACCCGGGCGTGCGCGGAACTGTCAAGCCGGTGGCTTGACTGGGCCCGACGGTCGGAGCACTCTCGCGGGGGCCATGGACTTCGGGATCAACCTCGCGACGTCGGCGGATTCGTGGAAGGTCGTCAAGCGGGCGGAGGAGCTCGGCTACGCGCGGGCGTGGTTCTACGACACGCAGCTGCTCAACGCCGACATGTTCGTGGCGATGGGTGCGGCGGCGGTGCAGACCTCGCGGATCCGCCTGGCCACCGGGGTGCTGATCCCGTCGAACCGCATCGCGCCGGTGGCGGCCGGCTCCCTGGCGTCGCTCAACGCCCTGGCCCCCGGGCGCGTCGACTTCGGCATCTCCACCGGTTTCACCGCGCGCCGCACCATGGGGCTCGGCCCGGTCACGCTGCACGCCATGCGCGAGTACATCCGGATCGTGCAGGGCCTCCTCGCGGGCGAGACCCTCGAGTGGACGTTCGAGGGCAAGCGGCGCAAGATCCGCTTCCTCAATCCGGAGATCGGCGCGATCAACGTCCGGGATCCGATCCCCCTGCACATCTCGGCGCTCGGACCGCGGGGCCGTCGCCTCACCGCGGAGCTCCGGGCGGGATGGCTCTACGCCACCGGGCACATGGACGCGGCCCGGGGCGCCGCGGCCGACATGCAGGCGGCGTGGCGCGCGGCCGGCGTGGACCCCGCCGGCATGGTGGCGACCGCCTTCACCGGTGGGTGCGTCCTGAAGGACGGGGAGGCCTTCGACAGCCCGCGCGCCCGCGCCCAGGCGGGGCCCCACGCCACCATCGCGCTGCACAATCTGGTCGAGGTCGAGGAGTTCGGCAACATGGGCCGCACGGTGCCGCCGGCGCTGGCCCCGCTCCTCGACCGCTACCGCGCGATCTACCAGGCCTACACGCCCGCGGACGCGCGTTACCTCTCGAACCACCGCGGCCACCTCATGTTCCTCCGGCCCGAGGAGCAGGAGGTGTGCACCGCCGACCTGATCCGCACCATGACCTTCACCGGGACGAAGGCCCTGCTGCAGGACCGGCTCCGGGAGCTCCGGGCCGCCGGCTACACCCACTTCGCCATCAGCATCCGCCACGGCCACCCCTCCATGCTGGAGGACTGGGCCGACGTCTTCGCGGGCGTGTGATCCGGACGGCTCCCGAGCGGGGCCCCACCTTCACCCCGGGGAGCTGCCCGCTGCAGGGTGAGGGGGTGGCTTCGGCGCCGAGAGGCGGTTAGGATAGGCGCCGGAAACCGCCCACCGGAGGGGCACGAGGGCCGCCTGTGAGAACCGGCAGCGAGTACCGTGAAGCCCTGCGCGACGGACGCCGGATCTGGATCGTCGGCGAGGGACCGGTCGAGGACGTGACGCTCCATCCGGCCACCCGCCCGATGGTGGACGAGTACGTCGCCTGGTACGACCGTCACCACGACCCCCGGTGGCAGGACGTCCTCCTGGGCCCGCCCGACTCCTGGGGCGCGCGCGCGCCGTGGGCCTTCACCTTGCCGAGGACCGCGGCCGACCTGCGCGCGATGGGCCGGAGCTACGCCGAGACCATCTTCCTGACCGCGGGCAACGTGACGCACACGCCGGGCTACGGCAACCTCATCGCGCTCGGCATCCTCGACGTGGTCCAGCAGCGCAACGTCTCGCCGCAGCAGATCGCGGGCGCGGCGGCGTACCGCGACCTGATCGCCCGCACCGGCCGCTTCCTCACCTTCTCGGCGGGCGCGGCCACCATCGGCTACCGGCTCCGCGAGGACCCCGAAGCACGGGCGGCACTTCGCATAGTCCGCGAGACCGACGCCGGGCTCGTGCTGAGCGGCAAGGTCGGCATGCACACGAGCCCGGTCTACGCCGAGGACGTGTACGTCGGCGCCCACTCCGGGGTGGACCGCGACGGCCACCGCGCGACCTTCGTGGTGCCGGTGAGCGCGCCGGGGGTCACCGTGGTGTGCCGGAAGATCTCGGCCCGGCACCCGAACCCGTTCCTGGCCCCGCTCTCCAGCCGCTTCGACGAGCTGGACGGGCAGCTCTGGCTCGAGAACGTGCTGATCCCGTGGGAGCGGGTGTTCCTCACCGAGCCCTCCCCGGACCCGATCGCCTCCTGGTGCTTCTGGCATCAGCTGTACGCCTGGCTGGCCAAGGCCGAGTTCACGCTGGGGCTGGCCCTGGCGTGCACGCACGCGATGGGGCTCAAGGATCACGAGCCGACGATCGAGCACCTGATCGATCTCGTCATCGAGGTCCAGACCGTCCGGACCTGTCAGACCGCGGCCGAGCTCGACCCGGACTGCTCCACCGCGGGCTACTGCGTGCCCGGCCGTGGCCACGTGGCGGCCGGCAGCATCGCGATGCAGAAGGCGCGGCAGCGCATGGCCGAGATCCTGAGGATCCTGCCCGGTTCGTCCCTGGTGGTGGCGCCGTCGGACAAGGACCTGACGTCCCCCGAGGTCGGGGCCGGGTTCGAGGAGGCCTTCGGCGGCGGCCAGTACACCGCGCTCCAGCGCGCGGCCCTGCTGCAGCTCGCCGCCGACCACGTGGCCTCGGCGCTCGACGGCCGCGAGTCCGCCTTCGAGCTGCACGCCAACGGCGGCATGCCGGCCTGGCGGGGGCGGCTGCGGCGGGCCTTCAGCCGGTACAACGAGCTGGCGAACGGCGTGCTCCGGGCGCTGAGCCTCGACATGCCCGGCATCGACCTGGACGGTCTGCGGGCCGCACCGCTGCCGGTGCGCCGCCCCGTCGTCCCTCCGGCCGCTCCGGCCGAGGGAAGCGGTAGGGACGCGAGGCGGCAAGGCGAGTAGCGAGGCCGCACAGAGGAGACCACGCATGAGCGAGCGCGAGCTGACGTACGGGGAAGCGGTCAAGGAAGCCATCGCGGAGGAGATGCGGCGTGATCCGACGGTGTTCCTCATCGGGGAGGACGTGGCGGAGGCCGGCCACCCCTTCAAGACGCTGGTGGGCCTGGTGCAGGAGTTCGGCACCGAGCGGATCATCGACACGCCGATCTCCGAGCCCGGCTACGCGGGCATCGGGGTGGGCGCGGCGATGACCGGCATGCGGCCGATCGTGGACGTCATGTTCGGTGACTTCATCACGCTGACCATGGACCAGATGGTGAACCAGGCCGCCAAGGCGCACTACATGTCCGGCGGCAAGATCAAGGTGCCCATCGTCTTCCGCACCACGCTGGGGGCGACCCGCCGCTCGGCCGCCCAGCACTCGCAGTCGCTCCACGCGTGGGTGAGCCACATCCCCGGTCTCAAGGTGGCGCTGCCCTCGGGGCCGTACGAGGCCAAGGGGCTGATGAAGACGGCCATTCGCGACGACAGCCCGGTGGTCATCTTCGAGGACAAGATGATGTACCGGGTCAAGGGCCCGGTCCCCGAAGGCGACTACACGATCCCGTTCGGGGTGGCGGAGGTGAAGCGCGTCGGGAAGGACATCACGATCGTGGCCACCAGCAGCATGGTGGGGGTGGCCCTCGGCGCGGCCAAGCTCCTCGAGGAGGTCGGCATCAGCGCGGAGGTGATCGACCCCCGCACGACCTGGCCGCTCGACAAGCAGGCGCTGATCGACTCGGCCAAGAAGACCTCGCGCGCCCTCGTGGTGGACGAGGGCTACGAGCGCTACGGGGTCACCGCCGAGATCGCCTCGGTCATCGCGGAGGGCGCCTTCTACCACCTCGACGCGCCGGTCAGGCGCATGGGGGCGATGGACGTGCCGGTGCCGTTCTCGCCGGTGCTCGAGGACCTCACGGTCCCGTCGGAGCGCACCGTCTTCGAGGCCGCGAGGGCCCTGTGCAAGCGCTAGTCGCGCCGACACCCGCTCCCGGCCGGGGAGAGGGCAGGGTGAGGGGGCCGGTGCTGACGGGGCCGGTGCTGAGGGGAGCCTAGCCCGATGCCCACCAACGTGATCATGCCCGCGCTGGAGCTGGCGCAGGAGACCGGCAAGGTCCTGCGGTGGATGAAGGCACCGGGCGACCCGGTGCGGAAAGGCGAGCCGCTCCTCGAGATCGAGACCGACAAGGTCACGGTCGAGATCGAGGCGCCCGCCTCGGGCATCCTCAGCAGCGTCACCGCCCGGGAAGGCGACGTGATCCCGGTCGGCCAGACCATCGCCCTGATCGCCGACCCGAGCGAGGGGGAGGGGGTCATCAAGGCCTCCCCGCTCGCCCGCCGCATCGCCGAGGAGCACGGGGTCGACCTGGCGCACATCAAGACGGCGAGCGGCAAGATCGAGAAGGCCGACGTGCTCGCGTTCGTGGAGAGCCGCAGGGCGGCGGTCCCGAGCAAGGGGGGGGCCGGGCGTCTCGTGGCCGCGTCCCCGAAGGCGCGCCGGCTGGCCGCCGAGCGCGGGATCGACCTCGGGGCGCTGCGCGGGTCGGGGCCGGGAGGCGCGGTACTGGCGGTGGACGTCCCGACCGGGCCCCTGGCCACCGGGCCCCTCGCGACCGGGCCCCTCGCGACCGGGCCCCTCACCCTACCCTCTCCCCAGAGGGGAGAGCGAGAGAGGGAGAGCGTCGGGACGGTGTGGCGGATCATGGCCGAGCGGATGACCGCCTCGTGGACCACCGCCCCGCACTTCTACCTGGTGCGCGAGGTCAACGTGGCGCGGCTGCGGGCGTGGCGGGAGACGGCCCGCAAGCAGAGCGGCGCGCGTGTCACCTACACCGACCTGCTCGTGAAGCTGGTGGCGACCACCCTGGCGCGGCATCCGCGGGTGACCGTCTCGTGGAAGGACGGCGCGCTCGAGCGCCACCCGGAGATCAACATCGGCCTCGCGGTCGCGCTCCCGGACGGCCTGGTGGTGCCGGTCATCGCGCGGGCCGACACGCTCGGCCTCGCCGAGATCACGGCGCGGCGGGAGGACCTGGTCGGCCGCGCCCAGGCCGGAAAGCTGCGCCCGGCCGATATCCAGGGCGGGGTCTTCACCATCAGCAACCTCGGCATGTACGGGGTCGACGCCTTCAGCGCCATCGTCAATCCGCCCCAGGCCGCCATCCTGGCCGTCGGCCGCATCGCGGACCGCGTCGTGCCGGTCAACGGCCAGCCGGCGGTGCAGCCGACCATGGTGCTGACCCTCTCCTGTGACCACCGCGCCCTCGACGGGGCCCGCGGCGCCGAGTTCCTGGGCGCGCTCGCGGACCTGATCGAGGAGCCGCTGGCCCTGCTCACCTGAGGCCGGCGCGCGAATGGCCTTCACCGACCGCTACGGCCTGACCGTCACCACCGCGTCGCCCGCCGCCTTCGCGCGGTTCCAGGCCGGGATGGACCGGCTGCTCGCCTACGCCCCCGGCGCCGAGTACAGCTTCGCGGCGGCGCTGGCGGCCGCCGAGGCCCTGGCGGTGGCGCACGCGGGGTGCGTGCTGCGCGAGATCCACCGCATCGGGGGCAGCCACGCCCACGCCCTGCGCCTGGTGCGCCGGCGCCTCGCGCGGCGGGCCTCGCCGCGGGATCGCGCGTGGCTCGATCGGGCGACCGCGGAAGCGAGATGAGCGGGCCCCTCACCCCGGCCCTCTCCCCCGAGGGGAGAGGGGGAAAGGCAAGCGGATGGCGAAGCTGACCTTGAAGGTGAACGGGGCGAGCCGGCAGGTCGAGACGGACGATCCGGACATCCCGCTGCTCTACGTGCTGCGGGGCGACCTCGGGCTGACCGGCACCCACTTCGGCTGCGGTCTCGCCCAGTGCGGCGCGTGCACCGTCATGGTCGACGGGCGTGCGGTGCGCTCGTGCATCGCGCCCGCGCGGTCGGTGGTCGGCCGGGACGTGGTGACCATCGAAGGCCTGGGCTCGCCCGAGCGCCCGGACCCGGTGCAGGCCGCCTTCATCGCCGAGCAGGCCGCCCAGTGCGGGTACTGCACCGCGGGGATGGTGATGAGCGCACGGGCCCTCCTGGCGCGGAGGCCCCGCCCGACCGAGCAGCAGGTGCGCGAGGCGCTGGCCGGCAACCTCTGCCGGTGCGGCAGCCACGCGCGGGTCATCCGCGCCGTCCTGCGCGCGGCCGCCGCGATGCCGCGCGGCCGCTAGCATGGACGCGCGCGTCTCCCGGCGACGGTTCCTCGCGACGGGCGGGGTGCTGATCGTGGGCCTGGGCCTGGACGCGCCCGGCCGGGCCGGGGCGCAGTCCCTCCCCGATGCCGATCGCTTCCTCGGCAAGCCGCTGGCCCCCGACGCGGTGGACTCGTTCCTCGCCGTGCACCGCGACGGCTCGGTCACCGCCTTCGTCGGCAAGGTGGACATCGGCACCGGCGGCCGCATCGCGATGCGCCAGCTCATCGGTGAGGAGCTCGACATCCCGCTCGAGCGCATCGCCATGATCGAGGGCGACACCGCCCTGACCCCCAACCAGGGCGCCACCGCGGGCAGCTACGGCATCGCCCGCGGCGGCGTCCAGCTTCGCCGGGCCGCGGCGACCGCGCGACAGGCGCTGCTGGGCCTGGCCGCCCAGCGCCTGGGCCGGCCGGTCGGTGATCTGCAGGTCGCCGACGGGGTGGTGCGCGCCGCGGACGGCTCCGGATCGGTCGCCTACGGCGAGCTGATCGGGGATCGCGCGTTCAACCTCAAGGTGGACGCCGCGGCGCCGCTGAAGCATCCCGATCGCTTCCGCTTCATCGGCCGCTCGCTGCCCCGGCCGGACCTGCCCGCGAAGATCACGGGGGCCCACCGCCACCTCCACGATCTGGTGCTGCCGGGCATGCTCCACGCCCGGGTGATCCGCCCGCCCGCGCAGGGCGCGAGCCTGGCCTCGGTGGACGAGGCGTCGATCGCGAGGATCGGCTCCGCGCGCGTGGTGCGGATCCAGAGCTTCCTCGCGGTGGTGGCCGAGCGCGAGTGGGACGCGGTGCGCGCGGCGCGCGCGCTCCGGACCCGGTGGAGCGCGGGCACCGGCCTGCCGGAGCACGCGAAGGAGTTCGAGGCGATGCGGGCGAGCGCCGTGGTGCGCGACCAGGAGATCGCCAGGCGCGGCCATCTGGGCGCGCTGAGCGCGCCGCCGGCCGGGACCCGTACGCTCGCCGCCGCCTACCGCTGGCCCATGCAGAGCCACGGCTCCATCGGCCCCTCCTGCGGGGTGGCCGACGTGCGGGCCGATCGCGTGACGGTCTGGAGCTCGTCGCAGAACGTCCACGGCTTCCAGGGCACCTGCGCCCGGCTCCTCGGGGTCGAGCGTGACCGGGTGCGCGTCATCTACATGGACGGGGCGGGCTCCTACGGCCCCAACGGGGCCGACGACGCGGCCGCGGAGGCGGCGCTGCTCTCCTGGGCGGTCGGCCGCCCGGTGCGGGTGCAGTGGAGCCGGCAGGAGGAGCACGGGCTCGATCCGAAGGGCCCCGCCCAGCTCCTCGAGCTGCGCGCGGCGGTGGATCCGGACGGCGAGGTCACCGCGTGGGAGACCCAGGCGTGGCTGCCCATCGCCACCGCCAACCTTCCCAACATCCCGCTGCTGGCCCCGGACGCCGCAGGCATCCCCCAGACCCCGGGGCGGTCCACCGGCCTCATCTACCAGAACGTGGACCCGCCCTACGCGATGCCCAACCTCCACGCGGTGGTGCACTGGCTTCCCGACGCGCCGCTCCGCACCTCGGCGCTCCGCGCGCCCGGCAAGATCGCCAACACCTTCGCGGTGGAGTCGTTCACGGACGAGATCGCGGCGCTGGCCCGCGTGGACCCGCTGGAGTTCCGGCTGCGCCGTCTCGGCAACCCGCGTGGCATCGAGGCGCTGCGCCGGGTCGCCGGGCGCATGGGCTGGCCGCCGCGCCCGTCTCCCCGGCCGCTCGATCCTCGCGCGGCGGTCCTCACCGGCCGCGGCCTCGCCTACGTGCACTACAAGCACGAGGAGACCATCGTGGCGATGGGCATGGAGGTGGCGGTGGAGCGGGCCACCGGTCGGATCCGGGTCACCCGGGTGGTGTGCGCCCACGACTGCGGGCTCATGATCAATCCCGACTGCGTGCAGGCCCAGGTCGAGGGCAACATCCTCCAGACTCTGTCCCGCGCGCTGCACGAGGAGGTCGCGTGGGATCGGGACCGCGTCACCACGGTGGACTGGGCCTCGTACCCGATCCTGACCTTCCCCGAGGTGCCCCGGCTCGAGTTCGAGCTGATCCAGCGGCTCGACCAGCCGCCGCTCGGAGCCGGGGAGGCGGCCTCCACGCCGGTGGCCGCCGCGCTCGGCAATGCGGTGTTCGACGCCACCGGGGTGCGGCTCCGCACTGTTCCGTTCCGCGCCGCTCGCGTGAAGGCCGCTCTCGGAGGAGTTCGTCAATGACCGTCGCCCGCATG
>DATIFV010000166.1:0-3439 GCA_035455085.1 Candidatus Methylomirabilota bacterium | reverse complement strand
AGCCAATGTCGACGAGGACCTCGCTATCGCGGACCTCTACGACTCGGCCGCGGACGACCTCGCCTTCCTCGACGTCGCTGACGCCGCGGTTGAACCAGTACTCCATGCTCTCCTCGGTGGCGTCCACCTCCTTCGATCCGCCGACGAGGGTCTTCGACTTCCGGTTTTCGGTCTCCATGACTCCACCTCTCCTTAGAATCTATTTTGTCGGCCGCGCGCTCTTGCCGCGGTCGGCATCCCAGCCGTGCCTCAGGACTTCGCCTGCCGATCCCGGAGCTGACCGATCGCTCGCATCATCTCCTGGGCCGCTTCACGATACGCCTCCTTGCGTCCGTCGTCACCCGCTCTCTTGCCGTCGCGGGGCCCCTCGCCCCGGCGCTCCCGCTTGAAGGTCAGGGGCGGCCCGAAGGTCACCCGGACCCGGGCGGGCCGCGGCAGCGACCGGCCCCGCGGCAAGGCCGCCCCGCTCCCGGACACGTACACGGGCACCACCGGCGCCCCGCTCAGCACCGCGAGCATCCCGACCCCGGGCTTGCCCTCGCGCAGCGGCTGCCCCTCCTCGCCCCGGGTGCCCTCGGGGAACACGAGCAGGGCGTGCCCCTCCTCCAGCTGGGCGAGGGCCGCCTTCAGCGCCCGCATGTCGGAGCCGTCACGGCGCACCGGACGGGCGTTCAGGCTCCGGATCAGCCGGCCGAAGAGCGGGATGCGGAACAGCTCCTCCTTGGCCATGAAGTAGAGCGGGCGCGGGGCGGAGCCTCCCACCAGCGGCGGGTCGAGGACGCTCACGTGGTTGGAGACGATCAGCACCGGACCGGTGGCGGGCACCAGTCCCGGGCTCACGACCTCGAGCCGGAAGAGGAGGCGCATCAGCGCCACCGCGATCGGCTTCAGGATCGCGTACAGCATCTCGCCTGCTCGACCACCTGAAGCAGTGTCTCCACCACCTCCGCGATGCCGAGCCCGGTGGTGTCCACCACCACCGCGCCCTCCGGCTTCACCAGCGGCGCCAGCGCCCGCTCCATGTCCTGCCGGTCGCGTCGCACGATGTCTTCCCGCACCGACTCCAGATCCGCGTCGAGCCCGCGCGCGACCAGGTCGTCGCGCCGCCGCCGGGCCCGGGTGTCGAGATCGGCGTCGAGGTAGAACTTCACCTCGGCCTCCGGCCACACCACGCTGCCGGTGTCGCGTCCTTCGAGGACAGCGCCGCCGGGGGCGGCCAGGCTTCGCTGGATTGGCGTCATCTTATCTCTCACCGGGGCCAGCATCGTCAACCGTGACGTGAGCTGGCTGATGGCCGGGGTGCGGATCTCGACAGTCACGTCGCGCCCGTCGACCAGCACGCGCCCGCCGTCGAGCCGCACGCTCGTCCGGTCGAGCAGGGCGCGCAGGGCCGGGCCGTCCTCGATGGGGACCCCCGCTTCCCGCGCGGCCCACGCGAGCCCGCGGTACAGCGCACCGGTGTCGATCAGGGTGAAGTGAAGGCGTCGCGCGAGCGCGGCCGCGACGGTGGACTTGCCCGCTCCCGCCGGACCGTCGATCGTGATCACGATGTCCCGCCGTCCCCCGCCCGCCTTCACGAGGCCGCCGCCGCGGGGATGACGCGGTGGATCAAGCCACCCCCTCGCGGATGCGCCGGATCCGGTCGAGCGCGGCCTCGATGGCGGCGTCCTCCCCGGCCGCGATCAGGCGCTCCAGCTCCTCGAGGGCGCTGCGGAAGGCGCCCAGGGCCTCGGTGAGGCCGGCGCGGTTCTCCTGGAAGATCTCGCGCCACACGCGGGCGTCCGAGGCCGCGATGCGTGTGGTGTCCTTGAAGCCGCGTCCGGCCACCTCGAAGAAGCGCGGGTCCATCCGCACCACCGCGTCCACCAGGGCGTCGGCGACCAGGTGCGGCAGGTGGCTGATGGCGGCGGTGGCCCGGTCGTGGGTCAGCGGATCGAGCGTCACCAGGCGTCCGCCCAGCGCCTCCCAGAACTCGCCCACCCGCTTGACCGCGTGGGAATCGGTCCGCTCGGTGGGGGTGATGATCACGGTCGCGCCCCGGAAGAGATCCGGCCGCGACACCCGGTAGCCGGCCTGCTCCGAGCCGGCCATGGGATGGCTGCCCACGAAGGCGAGCGGCCGCTCGGCCCCGAGCCGCTCGGCCGCGCCCACGATGGCGGCCTTGGTGCTCCCCACGTCGGTCAGCACCGCGTCCGAGGGCAGCGCCCGCCAGACCGCGGGCAGCAGCGCGGCGAGGGTGGCGACCGGAGTGGCGAGCAGACAGAAGTCGGCGCCGTCCACTCCCTCCCGCAGGTCGGTGGTCACGCGGTCCACCACCCCGTCGCGGCGGGCCGGCTCGAGCCGCTCGCGGTCGCGGCCCACCGCCACGATCTCGTCGGCCAGGCCCAGGGCGCGCGCCGCCTTCGCGACCGACCCGCCCAGGAGACCGAGACCGACCAGACTGAGGCGACGGATCACGCGCCCTTGGCTCCCGCCAGGACCTTCTTGAGCGCCTTCACGAACCGGCGGTTCTCCTCGGGCGTGCCGATCGTCACGCGCAGGGCGCTCTCCATTCCGAAGCTCGTCATGGGGCGCACGATCACGCCCTCCTTGAGGAGCCAGTGGAAGACCTCGCTCGCGCTCCGTCCCACGTCGACCAGGATGAAGTTGGCGCGCGAGGGGGCGTACTTGAGCCCCAGCGCGGTGAACTCCTGGACCAGGTAGTGGCGGCCCGCGTCGATCATGCTGAGGCACTCCCGCACGTGGGCGTCGTCCTCGAGCGCGGCGAGCGCGGCGGCCTGGGCCACCGAGTTGACGTTGAAGGGCTGGCGGATGCGGTTGAGCAGCGCGATGCAGTCGGGATCGGCCGCCGCGTAGCCGACGCGCAGGCCGGCCAGGCTCGCCGCCTTCGAGAAGGTGCGGAGCACCGCGACCTTCCGCCCCTGCTTCAGGTAGGCGAGCGCGTCCGGGAAGTCGGGCCCCTGGGCGAACTCGATGTAGGCCTCGTCGAAGACCACGATGACCTTGTCGGGGACGCGGGCCATGAAGTGCTCGACCTCGTCGGCGGTGACGATGGTCGCGGTGGGATTGTTGGGGTTCGCGATGAACACCATCTTGGTCATTGGGGTGATCGCGCGGGCCATCGCGTCGAGATCGAGGCGCTGGTCCTTGAGCGTCACCACTACCCGGATCCCGCCCACCGCCTGCACGATCATCGGGTAGACCACGAAGGAAGGATGCGGGATGACCGCCTCCTCCCCCGAGCGCAGGAACGCCCGCACCATCAGCTCGATCAGGTCGTTGGAGCCGTTGCCGAGGATGACGTGGTCGCTGGTGAGGCCGTGCCGCCGGGCGATGGCCTGGCGGAGATAGTGCCCGCTGCCGTCCGGGTAGCGGTTGATGTGGGCGAGCGCGGTCTGCATCGCCTTCATGACCCGGTCCGACGGGGCCAGCGGGTTCT